>JADZCJ010000001.1 GCA_020851635.1 Anaerolineae bacterium
ACCTTCGATGAGCTCGTTGAAGCACTCAATCTGGCATTCCAATCCATTACGCCCGAAGATGCGCGCGCTTGGTTCGAACACTGCGGTTATCTTTCGCCTTGAGTCAAAGAGGAATTCGCTCTAATCCGAGTTCACACACGGACAATCTGATTCGTTAGGGTTCCCAGCCCACTAACGCTGCCTTCCATCACGTCACCCACTTGGACCGGGCCGATGCCTTCCGGCGTACCCGTAGCGATGATGTCGCCCGGTTCAAGGGTCATGTGCTTGCTGATAAAAGCGATGATATGGGGGATATTGAAGATCATCTTGGAGGTGTTCGAGTGCTGGCGTACCTCGCCGTTGACCTTGAGCGTCAGGTCCAAGCAATGCGGGTCTAGGATCTCGTCGGTCAGCACCAAATAGGGACCAAGCGGACAAAAAGTATCCAGACTCTTGGAGCGTAACCAGGGGTTGTGCTTGTCAATATCCTGAATCTGCATTGCCCGATCGGTGATATCGTTGAGCACCGTGTACCCGGCAATATGATCCATTGCTTGGCTCTCGGGAATGCGCCAGGTTCGCTTGCCAATGATTACGGCGAGCTCGATCTCATAATCGAGGCGGCCGACATAATCGTGGTAAATCACGTTGGCATCGGGTCCGATGATGGCCGAGGGGGCTTTGGCAAAAATGATCGGCTCATCCGGTACGCCTAAGGTGCTGTCCTGTATGGCGTGCAAGAGATAGTTTCGACCAACGGCCAAGATCTTGGACGGCCGCGTGATCGGAGCTAGGAGCTCAACTGGCTCTGCGACCAGATAATCATCCAGCCGCCCCGCGGCCCGCAAACTTGACACCACCTGCACAAGCATGCCGCGGGGGTCGCTCTCATACGCGAGTAGGTCGACGATCGTCGGTTCAGGATGCACCTTGAGCCAGCCAAAGCGAGTCGTGTCAGCTCGCATGATCTCAGTCAGGTTTAGCCATCGTGCGCCTTGAGCCAGCCCGATGAAAGTCCGACCGGCATGACGCGCATAACAGAGGCGCATTTCTCAATTTCTCCCTTTTTTTGCTGATAGCATACGGCCCATATTGTGATCATCCCATAACATCGGAGATCGCCGAGCGCAGGGCCTCGAGTGTCACGTCTACATCCAAGTCAGTGTGTGCTGCCGAAAGGAACCACAGCCCGTTTGACTTGATGCGCACACCGCGATCGGCGAGAGCGGCAGCCAGTCGCTGGTAGGTGGCGTCATCGCGCTTGAGTGTATCGCGGTAATCGTAGAATGTCTGGCAGTCCGTCAGGGCAACATAGAAACTCGGCCCGGTGTTATTCACCAGGGCAGGGATCCGACACTCCTGCAAGAGCGCACGTATGCCGTTGCTTAGCTTTTCGCCGATAGCCCACAAGTGACGGTAGACGGCACCGTCGTTTCGTTCCAACTCCTTGAGGGTCGCCAGAGCTGCGGCCATGACAACCGCCCCAGTATTATAAGTGCCTGCGTGCATCACACGTCGCTGTGCGATCAGCTCCATGATCGTCCGCTTGCCCGCAACACAGCTCAGCGGGAAACCGGCGGCGACTGCCTTGGCAAACACCGCCAGGTCGGGTACGACACCGAACAAACCTTGAGCGCCGCCGAGTCCATAGCGAAAGCCCGTTATCACTTCGTCGAAAATTAGGACGACGCCGAATTCTGTACACAGCCGGCGCATACCCTCGAGGTAACCGCTTCGAGGCATAATATCGCCGGAATTGCACATGATGGGCTCGGTAATGATGCCCGCAATCTCGTCGCCGTGCTCGCGTAGCGTCGCTGCCAACAGTTCGAGGTTGTTCCAAGGCAACACGATCACGTCATCGAGGACACTCTTGGCTTGGCCCCCACTCTCTAACACTGCGTTCGGAGCAAGTGGCGGCCCAGCCTGCCCTAGTGAGGGTCCCGAACTGATGAGAGCACTGTCAAGCCAGCCATGGTAGTGTCCCTCGAACTTGACTATCTTTTGCCGCCCAGTATATCCGCGCGCCAAGCGCAGCGCGGCGTGCACGGCTTCAGAACCGGTGTTGTTAAACCGCACCATCTCGGCGCACGGCACGTGCTGGCGGATCTTTTCTGCGACCTGGACCTCGAGTTCATGCTGTCCACCGTAGATCAGCCCACGGTCAAGCTGCTGCTTGACTGCCTCAATGACTGGGGCTGGAGTGTGACCGAGGATGAGCGGGCCCATGGCGAGCATATAGTCGATGTACTCATTGCCGTCAACATCCCACATGTGCGACCCGCGGGCATGGTCGAAGAATATCGGAAACGGCTTTTCGGCGAGGCGGATGTCGCTGCCGACACCGCCCGGCAAATCGTTCCTAGCTCGTTCCAGCAAAGCATTTGATTTGGTTCGGCTAATCATAATATCCATTCACTCCTTCCAAAAGGTAGCATCTAGATTCAGGTATGCCTGCCACGCAGATGCAGGGCTAGCTCATACACCCTTCATGCCTGTGGTGGCAATGCCTTCGATGATGCGCCTGCGGAAAATCAGAAAAAAGATGACGATAGGGATCATCGTCACCACCGTGGCGGCCATAGTGCCACCATAGTCAACGATGTACTCGCGTTGAAAGTACATTAGACCGATTTCCATCGTGAACATGTTGGCGGAGCTAGCGACGATCAACGGCCACAGGAACAACCCCCACGTAAAGACCCAGTTCACGATGGCGATCGCTGCGATGGCGGAGCTAGAAGTTGGGAAGATGACGTGGCGTAAGACGCCGAACTCGGAGCAGCCGTCAATGCGGGCGGCAGCAATCAGTTCGTCGGGCACCGAGACGATACTCTGGCGAAGGAAAAAGATGCCGGTGCTCATGATAATGGTGGGGTAGATGATCCCGGCATAGCTGTTTACCCAGCCAAATGTGTTGATGGTCAGGAATAGCGGGATAACATAGCTCTCCATTGGAATGATGATCGTCGCGATCACCAGCAAGAGCAGGACATCGCGGCCACGAAAGTGGTACTTGGCGAAGACATATCCTGCCGTGACCGAGCCCGCGACGACGAAGATTGTGCTGACGCCGGAGATGATTAAGCTGTTAAAGAAAAAGCGCGCAAATGGAGCGATGTTTGGAATCTTGACATAGTTCTCAAGGGTCCAGGTCTGAGGCAGTATCGAGGGTGTGTGGCTCACGATCTCGATACTGGGCTTGAATGAGGTCATGACCGCCCAGAGCAGCGGAAAGATCATGATCAAGCCGGCCGCGAGCAGGACCATGTTGAGAAGCAGACGCTCCCACTTGAACCTGTGCATGGGGCGAAGGTTAATTCGAATGGGGTTTGTGCTCACGTTAAATCCCTCCTATTCTCGATTCAAAGCTCTGAACTGAATCACGATGAATAACAACGACGCGACAAAGAGCACCGCCGCGATCGCGGAAGCGTACCCCATGTTGCCGTACACAAAGCCTTCTTGATAAATTTGCATCGCTAGCACCGAGATCTGTGTTCCGGCAGATACATCTGTTCCCTGCGACATGACATAGACTATTGTGAAAACGGCCATAGCCGCAATCGTCGCATAGATAGTACCGAATAAGATTAGCGGCCGCAGGAGTGGGAGATCGATGTACCGAGTGACCTGCTTGGAAGAGGCGCCGTCAACCTGGGCGGCATCCCGCAGCTCGCCAGGGATGCTTTTTAGTCCGACGAGGAATACCACGACGTAATAGCCCAGGTTCTTCCATACATACATGATGATTACGGCGAACAAAGTAATCTTGGGATCGCTCAACCATCCAACCCGCGGAAGCCCGACGCTCATCAGGAGGTAATTCGCGAGACCTACAGTACCGGGGGCATAAATCCACTTCCAGACGATGGCTACCGGCACAGTGGAGATGATAAAGGGCAAAAAGAAGAGGATCTGATAAAACCCCTCGAACCGCAACTTGCGGTTCATCAGTAGGGCAATGAGCAAGCCCAGAATAATAACCAGCGGTACACTGATGATGACGAACTCCATGGTATTTTTGAACGACAAGATGAACTGGCTGTCGTCCAGCAGCCGCGCATAATTTTGCATGCCCACGAACCTGGCGCCAGACCGTTTTAAGCTGGAATTAGTGAACGATAAGCCCAAGAGCCACCCGATGGGAATCACGCGGATAATTAAGAAGAGCGCTATCACAGGAACGAACGCGATCAACAGAAACTTACGTTGTTCTCTGCGGACCGAACCCGGGCGTCCGATGAGGCGGGACAGCACACCGACAGGGGCGCGTTCTACAGGCGCGCCTCTGTCCGAGCTCAGGGACTCGTTAGATCGAGGTTCGATCTTGCTGGTCATGGGGCTCTCCTTCACTGCTCGAGTCTGGCAGCCGATCGGCGGCGTTCAGCGGGCAGGTTCGCAACACGCGCTGTCCACACTGCGAACCTGCCCAACCTTCTTCAGTTGGCTAGCTTGCCGTGCATGGATGTTCAACCCGAAACCGCTCTACTCGGCAAGCAGGTCGGCGTCTGATAGGATCTGGTCGGTAGTCTGCGCCATCTTGTGAATCAACTCCTTCGCGGCGGTCGGGTTGTCCACATAAGAAGGATCCACAAAGGCGGGCACTAGGGCGTCAGCCATCTTGCCCTCAATATCCACTGCCACGGGCAACTTTGGATAAAAGTAGACGTTGTAGCCGGGGGTGTTGAGCGCTTTCAGGAATCCCTGATATTGTGGTATCTTTTTGTAAATGGCCGAATAATCGGCATCCTTGTTCACTGGCAACCAGCCGGTCTGGTCAAGCAGACGGTATTGGTTCTCATCACTCAGCAAGAACTTGAGCCAGTCGTACGCTACGGCCTGGTTTTTGCTTGTCTGGATGACGCTCAGTCCACCGGCAGAGCCAGCTGTGCCCCAGTCAGCCGGTCCCTTGGGCATCAAGCAAGTGTCGTAGTTGATATTGGGAGCATTTTCGGCCAGGTAGGCGATGACGGAAGACTCGCGCTGGAACATGGACGACATGCCAAGTCCAAAGCCCTCGGAATCGTGTTTGATGTCAGGGCTGTCCACCTTGAGTTTGTTCATGCCGTCAACGTACATCATCAGGGCACTGACACCGCCGTCGTTGTCATAGCCATTCGTCCATTTGTCACCGACCTGCTTCCAAGGCGCGGTACCGTAAGGGACCATAGCGAGGGCCCAAAACTTTTCGGCTGTGCCATAGCCGCCCCCGGAGAGTCGGAAGCTAAACCCGGAGCGTGTAACGGCACCTTTGTCGTCGTACTTGGTCAGTTTTTTTGCCCACTGGAGTAGTTCGTCGACGGTAGCTGGGCATCCGCTCAACCCGGCCTCCTCCAGGTAATCCTTATTGACGTAGATTCCCTGTATACCCACCATCAGTGGAATGTTGAACATTTTGCCCTGTTCGTTGGTAGCGTTGTCCACTGCCCTGGGGAGTAGGTGTTCCTTGGCATACGCTGCAAGGTCATCCGGCACGTAGGACAGCAATCCTTGAGTTTCGTATGGGGCCATGGTGATCGCGTCGTTCTCGACAATATCTGGTCCCTGTTTTGCGGGCAACGCCACAGCGATCTTGTCGTCCAGCGCTCGCTGTGCGAATAGGGACACGACAATCTTGACATTCGGATGGGTCTCGGTGTACTTGTCGCCCAATTCTTGCAATAACTTCTGTACCTCTGGAAAGCGAACCCAGACGTCGAGCTGCACGTTGTCTGTAGAAGCCGAAGCAGTCGTGGGTGCGCTAGCCGCCGAGGCGGCAGTGGGCACGGGCACTGACACTGCCGTCGGTGCTGCACAGGCAACGCCAAATATAGTCAGTACGGCCAGACCCAAGAGGATCGGCAACAGCTTTTTCGAGTTCATCTTTCTCCTCCTTCAGTATCTTCTGAATCATTTTTGAACGCGACGAGCCTATCTGCAGTCGTATCTTTCTGTGCCTCCTTTCTTCTCAAGCTGTCCTCAAAGCCCCAATAGACGTTGCATATTGCCGCCCAGGATCAGGTCGCGTTCTTGCGGGCTGATTTCGGCACTGGTTATCCTTGCTTTTTGCGACCAGGGGTCGAGCAGGGGCATGTCCGTACCAAAGATCACCCGCTGAGGACCGAGGGCGGCCACCGCGGCCTCGATAAAACCCAGATCGAACATCGACGTAGCCGTGTCAAGATAGACGGTTGGGTGGCGCTTTGCTACCGCGATGGCCTTTTGCCAATCTCCTAGTCCTGGCGGCATACCGCCTGAATGCGCCATCAGCATGATGACCCCGGGGACTTCGGTCATGACCCTGTCGCACTCGTCGGGAGTGCAGTGAGCCAGGACAGGGCAATGCAGATCTGCCGCTGCGGCGAGCAAAGGATACATGGCCGGGTTGGCGATGGAAAAGAGAGTGCTATAACCGCCGAGTGCGCCGCCGGGCTGGGAATAGATCTTGAGTCCGCTCAATCCGTGGAACTCGATCCCTCGCCGCAACTCGTCAAGGGCTGCCTGTCCACAATACGGACTCGGAATAGCGACGTAACCCAGCAGACGGTCGGGGAAGCGCTTGATGTCTTTGGCCAGTTCTCGATTACCCGCATGATAGTCGTACTTGATTGCTCCCAAATGGCTGGCGAAGACGCGGTCAAAACCCAGCTTGTCGGCCAACGCGACAAGCTCGTCGGCTGTTCCCTTGCAGCCGGGCATCTTGCCCGTGTGGACATGAGAATCTATAATCACGTTAACCTCCGAAGCCGCACGCTAGACAGGCATGACCTTCGCCGATTTATGCGTCAAGGCACGAAACTGAGTCATCAACTCGCTGCCTCTCGCGTAAATCATGCTGAGCTCGCTCACCGTCTCGATCAACTGCATGCCCTTCTCAATCCATAGCTGCCCACTCTCAACATCTCCTACATATATGCCAGCGGCAATACCGTGGGTGCGTGCGCCGTCGATGACGCGTTGCGCGGCATCCAGGAGGCGAGGATGAGTGACCTGCCCAGGCAGACCCAAGGCCGCAGACAGGTCGTACGGTCCGATGAAGATAGCGTCGAGACCCGGGACATCCAGAATTTCGTCTAGGTTATCCAGACCTTCCTGCGTCTCGATGTGACCGACAATGAGGGTCTCTTCATTCCCTGACCGGAAGAATTCTTCAGCAGCGACTGGACGAAAGTCAGTGTTGGCGAGTCCAGGGCAACCGGCCCGATCGCCGAGTGGTGGAAATTTGGCATATTGGACCATCGCGCGGACGTCTGCGGCAGAGTTGGTGCGGGGGAGCTGAATACCCAGCGCGCCGGCGTCGAGTGCTCGGGAGATAAAATGTCGGTGCAGCGAAGGGACCTTGACTACTGTGGGGAGGTTGCTATCACGGGCGGCCAAAATCAGGGCCGCCATATTCTCCTCATTAAAGTAGGCATGCTCATATTCCAAAAAGAGAAAATCAAAACCGGCTAGGCCAAGCACCTTGGCGACTGCCGGCCGCGGACACTCTAGGATGGTCGCGCCGACGGCAACGCCACCCTGCTTGAGTACCCTCTTGAGATTATTTTGCATCGTATCCTTCCTGTCTCAAAATGTACCAGGCGATCGGTTGACTCCTATTGCAGTCAGAGACACCGCATAGCATTGCCTCCAAGGATTGCCTCACGGCTCACTTGATCGATCTCTGCATGCTGAACTTTCGCCATTCCAGCCGCAGGATACTGCAGGGGCAGCCCGGTGCCGAAATACACCCTGCTAGACCCAACTCTGTCCACCAGACCTTTGACTCCCTCATGCACCTGCAAGCATGACGTCTCGATACCAACGTTAGCGCTGCGACGCATCACAGCTAGAGAATCACGCAGCTCGCCATAATTCACGCCGCTGATAATAAAGTTGACTGAGGGGTAGCGCGCGGCAAGGTTGCCGATCTCTCGCACGTCAAAACTGGGCAACCCCCAGTTCATAATCAGGCGAATGGGGATCAATACGGGCCAGCCCCAGCTTGATACCGTGTTCAGGATATCGCCAAGAATCGGATCGTCGTCCAACCGGTACTGATGATGCTGTGGAAAGAGACGCAGTCCGCGCATGCCCGATTCATGACAGCGGACGAGGTCTGTCAGCGCCGCCGCCTCGTCGGTCGGGCTTGCGGTTGCGAAACCGATTAACCGATCAGGCTGCCCAGCGACGATGCGTACAGTTTCCGCGTTTCCTTCTGGACTGCCGACGAACGGTCCCTGCGTCGACGTAATTACCGCGCGATCTATGCCGACCCGATCCATCAGCGTCACGAGATCGGTAGCACTCGAGTGTTTGATTGGCCAATAGGGCCAGTTCCCACAATAGGCGTTGATATCAACAATCACCGGGTCCTCCTGTAGTCTACGCCCAGTTCATTAATCGCTGGATGTTCCCTGCCAGCAGTAGAGCGAGCGTCTCCGAGCTTAGTTCGGTCCCCGTCACTTTGGACAGACCGAAAAACGGGTCCAGCAATGGCATGTCGGTGCCAAAGAGCACGCGCTCGGGTCCGACTGCCGCCACAGCCGCTTCGATGTAGCCGAGGTCATTCATGGAGCTGGTAGTGTCCAGAAAGATGTTTGAATAGCGACGGGCGGCAAGGATGGCTCTATTCCAATCACCCAGCGCCGTTGGACAGCCGCCCGCGTGCGCCATAATGATAACGGCGTCCGGAACAACTTGCGAGAGGCCCTCGCATTCCTCTGGAGTGGAATGGGCCAGAATTGGCAGTTTGAGCTCAGCTGCCCGTTGTATGATTGGATACATAAAGGGTTCATTGATGGAAGTGATCAGCCCATAGCTGCCAAGACCGCCGACACGGTGGAGGATCTTGACCCCGCGCATGCCGTAGACCTCGTGACAACGCTGGATTTCGTCAACAGCCCGCTGTCCATAGCGCGCCGATGTGATCGCGGCATAACCTTGGATGCGGTCAGGATGGAGATGTATGGCGTGGCCGAGCTGGCGGTTGCCTTCATACATGTCATAGTCCATTGCCCCAAAATGGCTGCACACGATCCTGTCAAAACCGACGCGGTCCGCCAGCCGTAGCAGCTCTTCCGCGTCTGCAGCATAGCCGGGAAGCTTGCCGATGTGCACGTGCGCGTCGATGATCACGCTTTTGCTCCTTGAAAAGAATCCGAAATAAAGCAGTAAGACAAATGTCAGTCCAAGTCGGCAAGAGCTACTCGTACCTTCTCGATTTGCTCCTGACTCAGTGTCAGCTTGCCTGCCTTAGCATTCGACTCGAGCTGTTCGATGGAGGTGACGGAAGGGATTACGGGTCCCATGCCTGGTAGTGCCAACATATAAGTGAGTGCGAGCTCGTTGAGCTTTAATCCCCAATCGTGTGCTAGAGCAGCCAGACGGCGCAGCTTCACTGTAGTTGCCGCAACAAGGTCTTGGGCCAACGTGCCTTCGTCGTAGAGTCGGTCGCCAGGACCCGTATGTCGCCCTTCCAAGTAACGCTCGGTGAGCAGCCCGCGGCCGAGCGGACTCCAGGCGACGAATGAGAGTCTGTGACGCGCCGCATAATCCAGTACGCCGGAACGCTGCGGATCCTCGTCATGCAGGATGTTGAACTGGTTCTGGACGGCGATGGGGCGGCAGCGCACTGATAGGGTGTGCGACACCTCACGGTAGTGCTCCAAATTGTGTACGTTGAAATTTGAGACCGCGAGGTAACGCACGAGGTCTCGTTGCACGAGGTCCTCGAAGGCTGTCAGAGTCTCCTCGATGGGTGTCCGCTCGTCGTAGGCGTGAAAGTAGAGCAGATCAATGTGATCGACCTGTAGGCGCGCCAGGGAGGCATAGACTGCATCGAGCAAGCTGCCTCGCGACAGACCTCCGTGGTTGGGAGTGCGTCCATCCATCCCTCCGAAGACCTTGGTCGCCAGAACGACATTGCGTCGCTGGTCGGGGTTCTGCTGGAACCACGTGCCGATGACGCGCTCGGAATTGCCAGAACCGTTGTTGTAGCGATTTGCGGTGTCCCAGAAGGTGACGCCAAGTTCAATAGCTCGGTCAAAAATCTTGAGCGCTCGCGGTTCATCAACCCGCGCTTCGTCTCCTGTTTCGGGATAGCCAATCTTCCATGCCCCGAGACCGACTGAAGAGGCCTGGAGTCCGGAGACGCCCAACGGGCGGTAGGGCATGCCGTTAAAATTGACGGTGGCCCATGGAACGCCGTAGAGATCAAGTCTTGGTTTTGTATGGTCCATGAAAATGTTCCTTTCTCAGGCGACGCCCACGCACTTGGGCATACCAGGGGAGTAGGTGCTCATTAGGCCCTTCTGACAGAATGAATCAGTTGCGATTTTGCTTGGCGTTGGTGCATGAAAGTGGCATAAGCGTATAATCTTGGGTTATGCCAAACCAAAACAAGAGAATACGCTCATGCCAAAAACCATTATATCGCATTCGGAACTGGAGTTGCTACGACAAAGCGCTCGTCCAACGCGGTTCCCTCACGTTTTGGTTGGCGGATGATTTTGAACAAACGTGGTGTCACCACGGCGAACTCCAGCGCGGCGCCCAATTTGCCTACAGCGACCAGGCAATGACGACCATGTTGACGGTGAAAGAAGTCTTTCATTTGACCAATCGCCAAACCGAAGGCTTCCTGCGCTCGGTGTTCCAATGGCTCGGCCTCGCCTTGCCTGTGCCCGACCATTCGACGCTCTCCCGCCGTGCCCAAACCCTGCAGGTGAAGTTGCCCAAGAAGGCGCGCGGTCCGCTGGCGATCGTCATGGACAGCACAGGCCTGAAAGTCTACGGCGAAGGCGAATGGAAAGTGCGCACGCACGGCAAGTCCAAACGGCGCACCTGGCGCAAACTGCATTTGGGGATTGATCCCGCCAGCGGCGAGATTCAAGCCGCCGCGTTGACCGAAAACAGTGTCAGTGATGACGAGATGGCGGACGCCTTATTGCAACAAATCGCACAACCGCTTGAAGCCTATGCCGCCGATGGGAGTTACGACAAACGCAAAGTCTACACCAGTTTACAGACCCGTGCGCCGAATGCCCGTGTCCTCATCCCCCCACGCAAGAATGCGCGGATTTGGCAACATGGCAATACGCGCGCCGCACGTCTCAAACGCGACGAGAACCTGCGCGCCATTCGGCGCCAGGGACGGAAGAAGTGGAAGCAGACGGTAGGTTATCATGTGCGTTCGTTAGCAGAAACAGGGATGTATCGGATGAAAACGATTTTTGGTGATAGTCTCTCGGCACGTTTGCTGGAAACGCAAATCGGCGCGCCTGTTTTACGATTCATGCACCAACGCCATTTTGCTTCGTAAAATAGAGTTCCAAAGGCAGTTGAAAGGCGGGTATGCCTTTGAGTCTCAAGACGCGCTCGACAACGCAATGGTCGGTGCGAAACGTAAAGAGACGCCATGGTGCGTTTGTTGAATCAAGGTGGCAGAATTAGCTGCGACGCGCACCATATGCTTGAGACTACTCAAAATCTGGCTCAACTTGGGTGGAGACCTTTGTCACATTTGGCAAGATTGTCTTCATATTTGACACTCTGACGCGCGGCGAGGTCTGATCGCTGCAGAGTGGATGTATGTCAGCCACCATTGTGGCAGGAAAGAGAGCATGACGGTGATCAACTAGCGGAAGGGTTGGATCAGAGCAAATGCACTCGATACACCCGGCGCGGTCGGCCGCTCGGAAGCGGTTGCTCCTCGCCGAAAACTTGTGCCATCCTGGCTTGTTCCAAGCGCAGCAACATACGCCGCGCGCCGCGCGGCGCAATTCGAAGGGCTTGGGCCAGTTCAACAGCGGTGATCGTCTCTCTGCCCAAAGATTGGAGTAGAGACATGATTCGGCTCAAGGTCTCGATACTCATGCCGGCGCGCTTGGCTGATTCGGTCAGCCCCGAGTCTCTCTCTGTGATCACTGCCTCGAGCGATGGGTGCCCTTCCAGCGGACCGATCAAGCGCCCGTCATCGGTCATGACGAACGAACAATTGCCTCCTGCCGCTTTTGCCCGTTCTACCGTTTGTCTTGCATTGGCCTCGGCATGAAAAGCTGTTGGACCGAGCCCGGTTCCAATGCTGACAGTAACTGACATTTCCCGACGTATCTCTTCCAAAAGAGGGTCACATTGAAAAAAGTCAGTCGTGGCTTCTAATATGCCGCGTGTGGTATAGATCGTGAACTGGGGTCCGCCAGTAGATGGTACGGATGCCCAGATCCGTTCCGAGTAATCGTTCAAGACGCGCTGTAAGGCCAATCTCACTCGCTTACCCTCATATCCGGAGTTCGAACGCTTGATGGGATCGTCGAAATTGTCAATCTCACAAATCTGCACCGCGATTTGAGTGCCCTTGTAGCGCAATTGCTCAGCCTGGGCCTGAGCTAGCTTTAACGTTGTGCGTATGGCTGAGTTTGTGACTAGTACCCGAAAGACCGGGAGGCCATCCGTTTTGAGCCGGAGATAGACTGAACGCAGGCAGGTAATTGCAGCATAGATTTTGCCTTCCTTCCATAGTGAAGTATGAAAGGCAGCCAAATCATCTGCTTTCGCGGGAATTGAGAGTTCCTTGACATAAACATCGTCTGCCGACAGACCCAGCTCGTTTAGGGTTTCCAGTGCCAAATTTAGGTTGGGGGTGTCTATGCTCAACTTGCCTGGCCGGAATCGGTGCTCTTCGCGGACGACAAAAAGTGTGCGGAGAAAGCTAGAGCCCGTCAAGGGAACGAAAAGGAAAGGGATATTCGGATTTCCAGAGATTTTGGTCCAGTAAAAAGGAGCTGCGCCTGTGAAAAGGATCAGGTCGGCCTGGAGTGCGGCTTGATCTGCCAAGACCGGTGCTTCGGTTTCGATCTCATAAGGGTAGCGGCTAAAGCGCAGGTGTGGAAACTCCTGCCCAATGCTTACGACCTGGTCTACCAGATCATCGGGGCCGATCACCGCTAGACGAAACGGGAAACCGACGGGGGTTTCGGACATGTGCTTAACCCGACCGTAACTATTATACACCCGGAATCAAATGTGTCAACAGCGTAATCAGGGCTTTTGCAAAGTCAGGGTAAGGCACAAAGGAGCAGTTTTGCGGCCTGGTCGAAATGGGCATCATAGTGCCGCCGTGCATGAGGAATGTTGGTTGCCCCGGTGCGCTGCAAGATGCCCAAGACCAAATTGTTGAGGGCAGCCATCAGTTGCGGCACTTTGCCTCGCCGCAGGGTGCACCAATCTTCACGGAAGGTCACATCGCGGCGATAGTGCAGCGCGTTTTCAATTTGCCAATGTTCTCGCACCAACCGCAATAAAGCAGGGGCATCGGCTTGGTGGGAGGTGAGTCTGGTGATGCCGAACGAAATTTCATGCATCGGTTTGCCATCGGCTTGACGCGTGAAGGTGCGTACGATACGGAAAACTTGCTCGGCACCGGGCCAGCCCAAATACGCCTTGAGTTCACCACTCGCCGTCAACTGGCGGAGTTCAAGCCGACCATGCCCGATCCCCACGGTCTTTGCCAGACGCATTTCTTTTTTTGGCGCACTGAAGCCTTTGGTCACGCGTTCGGGCGCAAAGAGGGTCGCAATGGCATCGTATAAATCGGACTGATTGTTTTTTACGGTCCACAGATAATCGCCGCCCGCTTGGACAATTTGAAGCGACAAGTCGCGCTGGGCGAGCATTGCATCGCCCGTGACGATTTTCCCCCGTAAATCAAGGGCTTGGAGCACGCGTGGGGCAACACTAATTTCATTTTCCTTGTGACCCACTTCGAGTTGCAAGAGCACCCACCCTTCGCGCGGTAGGAACGCGGCGAGCAAATGCACACCGTGGGTGCGTCCCGCCGGAATCGTGGCACGCAAGTGTTTCCCGTCCAGATTGATCACGAGGCTCTCACCCGCCTGGGGCAGCGCTTCAAAGAATGCGCGGGCGAGGCGGGAGAACTCGTCCAGGTCAATCCCATTCGCTAGCAAACGCCCATACGTGCTGCCGTGGGGTGCCCGCACCGTTTGCAAATGCAACAGTTCGCTCAAGGCGCCGATGCGCTCTGCGACTCAATCGGCAATGCCGGAAAGGGTATCTTGCCCGACGAACTTGCCCAGCAGGAGGAAGAGCAAAATCGTCACCAGCGAGTAACGCACCCCGCGTGGGTCGCGCGAGTCTTTCAGTTGCGTCAAGTGGGCATACAAACTGTCAAGATCAATGACAAAGCCTGCCGGATCGAGATTGACCTCAAAGGTGGGCGCACTATACTTGGCCATGACCTTCCTCCGTGAGATGGGTTGTGGGAACTTCCTATCATAACGGAGTGAAGGTCATTTTTCCGCTTTTGTCAATGGTCTTTGCAAACGCCCTAGCAGACGCCATACCACCTCTTTCAAAATGTGTATCAGGAAATGCCTTATGACGTTGATGAGATTCCGGCGGCGAAAATGTTTGCGCCGTTTGGAGTGTGAATTGCAAAAATGACACCGCCCGAATCCAGAGGTTTGGGCGGTGTCATTTTTCTTTTTGGGATTCTCCCAGGTATGCGTCGCGGATGGCGGGACTGTCCAGAAGGTCACGTGCGGCGCCTTCGAGGACGATGTGTCCGTTTTGAAGTACATAACCGCGCTGCGCGATTTGAAGCGCGAGGTTTGCGTTCTGTTCGACCATAAAGACCGCGATGCCCTGCGCCCGGATCTTCTCGATCGTTTCCAGCACACGGTCCACAAATAGCGGCGACAGTCCCATCGTCGGTTCGTCCATGCAGATCAAGCGCGGCCGGCTCATCAGGGCGCGCCCAAACGCAAGCATCTGCTGTTCGCCGCCGCTCAGCACGCCACCGCGCTGATTGATGCGTTCCTGCAGGCGCGGAAACAAGTCCAGCATCCGTTCATAGTCGAGTTTCACCGCTTGTGCGTCACTGCGCGAGTACGCGCCCATCAGCAAATTCTCGCGCACGGTCATGTCGGGAAAGATTCGCCGCGCTTCGGGGACAGAGCCGATGCCGCGGCGCACGATTTGTGGCGTGGGCAAGCCCGTAATACCTTGTCCCTCGAACAAGACGTGTCCCGCCCGCGGCGTGACCAGACCCAAGATCACTTTCATTGTCGTGCTCTTGCCGCTCGCATTTCCGCCGAGCAAACAGACAATTTCGTCCGCGTTGACGCGCAAATTCAAATCGAAATGCACCTGCGCGGGTCCGTAAAAGGTGTCAATATGCCGCAGCTCGAGGAGTGGAGAGTTGACCGGGGCTGTCATGGGGGTTTCACCAGCAGAGTAGAGTTGACCTCGGGTATTGTCTGGCTCGAGGCGCGCTTGCCATGACCAAGATACGCGTTGATCACATGCGGGTCGTTCCGAATGGTCCCGGGTGCGCCCTCGGCGATTTTTTGCCCATTGTCCATGACCACGATGCGTTTCGAGAGTTCCATGACAAATGCCAGCTTGTGCTCGATCAGCAGAATTGACAGACCGGGACGCTGCAGCGCGCGAATCAGAGCGAGCATTTCCGCGGTCTCGGTCGGATTCATGCCTGCGGTTGGCTCATCCAGCAACAAGAGACGCGGTTTCAACGCTAGAGCGCGCGCGATTTCGACACGCCTCCGGTTGGCGTAGGAAAGACTGTAAGCGGGTTGGTCGAGGCGCGGGAGAAGGCGATCACCGAACTGCGCCAGAATCTCTGTTGCCTCTTGACGCAGCTGTATATCCTCGTCGCGGCTGAGGAATGGCAACACCCCATTCACCAGCTCATAAAAAAAACCCATCAACGGGACCCGAGATTGCGCTGCTCGACGACGCGTGTGCGCCCCGATCAACACATTCTCCATCACAGTGAGATTGCCAAACACACGGCCGTGCTGAAACGTCCGCGCGATCCCGAGCGTGGCAAATTCGTCCGCGCGCCGCCTAACCAGCGCTTGCCCATCGAATACGATGTCACCCTCGGTCGGCGCATCCAGTCCCGTGATCAAATTGAACAGCGTGGTCTTACCCGCGCCGTTCGGTCCAATCACGCTCACCGTCTCGCCGTCTGCCACGTTCAAGCTGACGTGGTCCACCGCAAGTACGCCGTCAAAACTGCGCGAAACATTCCTTAGCTGCAGCATCGTTTTGGGGAAACTATTTCAAAATGGGAATTGAGCAAAGCTCAAGCGGTCTTCCTTGATCAAAACGTCATTCGAACACAGACGCCCAATTTGAAATGGCGGCTAGACCGTGCCCAGCAGCCCCTGGGGACGAAAACGAATGAGAATCAACAACACAAGCCCATAGAGGAGATAGCGATATTCGACAAAGCCGCGGAACACTTCGGGCAGCGCGGTGAGCAGCACGGCGCCGACCACCGCCCCAACCATGTTGCCCATGCCGCCCAGGATCACCATGGTCAGCGCGAGAATCGAAGTCGTCGCCGTAAAGGTCTCGTGATTGATAAAGGTGTACATGTGTGCCGTAAACGCGCCGCTCACGCCTGCGATCAATGCACTCACGGCAAAAACCAACGCCTTGTAGCGTGTCAGGTTGATGCCATACGCCTGCGCGGCGACATCATCTTCGCGGATCGCGCGCCAGGTCCGTCCCAGCGGTGAAGCGAGCAAACGCCACTGCAAGAGCGCGGCGAGAAGGAGCAAAATGAGCGCGTACCAATAGACCTCGCGTGCCGTCACCGCTTTCCAGCCCAAAAAACTCGGCGGCGAAATATTGGTTATTCCCAGCGGACCATTGGTCAACCATGCGGCATTGAGGATCACCAGCGTCACGATCTCGCCAATTGCGAGCGTCGCGATGGCGACATAATGAGCGCGCAGTCTGAAAGCGGGCAGGGTCAGCAATACGCCAAATACTGCGCTCACGAACGCTGCCACAAGCAAAGAGATTTCGAACGACCATCCCAACCGTGTAGTCACCAGCGCTGAAGCATAGGCGCCGATGGCAACATAACCTGCTGCGCCGAGTGAGACCTGACCTGCCGTGCCGGTTGCCAGCGAAACACTCAGCGCGATCATGCTCAACAGCCACGCGTTGGTCAGAATTTGCAAGAGATATGGGTCTGTCACGATGAGCGGGAGCGCCAGCGCGCCGAGGGCAAGCGCGACGATTGTCCATCTTGGAATGGGCACGGGTTTCTGGTTGGGAATAAACGTGCCGGTCAATGGCTCGGGGGGGGTGCGGCGGTTCCGACGAAACAACCCGTTGGGACGCCATACCAAAACAGCTATCAGGATGACGAACGCAAAGAGATTGCGGTAGGACGGACCGAGCAGCGCCACCCCATAGCTTTCAACCAGTCCGAGGACCAAACCGCCCAGTATCGCGCCCGGCACGTTGCCCAGACCGCCCAACAGCACCGCCGCAAACCCTTTGATGCCCCACGTGAAACTCATGGTCGGATAGACGGTTTGGAAATAGATTCCGACCAAAAGTCCGGCAAACCCGCCAAGCATTGAGGCGACTGCAAATGTGATTTGATTGACCGCGTTGACATCCACGCCCATCTGCTGTGCCGCTTCACGGTCTTGAGCGGTCGCGCGAATCGCCCAACCCAGTTTGGTGAAACGTAAAAAGTAAAACAAGGACGCGGCGGCGCCCACTCCCACAAACGCAATCAGCAGGTCAATCGCGCCGATGGTAACGCCGCCGAGTTGGAGGCGAAACGGCGGCAAGGGGTTGGGGAACGATTGGGGGTTGGGTGAAAAGATGATCTGCACGAGTTGGTCGAGCGCAAAGGCAATCCCGATGGTCGCCAGCAGGGGGGCAATCCGCGCCGAGTTTTCAAGCGGACGCAGGGCGAACCGTTCCATCAGCATCCCGATTGCGGCGCACACAACGGCGACGCCGAGAAACGCGCCAATCAGCGGGACCTGATAGCGCGTGACCAGCGCCCAACCTATATACGCGCCAACCATAAAAATCGAGCCCTGAGCGAAATTTATCAGATTCCCCACGCCGAAAATCAACGCGATGCCGACGGCAATCAACGCATAAACGTTGCCTACCGTGAGACCGTTGATGGTCTGGTCGAGAAGGGTCCGAAGGAGACTATCCATGCGCGGGATCGGGGCAGGGGCTGGTGATGAATGGCGCATGGTGTAGGTCTGCTACAACCATGCGCCATTGATTTTACAGCGAGCGTCCAGAATACAAATTATGCAGCGATTCTGTCGTTTGCACTATTCAGCGTAAAGCTGTCAACTGCGCTGCGTAACGCATGCAAGTTTGCGGCAGGCACGTCCACGCTTGTTCCGCAGCCGGGAGCGAGCAAGAGCTGTCGCCCGTTTGTCGCGCGAATCGCCGCGTGCGCTTCGAGAATCACCTGTTCGGGCGTCCCTGTTTCGAGGACGCCTAATTCGTCTATGCCCCCGATCAATGTTTTTGAGGTCTGTTTTGACGCTTGTCCGACGGTCGGATTGTTTTGATTCAGGGTCGCCCAATTGATTGCGTGAACCGGATACGTCAGGGCAAGCTCAAAATACACTCGAGGTCCGCAGATGTGAAGTAGATTGAACGGCGCGCCCCGCACAGCGTCCAGTAGCTCAAGGTCATAGGGCACGCCAAATTCTTTGAACTCATCCTCGGTCAGGATGCCCTCGCGCGCCAGTTTTACGATGGCAAAAAACAATCCGCTTGCGCCCGCATCTATGGACGCCGCCGCGTATTTGCCCAGCGTCGTTGTGATATTTTGGAGCGCGGTATGCGCGCCGCGCGGGTTCTCGCGCAGAAATTTCTGCACGCCATCGTACTGTGCCTGGATTGCCGCGTCAATGCCGGTCTGTCGGGGACGCGCGACCAGAAATGACAACACGGAAAGCGGTGAAAATACGGTCTGGACAAAGTGTGCGTCGCCGATGTCCTGTTTCACCCGCCGCACCAGTTCCAATTGCTCGGCAAAGACGCCTCCGGTCGGGTTGATTTCCTCGATCCGGTCCAGATCGGCGGGTGTGTTGATGGGACCGTCAATCAGACGAGGAATCACAGAATCGTATTTGGTGAAATCATAACGGTTCCCCCACGCTTCCGAATAATATGTTGCGCGGGGGTTTACCTTGAGCCAGTCCCAATCAAAATCATGGAAATGCTTTAAACTCGCTTGCGTCAGCGTATCTGCCGCGCGTTCCTCATCCAAAAAATGGCGCCAGGCAGTGACGGGGACGCGGTCCGGTTGTTCCCCGCGCAGCACGGCATCCACACGTTCGCGTTTTGATAATATCGTCATGATGTGATAGCGAGACGACACAGCCAGGTTCTCTGCCTGTGCCGCGTCCGCTGTGACATTGCCCTATTGGGCGGTTGGTTTGGTCCCGTCCCAGGCGGCAAACTGCCCATCCTTGACGACGAGAATATTGAATTGCGGGTCTTGAGAGCGACGGGTGTTTGGGTCAAAGGTGATCTTTTTATAGACGATGCTCGGCACATCCTTGAGTTTGGGCAGCGCGCTGTGGATTCCCTCGCGCGTGGCGCCGCCCTCTTCGATCGCTGCCTTGATCAGATAGACCGTGTCATACGCCAAGGTGCCAAAGAGGTCGGGGTCCTCATTGTATTTCGCCTTCCATGCCTTGACGAATGCCTGAACATTGGGACGCGGGTCCTGGATGTTGAATTCGCCCAGAATATACGTGCCCTCGACCGCATTGCCGCCGAGCTTGATATAGTCGGGTGATTGAATGGAAGCGCTTCCGACGAGCGGCTGATTCAGCCCGGCCTGGCGCAATTGCTGCGCGATCAGCGCGCCGTCCGCCTGGTACGAGATCAAAATGATGCCGTCGGGATTGGCGTCACGCACGGTTGTGATCGCCGAGCGGAAATCCTTTTCGGTATCGAGATACGATTGGGATGTTACCACCTCTGCGCCCAATTCCTGTACGCGCTTGGTGAACAATTCGTTGGTTGACTTGCCCCAGTCATTGTTTAATTGAAAGACAGCGAGTTTTTTCAACTCCAGCGTCTTGACGGCAAAATCGGCAAGAGCGGGGGAAGCTTGATTTTGAGTGATTGAGGTGCTCCAGGTGTAATCGCCGCCTGCGTATGTAAAGTCGGGGTGCGAATTGGTGAATCCAAACTGGACCAGCCCGCCGCGTTGATAAATCTGCGAAGCGGCCATGGAGGCGGTGCTGCTGAAATCGCCCAACTCGACAATAATGCGCGGGTCTGCCACGAATTTTTGGGCGATCACAACGGACTGCTTGGGGTCGCTCTGGGAATCCTCAAAGATGTATTCCAGTTTGCGACCGAGCACACCGCCGGCGGCGTTGATTTCTTGCAACGCCATGTCAAACCCCTTTTTCCACTGTGCGCCATATTGCGCGCGGTCGCCCGTCAAAGGACCGCTTACGCCGATATAGATCGGATCGGTGGAAACTTGCGCCTGGGCTGACGGGGTGGGCGCGACAGCTGCGGGCGCGCCGCCCGGCGAAACAGTGGGCGCGGCGCAGGCGGCAAGCAGCAGGGCGAGAAGCGCGACCGCACTGACCGGTAGGAAAATCGCGTGTTTAAAATGCTTGACTGACATGATTCTGGCTCCTCTCTTGGAGTAGACGAATTGCGCCAAATAACCTGCAAGGATAAAAAAACACCCGAAATTTACATTCGGGCGTTTCCGCAATCCAAACAGGGGTTGCCCGTGCCACCTGAGTGAGGCACACACAACCGCTTGGCACAAAAATCTATCGCGGCAGCGTGTACCCCCGCGAGCAACAACAATCCGCGCGAAAAATAGCGTATTTCATTACCCTCGTAGAATAATCACTTGCCGCCAATTGTCAAATTACCGGAGCGGTTTTTCAGACCACATCCGCGATCGTAGTTGTTTCCAGAATCTCTGCCACCTGGTCGCGCACTTGTCTGAAAACACGGAGCAGGTTCTTTTCTTTTTCGATTGGGGTGGTCTCGTAAAAGTATTTGCTGACCGATTCGGTTGGGGCGAGCGCGCCGTCGAACAAACGAATGACCTCGGCGAGCGAAATCTTGTCGGGCGCTTTGGCAAGCCGATAGCCGCCACGCTGTCCCTTGACGCTGTGCACATACTTCCCGTGTTTCAGCGCGAGCATGATCTGCTCCAGAAATTTTGGGGGGATGTTTTGCGCGCGGGCAATTGTCTCGACAGAGATGTGATGCGCCGAGTCGCTGCGCGCAAGAAAAACGAGCGCCAACAGAGCATATTCGCTGCGAGAGGTGAGTTTCATATTCCTAGTAAAGTAGTAGGAATAATAGCATCAGAAGAATTCGATGTCAAGAGAAATTTCTGATGCTTGTCTCAGCCGGATGCAAAGACATGCGGGCGCGCGGACAAATGCGCTCCGGAAAATTTGATCCTGCAGACCTTGACATCAAACGAGTTTGTGCTAACATTTTGATTGCCCTGCTGCGTGCGTGATGCGAGTGTGGGGTCTGAGCCAACACGTTTCTATCGGGAGCCGGTTTTCGCCAACCATGCTTGCAGTACCTGCGGGTATTGTGACTTGGGCGGGATATTAGGTTACCACACCTGCTAAAAGCGGGTTCACAATCTAATCGTACACGGCGTGGCGGGGAACTCGCAAATAAGAACGACCTGAGATGTCTCAGGTCGTTTTTATTTGAGCGCGCAGCCGATCAATCCGTCGCTGCAAGTATGGAATAAAGTAACCTGCATATTTTTCCCACAATTCGGGAATTTGCCAATCGGTCCCGCGTACTTGGCCCCGACAATTGACCGCGCCGCACTGGCAATCAAATTCATCATACGGACTACCGTCGCAGGTCGCATAGTCGAAACAAATTTCCTCGCCCGGTAGAATCTCGCGCATGGCGCGCAGCACCATCTGTCCCGAAAGACCCACATTCGGGTCGCACGAATGGTTGAAATAGTTGGTCTCGTCCGCGCCGCCCCCACCCAGGAAAAATTCTTCTTCCACCTGCATCACATGCTGACGTGCCGCTTCCGGCAGCGCCAGCATCGCGTCGCGCGACAAGATTTCGCCGCCCCAAACTGTCACAATCTCGTCTCGTTCAATGTGCTCCCGCGCAAAGATGCCCATCTGCCCGTTGGGTTTACGCCGGGCGTGGGCTTTGGGGGTCAAATACGAGTCCGTTTCGCGATTCATTTACACCATCCTTTGATTGAGCTCTTGACACCCTTGCGATAGGGTCCCGTCTTTTGCCGCAGGGTGCAGAGTCGGCGTGGTCTGCAATTATATACCCACTCCGCGCGCGTGGTCCGGTGCCCTTGACAAAGCGCGCGGCGATATGTTAAGCTGATGCCGCAACCCTTTAGACAGGATATCAAATGCGTAAAGAACGCGTGACCGAAGATATTTATGTATTCCAGAGCGAGATGTATGCTCAAGTGACGGCGGGCGCCATCGTAACCGACGAGGGCACTATTGTTATTGACACTTTGCCATTCCCCCGCGAAACACGGGAAATGATCGAGTTTTTGCGAGGCGAATCGCGCGACAAGCGCGGCATTCGTTACGTGATCAATACCCATTATCACGCCGACCACGTCTATGGCAATTACCTTTTCACCGAAGCGGACATTATTTCCAGCGAAAAGTGTCGCGAGATTCTGCGAAAGAGCGGAGAAAAGAACCTGAATGAAGCGCGTCAGTCCACTCCCGAGCTTGCGGAGGTGGTCTTGCGTCTGCCCAACCTGACTTTTCCCGACAAAATGACGTTTCAGCTGGGCGAACGGATACTCAAGCTCGTGCCTTTGCCGGGACACACGCTGGATGGGATCGGAATTTATATCGAGGGCGAAAAAATCCTCTTTGCCGGGGATGCGGTCATGGCACTGCCCCATATTTACTGGGGCGACCGTGAAGTGTTGATCAATACATTGAGTCAGATCAAGGAAATGAACGTCGAGAATATCATCCAGGGGCACGGTGACGTTTTGCTCAAGGGTGAAATTGACGAATCCATTGACGCGCAAATTGCGTATCTCAACTGTATCTATGAACGCGTCAAAGCCAAAGTCGCAACCCGCACGAGCAAAGAAAAGCTGGCTGACATCACCCTCGAATCGTGCGGCGGCACACCTATTCTGCTGGATGGCGTCGTCCGAAAACTACACAAGGACAATGTCCAACGGATTTATCAGACGTTGACGGCAAAACCTCGAAGCGACGATAAAAAAGCCAAAGCCAAAACGTAAGCGGGCAGCGCGCCGACATGACAGAAACGAGTCCTTTCGCGGACTCGTTTTTTGTGAACCAGAAAACCTCGTTGCTCACGCAAAGGAGAAGAGCAGTGGCAGAAAAAATCAGAGTGATTTTGTTTGGTCTCGGACCCATTGGCGCCGCATGCGCGCGTGTGCTTGCCAGCCGCCCCGATTATGAAATTGTGGGCGCCGTTGACCCGGACCCGGAAAAAGCGGGCAAGGACATTTCCGAAGCGCTGGGTCTGGCACAAAAAACGGGCGTCAAGATTTCGGACAAGCCCGGGCGTGTCCTTGCCAGGGACGCCGAGCTGGTGGTACATGCGACCGGCTCGTACTTGGACCAAGTCCTCCCGCAATTGGAGCAAATTATCACAGCGGGGAAAAATATTGTTTCTACCTGCGAAGAGCTTGCCGATCCCTGGGCGCAAAACCCGCAAACTGCTGAAGAACTGCACAAGCTTGCCAAACGCAAGCGCGTGACCGTTGTGGGCACCGGCATAAATCCTGGCTTTGCAATGGACACGCTGCCCGTGGCGTTGACGGCGGTCTGTCAGGACGTAAAGCACGTGCGCGTGAAACGTGTGGTGGATGCCACCAAGCGCCGTCGGCAGCTCCAGCAGAAAATTGGAGCAGGCATGTCGCAGGAAGCGTTTCGCCAGGCAGCTGCGCTCAAAGCGATTCGGCATGTTGGTCTGAGCGAGTCGGTCTCGCTCGTGGCGCGCGGGCTGGGTTGGAAACTTGACGACATTCTGGAAGAAATAGAGCCGGTCGTCGCCGCTCAGCGCATCATCACCGATTATCTTACGGTGGACTCTACGTTTATTGCGGGCGTGCGCCAGGCGGGACGCGGCATTGTCGGAGGTGAGGAAAAAATCGTTCTTGAACTGGAAATCAGCGTTGACGCGGCAGAGAGCTCTGACGAGATATGGATTCAGGGCACGCCCGATCTTTACACGATGGTCAAGGGCATTCACGGCGACATTTCCACGGCCGCAGTCGTCGCCAACACGGCGCGGCGCGTCATCAAAGCCAAGCCCGGTCTGCTGACGATGGTGGACTTGGGTCTCGTCAGCGCGCACTGAGCTGTTGCACAGAGTGGCATGATCTTGCATCAAGGGATCGCCATCCTGCAAGTGGGTGACAACTTGCCCGACCCGCTCAAGGGACCCAAAGACGAACCTGTAGCTATCGGTCTCGACCTTTCCCCCGAGCTGATGCTCGCTGGTTATCAGAAGGGTCTTTTTGCGTGGTCGGTGAATCCTGTTACGTGGTGGTCACCCGACCCGCGCGCCATCATTCCACTCGATGGTTTGTATGTTTCGCGTCGCCTCGCCCGCAAAATCAAAACGCGCCCATTTGTCGTCACCATAGATCAGGCGTTTGAGCAAGTGGTCGCCTATTGCGCGTTCCCGCGTCATCGCGGGGATGGCGTTTGGATTACGCAGGAATTTCGCCGCGCATTCGGGCAGTTATTTGAACTGGGTCTGGCGCACAGCGTCGAATGTTGGCAGGGGGAGCGGCTCGTCGGCGGCGTGTTTGGCGTCGCCATCAACGGCTTTTTCTCTGCCGAATCCATGTTCCATCGCGCGACGGACGCCTCCAAAATCGCGTTGTATTATCTGATTGGGAGTTTGCGCGAGGCGGGGTATGTTGTCTTTGACATTCAGATGTTGACGCCTCACACGGAATCGCTCGGCGCACAAGAAGTGACGCGGGGCAGATACCTGCGTTTGTTGGAGAACGCGCTCAGGGAATGTCCCCAGCCGCTGCGTTTGCTCTCCGAATCATCAAGATCTCTCGAATGATCATGGTCTTGTCGCAAAGCCGCTTTGACCTACTCCCGCTCGGCTGGCATAGCTGTTTGTTCATAACCTGCAATTGGCGGGACCAAATGAATCGGGTCAGCGCAGTCGAAATCTGGAACTGTGCGTTGGCACCCCTTTCTGGAGTCAATAAAGGATTCAAACGATGTCAGAGGCACAACAAATGAGAAAGGTTGTTTTTGCAATCAACATCACGATAGACGGCTACTGTGGCCATGAAAACGGGATCGCCGATGATGAATTGCACGAGTACTTTACCGCGCTCTTGCGCGATACAGGCGTTGAAATTCTCGGACGCAATACGTATCACCTAATGTATCCGTACTGGCACGATGTGGCAGTGAATCGGTCGGAATCGGAAGCGATCAATGAATTCGCACGTTTATTTGATTCCATACCAAAGATTGTCTTTTCAAGGACGTTAAAGAACGTCGAGTGGAACAACACGACGCTCCTCCACTCAAATCTTCGTAAAGAGATTGTCAAGTTAAAACAACAGCCGGGGAAAAACATTTCCATCGGTGCACTCAACATCGCATCGCAGGTTGAACAATGGGACCTCATTGACGAGTATCACTTTGTCGTCCACCCGATCATTGCGGGAAAAGGTCCCCGCTTGTTCGAATCGCCCAAGAATCGTGTTTTGAAACTAGTCGGGTCAAAAAGGTTTCGTTCGGGAGTTGTTGCGCTACATTACAAAAAATAGTTCTTTTCTCGAGTCTCTGGTCTCCAGTCTCTCATCCTCAATTCCATTTGACACAACCTCCCCGCTTGCCTATACTTGAGTTAGAAAGCGACGACGGAAACGAGTAAGCGTCATTCTTGTTCCAGCAAGCGCGGGATTGTTGCGAGCCGCGTAACAACGAGACGCCGAAAATCCTTCCCGAGCTGTTGGCTGAAATCTGGCAGGTTAGGACAAATCGCGAACTGTGTTCGCAACAATTTTGTCCCCCGGTTTGCTAAAGAGTAGGCACAAACGGAATCGTTCCCCGTTACCGGAACGCGGACATGGTGGTGTCCGACAAGTGGATGATGTGGCGGCACATCATCAACGCGGGTGGTCCCGCGGGAGTGTTGATCCTTTTGGATTCGTTCTGACCTCTCGTCCCGATTTGGGGATGAGAGGTTTTTTGTTGGCTAAAGCAATGGGCTGCCGTCTGTGTGCCCAACCCGACAGGGGTGATCATGACTGAATTACTTTATCACAGCGATTCGCAGTTGCGCGAGTTTGATGCGACGGTGACGGCGGTGGACGGCGAACGCGTTTCGCTGGACCGCACCGCCCTGTACGCGCGCAGCGGGGGACAACCGAGCGATTACGGAGTTTTGCGCGCGGGCGGCGTCGAGTACCGTGTGATGGACTCGAAAAAGCAGGGTGATCAGGCGTGGCACCAACTCGACCGCGCGGGGCTGCAGGTGGGCGAGCCGGTGCGCGGGTTCTTGGAGTGGGAACGCCGCTACAAGCTCATGCGGACGCACACGGCGCTTCACATTTTATGCGGCGTCATTTTTCGCGATTATGGCGCGTCCGTCACCGGCGGCGACATGGAGCCGCTTGCCGCGCGCATGGATTTCGAGTTTGACCGAATGAGCGGCGAATTTGCGCACGAGGTCGAGGAGCGGATCAACGCCGAGGTCGCGGCGGAGCGCGATGTGCGCGTCAAGATACTGCAGCGCCAAGAGGCATTTCAGATTCCCGATTTGATTCGCACAAAAATCAATTTGCTGCCCGCGGGCATCGAGTATGTGCGGGTGGTTGAAATTGTTGGGTTGGATTTGCAGGCGGACGGGGGCACGCATGTGACAAATACGCGCGAGGTGGGCACGATACGTGTGGTTGGACACGAGAGCAAGGGCAAAATCAACAAGCGCCTCCGTATTCAAATCGGCGCATAGATGGCTTGATGGTTTGTTATTCCACCTCGACGCAATTGCGCCCATTGCGTTTTGCGCGATAGAGCGCGGCGTCGGCGCGTTCCAGCATCGAATTTGCCGAATCGTAGGGATAGTATGTGGTAACGCCAAAACTTGCGGTCAGGCGGATGTCGGTATGGAACGCGCGATTTTTGAGCTGCTGGCGCAGATGGTCCGCTTTGAGCCGAGCAGAGGCGAGATCGGAACGAGTCATCAATAACAAAAACTCTTCGCCACCCCAGCGCGCCAACAAATCCGAACGTCGAATATGGGCGTTTGTGAACCCGGCAACCTGCTGCAGGACCGTGTCGCCGCAGGGATGTCCGCACTCGTCGTTGATGCGTTTGAAATGGTCAATATCAAAAAGAATGATCGAGAATGATTCCTGATAGCGTTCGGCGCGCCCAATTTCCGCGACCAACCTTGCATAGCCGTGACTGCGATTCGCCGTTGCGGTCAAAAAATCGGTCTGCGCGCTGCGTGCCTGTGACTGTGCCAGAGGAAACGCCATCCCAATGACAAGCACGTTCGCAAAAAAGAGCAGCGCAAAATCAAAGAAAACCATCGAATCGAACGCGCGCGCGTGAATGATGCCATAGAGCAGAAACGACATGCAAATTATGGTGAGCATCAGCGACATGCGTAATGCGGTCCGGGGGCGGAAGGTCAAAAAGCAGCCGAGATAAATTCCGATCAGCCAAATCATCCAAGGGGCGGCGATCGAAATCAAATTTTTTGCCACGATCTGGGGCGAGGCAAGCAGTAAACTGCAGAGCATGACGACAAGGACCCACGCGGCAGCGCCGATAAACATGATGAACAAGAGGAGCTCTTGCCGCTTGCGACTTTGCCAAAGCAGGAGGGACATGCTTGCCAAAAAGACCAGCATGACGAGGTTGGAGACGAGTCTAAAATAGTCAAAATCGCGCAGGGGGATCAAGAGGGTCGAAGCGAGGAGAATCGCGATGCCCAAAAGCTGAAGGACGATAAACAGTCGCCGCTCTAGTTCGGGGATCGTATTGGCAAGTTCAAAAAAAGAGCATAGACGTTCGGACAGACCGCTGCCGCGCTCAAGCATGGACGTCTCCCTCAAAAGCTGCAAGCAATCCAGACCAATCGTGGAGATTATAAGCCCGAATCCGGTTGCAAAAAGTTACATATGAGCTACAAATTCTGCGTATCCTGTGGCACGGCGCTTGAAGAGAGCGCCCCCTTCAGCCCCCAGCTGTGTAATAACTGCGGGACCCGGCATTACCACAATTCCAAGCCGTGCTCGGGCGCGCTCGTCGTCCAAGACGGACGGGTGCTGCTTGCCCGCCGCGGGGTCGAACCCTTCAAGGGCTATTGGGACATCCCGGGCGGTTTTCTCGAAGCGGGCGAACACCCCGAAGTGGGAGCCATCCGCGAATTGGCGGAAGAGACGGGTCTGCGGATACGCTTGAATGGCTTGCTGGGGATGTATATGGACCGCTACGGGTCAGACGGGGCATGGATCATTAATATTTATTACGTGGCGGAGGTATTGGGCGGCACCCTCGCTGTCATGGACGATGTCGCCGCCCTGGAATGGTTCGCGCTTCAAGATTTGCCCGGGGAGTTTGCTTTTGAGCATCAGAATCAGGTCATTGAAGATTTCAAACAATGGCTCGAGAATAAAGAGAGCAATATGAAAAAATACGAGGTAAGTCTCAATAATCAGGACATCGTGCAGTAAGTTGTACTCACGACATCGTGCGCACTCTAACAACCAAACGTACTCAGGACATCGTGCAGTTTTTGTTCATACTTTCTGTTCTAAGGAGGAAGTATGGA
>JADZCJ010000002.1 GCA_020851635.1 Anaerolineae bacterium
ACCTTCGATGAGCTCGTTGAAGCACTCAATCTGGCATTCCAATCCATTACGCCCGAAGATGCGCGCGCTTGGTTCGAACACTGCGGTTATCTTTCGCCTTGAGTCAAAGAGGAATTCGCTCTAATCCATTCGACGCGGAGGTCCATGTCGCGCCGCCGTCGCGCGATTCTTCAATCCGCCCGTTGCGGTCCACCCCGTCGGCAGGTCCCAAAACAAAATGGTCGGCGTTGTTCGGGTCCACCCACATCGCGCGCACATAGCAGTCATATTTCAAAGCCCAATTCGCGCCGCCGTCGCGCGAAATATAGAAACCTCCGCCTGTGGGCGCAAAAGCCCAATTTGGCGTCGCGGAATGTGATTCAATCGAATGAACGTCGGGATGAATCAATGGCGCGGGGGGACCTTGCAAATCGGGGTCGCCGTTCGAGCCGTCGCACAGGCGCCACGTGGCGCCCCAATCGTCCGAACGCAGCGCGCCGCCCACCTCGACTGCCGCGTACGCGCGCGAGCCGCAAAACGCAAAACCGCGCACGCAGCCCGCGCCTTGCGAGTACGGCAAGAACCAATGATGCGCGTCACGCAGCGGCGGTATCTCACTGCATTCGCGCCAGGTCTTGGCGCCGTCGCGCGAAACAAAAATGTCGGCGGGTTCGGTCCCTGCAAATTCGCAATCCGAAATATCGGGATGAGAGGCGAGCCAGCGCACGTATTTGATCGTGAGACCATCTGACGCATCGCGCCACGTTTTTCCCAAATCATCCGAACGCATGACGCCCTGGCGAGAGCCGACGAGAATCACGTCCCCACGCGCAACGACGCTCGTGAGGTGCGTTCCATTCAGCACACGGTCAACGATTTGCCATGCGTTCGCAGCGCGTTCTGCAATGACAAGCCCGTCGGAGGTGGCGAGAAATACGTGTTGGGACATGTGGCACCTCATTCACCAATAGGTTCTCTTATCGTCGCTTTCGCCCGCGGCGGCGCGCCTGCTCCGCCGGGACCCAGCCGCCCGGCTGGGATTCGATTTTTCTGTAACTCTTGAAATCCGCGAGATGCTCGAACATCTCATCCGTTGTCTTTTGGGTAGTCAAACCTTCGCGCCACGCTTGATGTTCGACCGTGCCAATCACCAAATAGTCATTGCCAATCACCGAGGGGTCATACTGTGTAAAGAGTTCCGCCAACAACGCTTCCAGCTCATCCTGATGCGCGATGATGAGTTCATCCTTTGGGCAATAGCGACACGTTTTGCCCAGAGCGATCAGCTGCTGCGGGTCAACGTGTATCATCAACGCAAACTTGCGCAAGGTGGTTGGGCGATCGCACCTTGGGCAGCGCGTGGCGCGATAATCGCTGTGCGGATTCAACGTGAAATCGTAACGCGGCGGCAGTTTGCCAAGATGGGGTCTTTTGGGCATGGTAATCTCCAACGGAAATACAGTTTTCAGATACGCGCGTCGAGCAAAATCTTGTGTTGAATCGCAAGCAATTCCTTGATGCCGCCGCTCGCGAGGTCAAGCAGTTGATTCATTTGCGCCCGCGAATACGTAGCCGCTTCGCCTGTCCCCTGCACTTCGACAAAATTCCCCTCACCCGTCATGACGACATTAAAGTCCACTTCGGCGCGTGAATCTTCGGGGTAATTCAAATCGAGCAAGAGTTCGCCGCCGACAATCCCGACGCTGACGGCGGCGACCGCCGTTTTGAGCGCTCTCGGCGAGGCCTGTTTTATCTGGATCATTTTGTCGAGCGCAATGCTCACGGCAACAAATGCGCCCGTGATCGCAGCGGTGCGCGTGCCCCCGTCCGCTTGCAGCACATCGCAATCAATATTGATGGTGCGCTCGCCAATCACGCGCAGGTCCACTGCCGCGCGCAAACTGCGTCCGATGAGACGCCGAATCTCTTGCGAGCGCGCGCTCGGCGTGGTCTCGCGCGGGGAACGGGTGTGGGTGGCGCGCGGGAGCATGGCGTATTCGGCGGTGAGCCAACCCTGGTTCTGCCCCACCAACCATTTCGGCACCTGGTTTTCGACGGACACGGCGCACAGCACGCGCGTTTTGCCCATCTCGATCAAGACCGAGCCTTCGGGATAATCCACATAGCCCGGCGTGATTTTCACCGGGCGGAGTTCATTGCTTTTTCGTCCGTCGGAGCGAGACATATCAGTCCTTTGATGGCGGCGCGTACGTCAATGCGGGTTCCACCGGCGACTCACCCAGCCAGGCATACGCGGCTGCGGCAGCGCGGTTCATGGCAGTGCCAAGTTGAGGGGTGGCGAAAAAGATATTCTCCTCGCCGATCGTTTTGAGCACGCCCGTCCGCGCGAGCTGCTCATAGACTGCACGATCAATCCCCACAAGCATCAGTCTGCTGTCGCGCTCTTTCAGAGCTCCGGCATAACGCTCCAACACGGTGATGAACGTGCTGCCAATCTCGGTCCTGCCGCGCAGCCCCAAAGCGACGGCGGCACGGGTGGTGTTGTCTACTCGCGGCAGCATCTCTTCCAAATTTTTGGCGGCGGCGAAAAAAAGACTGCCATAGACCTGAAGTATTGTAAAGTGGTGGCTCGGCAGCTCTGCGGGCGCAGGTCGTTCTTCCGGCAGTCCGCCGGGCACCAGCACCCACTGTGTCATCACCACCTGGTTGGACTGACGGATCACATAAAGCAGAATGCTAAAAGCAACGCCGACCAACACCGCATACTGGAGCGGCATGAACAGCGTCGCAAGAAAGGTCAGTCCCATCACGGCGGCAGGGAATTTTCCGGTATTCCAAATGGTCGTGGCAGCTGGGATGCGCAGTCCCTGGTAGCCCGCCACGATCAAGAGAGCGGCGAGTGACGGCATCGGGACCAATTCCACAAGCGGAGCAAGCAGCAGCACAACTGCGGCGACAAAAATCCCCGCCGAGATATTGGTCCACCGCGACCGGGCGCCCGCGCCCATAACCAGCGCCGTGCCGGAGATTGACCCGCCGGCAGGAATGCCGCCAACAAACGCAGTGGCAAGGTTGGCTGCTCCCTGCCCCAGAAAATCACGCGAGACATTCGGATACTTGCCATCGGGGTTCGGATAGCCCTGACTGACCCCTGCGCCCTGAATCAAACCGATGATTGCTACCGCGAGCGCGGGTAGAAGCATTGTGACAATCAGACCCAATGAGGGCATGCTCAATTGCGGCAACGCGCGCGGGATGGCTGAAACGTCTCCCACCGTCCGGACGGTATTCCAGTTCAATATCATACCCAACTGCGGCAGTGTCAAAATCGCCAACAGCACGGTAGAAAGCAGGATGCCGATGATAAAAGCAAATTTTCGCCACGCCGAGCCGAGAAACAACACAATCAATGCAAGCGTCAACAATCCGATGACTGTGGTAGGCAAGCTAATCTGGTCGAGATGGAGAAACAAGTCCATCGCGCGGGCGACGTTGTTGGTATAAACACTTTGGTAGCCCGTCAGTTCGCCCAGTTGCCCCAGAATAATCAACACCGCCACGCCGTTGAGGAAACCGGTCATCACCGCGTTGGATACAAACCGCACAACAAACCCCAATCGAAACAGCCCCGCCAACAGTTGGATGGCGCCAACCAATAACACCAGGACGGCAACCGCCTCTGTTTTCATCGAGTCGGGAACATCATATAGCCCCGCGCCCGTTGCCACTGACATGGCGCTGGTGGTAGAGACGTTCATAAACACCGAGCTGGTAAAGACCGCGCCGATAGGGACGGCGATCATGAGGGTATAGATACCCAATACGGGATTGACCGTTGCCAGCAGCGCGTGCGCCATCGCCTGAGGCACATTGACCACGGCAAACGTCAAGCCCGCCACCAGGTCCGAGCTCAGATTCTCGCGGTCGGGTTTCGCTCTTTGCGCACGGGTCCTGATTTGTTCCACGATGTTACGCTCTGGTACACTAGCCGAGCAACCCGCTAATCCCCTTGAAAATAAAATACGCCCCAAAGACGACCGAGACCGCGACGACGATGGTCCGATTGTTGCGCTCCAGCCAGTCGCTGCCTGCAGCGAGGAGATGCGAGGCTTGCCGGGGCGCGACGGCGGTAATTACGATCGGGACCAGCACAAGCAATTGCGCCCCAAACACAAAAATCAGATAGGCAATAATATTCTCCGGGCGTTCCAGTTCCGCCTCACGGATCACACCCAGCGCGCCCAGCGTAAAAACCCACTGCTTGGCAGCGACCAGCATCAAACCGATACTGAGCAAAAATGCCCTGCCCGCAGAAACCGAGCTGAACATGGTCATCCATTTCGGCGGCGGCGCATCCGGGTCCTCTTGCTTGCGCCACTTGAGAAACGCGGTGATCAACAACAGGATGCCGAGCACCAGCAATAGCGTGCTGACAATAATGGCGGCGCCTTGTTCGGTGCTCGCCGCCTCGGATGAACCAAAAACCAGACCGAAAGCCAGCCCTTGCGTCAACCGCACGAGAATCTGTCCACTGACAAAGGCGACCGCTTTGAGCAACCCGCCCTCGCTCTTGAGCAGCAAGAGGACAATAATGGTCCAGACCGGGACGAGAGCCGCGCCGAGCATTAACGGAATAAACTCGGTGATGACAATGTTCATGTCAAATTCCTACGGTCGCGGCTCTACAGGGGCATCGTCCTGCAACAGTTCGGGCTTGGACTCCTCCGGGGCGCCCGGTTTGGTTCCGGGCAACACCTCAAACCACGGGTCAAAGCGAACAAATGTCGAAGCAAGCTGCATCAGGACCTGCGGGTTTCCTTCCATTTTGGCTTTGCCTGCCGCGACCTGGTCTGCCAGTTTGACCGTCCCAATCATGACGTCTTCCAGATCGCGACGATTGATTGTGAGCGTGAGGTCGGCATCCGCCGCGCGATAGCCCGAAATTGTGGTCAGGGTGGCGTTGCTCAGCTCGACGATAAATTGCTCACCGTTATCGGGCGTGCTCAGGTTGATCTTGAATTTCAATCCCTCCGCCTTGCGACTGTCCATCTGGATGCCCAGGTATTCAAGAAACAATTGCGTACTCGTGCCGCGCACAAAGTCGGCGCTGCCTGCTTTGGCGGCGCTCACCGGGACAACGCCGTCGCGCAACTCTTTTGCTCCCGATAAAAAGCTGTTTCGCAGCGCAAGACTTTCGTGCTGATACCCCAACTGCTCGTATGCGTCCGCCAAAAGGTCTTTGGCGGTCTGATTGGCGGGCTCACCATAAACCAGCTTGTTGAGAATCTCGACGGCGTGGTGATACTTGCCCAGTTCATACAGCTCGCGCGCTTTGGCAAGAATCTTGTCCGAACCACCCATCATCTCCACATAGAGCGGCGCGGAATCTTCGGGCGAGAGCGGGACGAGTGTTGCCGGGTTCAAGTCCCAGAATCCGAGATAGCGTTGAATGACCGCGCGGCTATTGTGTTGATACGACCCGTGATAGCCGCGGGCGTACCAGGCCTGTTGGAGTTTTTTAGGCGGCTCGTACACATTGTGGATTTGATTAATCGTGACGCCCATGTTTGCCAGGTGCAGCACCTGATTGTTCAGATGGGCATACATATCACGCTGATCACGCATGACCAGTTGGATCCGGTCCTTGCCCCAGCGGGGCCAATTGTGCGACTGGAACATCACCTCGGAACCGTCAAGAAAACGATACATTGCCTCGTTGATATACCTGGACCAGGTGAGCGCATCGCGGACGGGCGCGCCGCGCAGGGTAAGAATATTATGCAGACTGCCGACCATGTTTTCGGCAGCCCAGAACGCCTTCAGGTCGGGAAACCAGGTGTTCATTTCGGCAGGCGCCTCCGTGCCGGGCGTGTTTTGAAAAACCATGTGCACGCCGTCAATTTCCAATTCCTCATAGGGCAAATCAATTGTTCGGGTCGGCGGCAAAATGCCAATTTCTCCGCTGGCAACTGCCTTGCCGATCGCCATATCCACATGTCCGAACGGACTGCTCGGCACGAGGTCCGCGTACGTATAGGACTTGCGGCGCACCATCGCGTTGCCCGCATACAGGTTCTCCGAGATCGCCTCGTACATAAACCCCTTGGGCGCAATGATCTGCACCTTGCCCTCGGCAAGCGCGGTCTCATCAACCACCCCGCGCACCCCGCCAAAATGGTCGCCGTGAGTATGCGAGATGATAACCGCCACCACGGGTCGCGCGCCAAGCGTTTCGTTCACAAACTTGAGCGCGGCGCGGGAGGTTTCTTTGACGGTAAGGCAATCAATAACGATCCAACCGGTCCTTCCTTTGACAAATGTCATATTGGCAAGGTCAAAGCCACGGACTTGGAAGATGCCCGGAGTCACCTCATACAGACCGTATTCCATGTTGAGCAGCGCCTGACGCTGGAGCGAGGGATGTATGCTGTCATAGTCCTGTCCCTTGAGCAAAAAATCCCAGTTGTCCATATTCCATGCCACCCCGCCCTTGTCGTTCATGATCTTGCGATATGGCGGAGCGGCGATGAAACCCTGTCGGGCTTCTTCAAAATCCTGCTTGTCCGTAAAGGGGAGCAGTCTGCGTTGCTCCCGTTGTTTCTCGACAGTCTCCTTGGAGGGCAATTTGCCCCGGGGATGAAAATGTGTCGTGTGCGGAGCGCCGCCGGTGTCATCGGGGCTGCACGCGAGGGTCGGATGTTTCAGCGAGTTCATTGCGAGTCCTTTGCCTTGTTTATTTGATATTGTAAGCTCGAGATGGGAAACGGGGCGATTGACACTAGATATAGGCGATGTTAAAATACCGAAAATTAGCGCGCAGCATGTAGCAAATTATCTGGAACGTTTATTTCGGTGAAATAGGTGTTTTTATGGCGATTCAGCGCGAATATCTTTCACCCAATGAAATTGGCGAATATCTTGGCATATCACCGTTCACCATTCGCCGTTACATTAAATTAGGTGAACTAAAGGCGGTTAAACTGCTGGGCAGCTTTCGCGTGCATAAAAACGACTTGCAGGCATTCTTGAAGGCGCATGAGGTAAATCCGGCGGAAGAGGCGCTTGAAAGTGACGACGAGACCGAGCCGATACCGGCGCAACCTTCACCCCTGCCCGCTCCCCCGCCGAGCGTTGCCGGGATGCCCGAAATTCCAATGCCGCAGAATCCCCCCAAAAGACCGCGGGGGCGTCCGCGCAAAGCGCCGCTTTCCATGTAGCATATCATACTGCGGGCTGCTCGATGTTGATCAAGCAGCCCGCAAGTTTTATTATGCGCCTCCGTGCACGCGGATAAATTCGGTGATGGCGTGATTAAAGGCGGCTGGCTGCTCCATCGGCGTGAGATGCCCCGCGTCGGGAATTGTGACGAGTGTGCTGTTGCGCGCGGCGAGTTTCATATTTTGCTGGTCCGTTTCGGTCATCAATTGATCGTCTGCGCCGGCGATAATGAGCACGGGCTGACCACATTCCAGCAAGGTGGATGTCGAATCGGGCCGGTCGCGCATGGCATTCAACGCGCCTATAATCCCGGGGACCGATGCAGACTCCATAATCTGCTTGACCCGGGTGACGAGTTCGGGCTTGGTCGCAAATGTAGCGGACGCCAGCATTTTGGGGAGCATCCCCTCGGCGATGGCGGTCGCACCCTTGTCCCTGGCAATCCCGATGTTTTTGTCGCGGCCCATCTTGCCTTCCGGGCTGTCCGGGGTCGCTTTGGTGTTGGCAAGCACGAGCGCGCGGACGTGTTCGGGATAGCGGCGCAGATACGACATTGCCACATACCCTCCCATCGAAAGACCGACGATGATCGCCGGTTCGGTCACGCCGAGTGCGCCGAGCAATTCGCGCACATCATCCGCATAGTTGGAAATTTCATACGCGCCGTCAATCATCGGCGTTTCGCCAAACCCGCGCAAATCGGGAACAATCACGCGGGCGTGATCAGAGAGACCTTCCCACTGCGCCTGCCAAATCATGCGATTCAGCGGATAGCCGTGAATAAATACAAACGTCGGACCCTGACCGCGCTCGTCATAGGCAAACTTGCGCTGCATTACTTGAATATCCATCGCGCCTCCAAAGGGGGATTATCCGGTGTTACAATCCAAGTGTAGCACAAGTTTCGCCAATTGCTCTGCCGGGCGAACGTGGTAGTATACTGACCCAATCGCAATCAAGGAGACGGCAAAGAACGATATGCCGACGAAAAAATCAACACACACGGCGACACCCGCCCCTTCAGGCAAAATAATCAAGCGCGCGGCAAAAATACCAAAGTCCAACACCAACAGCGAACCGGAATTCGAGACCTATGGCGATGTTCGCCCGCCGCGCAACGGAGCCAAGCCGTCGGACAAAGCCGCGATCGTCAGACAGAAAATGACGTTTGGCGACCAAGATGGCAGTCTCTCCTGGCGCGTCTTTCGCATCATGTCCGAATATGTGGACGGGTTCGAGTTCCTTTCCAAACTCGAACATACGGTCACGTTCTTTGGCTCGGCGCGCCTGCCCGAAGAGAGCGTGTATTATCAAAAGGCGCGCGAGCTGGCGTTTCGTCTTGCGAAAAAGGGCTACACGATCGTGACGGGCGGCGGACCCGATATTATGGAAGCGGGCAATCGCGGCGCCGCCGAAGCGGACGGCAAGAGTGTGGGTCTCAACATCGAATTGCCGTTGGAACAGGAATTCAACCCGTATGTCAAACAAGGCATCGGGTTTCATTATTTCATGTCGCGTAAATTCATGCTGGACTATTCAGCGCTGGCGTATGTGTTTTTTCCCGGCGGGTTTGGGACGCTGGATGAGCTGTTTACGATCAGCACTTTGATCCAAACGGGCAAGGCGGACCGCGATGTGCCGGTAGTCCTGATCGGCAGCGAGTTCTGGACCCCGCTTTTTAACTGGATGAGAGAGGGACACGTGGGACAATGGCGGACCGTGGCCGTCGCGGACCTGGAAATTTGGAAATTGACGGACAATTTGGACGAGGCCGCCGAATGGATTTACGCGAAAGCATAGGATGACAAGCGACAAATGAATTACGACCGGCAGTCCAGGTCGAATCAGCAAAGACGCGGAGAATAAAGCCGCACACGGCGCAAACGCGAGAAAAAGCGCGTTTTTGCGTAACTTGAAAGCCGTGCTAAAATCTTGATGCCATCACACCGAATGTGCCGGGGACGTTGCCCGGCAGTGCTGTGATGGCGTTCTTGTGCCAAATTTGTCCGCTATCGCAACAACTATCCATTCTGTTTTGACCATCATGTTCAAACGGCAGGCGCAGCATCTCGCTTGCGGCTCATCAAAAGATTGAGGCATGATGCGCTGCGGAACTTTTGACGCCGTTCCACTGTCTATTTAGAGACCATCTCGGAATGACTGTCGGCGCTCAACGTGTGCCCGGAACAGTAGCGATTGTAGAATTCAAATTTGCTCGCCATTCATTCCGAGATAGATTTTTGAGGACAGAATTTGACGCAAGCTCGATTCCTCCGCCGATCTCGAAAAGGAGCAAGAAAACGTATGTTTTCACGATTTACAAAACTCGTCTCTGCGTTGGGTGTGGTCCTGATCCTGGCATCCGCGTGTGGGGGAGGTGCGCCCACGCCGCCTGATGTCCAGACCCAGCCACCGCGCGAACGAACCGCGACGCCGGTCCCCGCGTCCGATGAAGAGGCGATTCGTCAACTTATCAACGCCGAATGCGAAGCCGTCGTCCAGCAGGACGTTGACCGCTTGCAGGGCATGTGGACAAGCACGGGCGTGGTAATGGACGCCAACCACACCAAAGACAATCCGGGCGACGATGTGACCTGGAAGAACTGGGAAGCACTGCGCGACCGCTATGTGAATATTATTTTCCCTTCCAATCCGACTTTTTGCGAACACCCGAACATTCAGGTGACTATCAACGGCGACACGGCGACTGCCACCAGCGCCGTCAACATTGGCGTCACCAAGTGTGACAACTGCAATGCATGGGTCTTTGCCAAAGACGCCAACGGCTGGAAAATTACATCCCTGACTTATAACCTCAACCAACAATAGACAAGCCCTGCGAGCCGGTCCCTCGCAGGGCTTTTTTTCAAACAATATCGCACAGACATCCCCTTTTAACGTCCCCCAACGCTTTTTTTTCGTAATCATGCTATATGCGACTGTATCTTTTGCCCCCTTGTCGCACCTGCCCTGCGAATGATATAATTTAGCGCACAACGCCCGCCTATGGAAAAAATCGGCAACCATCTTTGTGAAAAAATCCTGATCGTGGACGATATTCGCCTGCATCGCGATCGCACGTCCGAAATCCTGGCGCGGCGCGGTTACGTGACGGTTCAGGCGGAGAACGGCATCCGCGCGTTGGACATGGTAACCAGCGAAAGCCCCGATCTGGTGATTCTCGACGCCTATATGCCGGATGTGGATGGGCTGGACGTGGTTAAACGCCTAAAAGCCGACCCCTTTACGCATCATATTCCGATCCTCGTTTTTACGGGCGACGGCAGCACCAATTTCGAAATTCAGACGCTCAGGGGCGGCGCGGACGGTTTTGTGCGCAAGACGTTTGACGCTGAAGAACTGGTTGCCAATGTCGAGGCGCTGCTGCGGCGCAGTTATCAATTCAATCCGTTGACCAAGCTGCCCGCCGCGCCGTATCTGCATCGCCAGATCAACGCGCGCCTGGCGCAAAATCAACCGACCGCCGTCATTTACGCCGACATTGACCATTTCCGGGCATACAACCAAATATACGGACAACAGGCGGGCGATCAGGTGCTGCTGCACGTCGCGCGCTTGTTGGTGGAAACACTTCCCGCGCGCGGCGCATTTGTGACGCATCTTGGCGGCGATGATTTTATTGCTGTGGCGCTGCCCGAGATGGCGGAAACCTTTGCCCAGACGATTGTGGACCGTTTTCGGTTCCTGCGCGACACCTTTTACAGCGCCGACGACCTCGAGCGCGGACATATTTTTGTGCAGGGGCGACGCGGGGACCAGCGCGCCGTCCCTCTGATGACCCTCTCTGCCGCCCTCGTCAGCAACGAACGCCGTGTCCTCATCAACTATGTTCAGGTCAGCGACCTCCTCGCCGATCTTATGCGGTATCTCAAAGCGCAAGGCGGTGGGAACTGGGCGCGCGACCGTCGAACGCGATAACTGTCAGGCGCGAGCGCTGAGGACTGAGGACTGAGCCGAGGTCAAGCCAAAACTCTGTCCACAGTCCTCGTGCCTCAGTCCTGTCAAATGTCTGCCGATCTCGAAAAATATCGTTCGATGTATTTTGTGGAAGCGCACGAGCAGCTTGCCGAGATTCATCGCTGTCTCGATGCGCTGGCGGATGCGCCGGATGACCGCAAACAAGTTCATGCGGCATTTCGCGCCGCGCACACGCTCAAAGCCATGTCCGCGACGATGGGTTATGGCGATTTGACGCGCGCGTCCCACGCGCTCGAAGACCTGCTGGCGCGCTTGCGAAACCAATCGGAAACGCCGACCGATCTGTCGGTCCGCCTCTTGCGCAATGCCACCGAGGAAATAAACGCGCGCTTGCGTCACGCCGAAGCGAACGCAATGATCGCTTTGGCGGACACCCCCCCCTCCGATGATTTGGGTGACCCGAACCTCCCGGTGCCGCTCGCCGCGCATGTGCGCGTGCGACAACAGGATTTGAATCTGTTGTTGGAATTGGTGGCAGAGCTCGCGGCGAGCAGCAACGTGCTGGAAAATGCCGCGCTGCAATCCGAAACGCCGAATGCCGCCGCAGCCGTCCGCAACCAGCGCGAGCTCGTGGCACAGGTGCGCCGCCTCACCTGGCAGCTCAACATGTCAACGGTAGGACCCGTGTTTGACCGCTATGCACGCGTGCTGGGTGAATTGGCGCGGCAGCAAAACAAGACGATTCGCGTGGTGACGCAGGGGACGGACGTGGAATTGTGTCACACCATGTTGGACGAACTCTACGAGCCGCTCCTGCATCTTTTGCGCAACGCGATTACACACGGCATAGAAATGCCGGCGGAACGGACGTGGAGTCATAAGGATGCGGCGGGCAGCATCACCCTGCGCGCCCAGCGCAGCGGTGACCGCGTGATCATTCAAATCGCCGATGACGGGCGCGGGATGGACCCGGGCGAGATTTTGCAAGCTGCCTATGCCCAGGGCTTGGTGACGCGCGAACAGCGGCGGGAGATGAACGCGCGGGACGCGCTGCGTCTGATTCTTTTGCCGAATTTCTCGATGGCGCACACTGTCACGGCAAACGCGGGGCGCGGGATTGGCATGAGCGTGGTACAAGAGTGTTTGAACGCCGTCGGCGGTCGCATTGACATCCGGTCCGAATTGGGTCATGGCACGACCTTTACGTTGGATGTGCCGCGCCTGGTGGGGCTGATGGAAGTGGAACTGGTGAGGGCGGGCACACGGGTTTATGCCATTCCAACCATCGAGATCGCCGGCGCGCACATCTGGCAGCCGTCCGAAATTGCCAGACGCCAAAAAGAGATCGAATGGCGCGTTTTTGACGTGGCAACCCTCAAACCTGCCACCAAAGCGCAGTTGACCACACCTGGGGGTGTGCCGCTCGTCGAATTTCGCATGCCTCCAGGCGTAGCGCTGCGCGTGGATGAACTGCTGGGCAAAGCGCTGTTGAATTATCCTTTTGCCGTGCGCGCCGCCTCGATTCCGATTCTCGAACCGTCCGCGCTGCTGCGTGATCAGTCCCCACATCCTGCCCCCACCCGCAATATCCAATAACACCGTTTTTATCTTTGCCCCGCTTGTGATAATCTAGGGGCGTATCTTGCTCATCCATCGCGTCCGATAAAAATCTTGCGCGCAAATGGGTGCAGTGGACGCGCCTTTTATTTTGAAACTCGCCTTTGTCGTCAGCTGGCTAAACCAATACGGCGGCGCGGAACGCGTGCTAGAAGCGGCACATGCGCTTTATCCCGATGCGCCGATATACACGTCCATGTACGATCCCGCCGCCATGCCGCGCGCCTATCGGGGCTGGGATATTCGCGTTTCGTTCATGGACCGATTGCCATATGTCTACCGGCGGCACCAGCTTTTTTTGCCATTGTATCGCTATGCGTTTGAAGGGTTTGATTTGAGCGGGTACGACAAGATTCTTTCGATCACCAGCGCGTTCGCGCACGGGATTCAGAAACCCAAGTCGGCAGAGCACATTTGCTATTGTCTCACCCCCGCGCGCTTTTTGTGGCAGTATGACGAGTATGTGATGCACGAGCCGGTGAACGGCGTGGCGCGAAAATTTTTACCGGCGATGGTGTCGCAGCTGCGCGAATGGGACCGCCGCGCCGCGTCACGCGTGGACGAGTTTATAGCGATTTCGCGCGAGGTGCAGAACCGCATTCGGGCGTGCTATGGGCGCGAGTCGTGCATTGTCTATCCGCCTGTGGGCGCGGACGCTTTTCATATCGCCCCTCCCGCCGAGATTGGCGATTATTTTTTGATTATTTCGCGTCTCATCCCCTACAAGCGCATCGAGCTGGCAGTGGATGCCTTTAACGAAACGGGGCAGCCGCTGCTCATTGCGGGCGACGGGCGCGACCGGGCGCGCCTGCAAGCGCGCGCCAAATCCAATATCAAATTTCTGGGACGCGTTTCCGACCGGGAACGGTTGGACTTGATGGCGCGCTGCAAGGCATTTGTGTTTCCCGGGCAAGAGGATTTTGGCATTACGCCGCTGGAAGCGAACGCGGCGGGTCGCCCCGTGATTGCCTATGGAGGGGGGGGGGCGTTGGATACGGTCATTCCGGGAATGAACGGCGTGCTCTTTGATTTCCCGACGACGAGCGCGCTGGTCGAATCGCTGCAAACGTTCGATGCCTCAGATTATGATTCGCAGCAGATTCGGGCGCACGCCGAACGGTTTGATACGCGCGTATTTCAAGAAGCGATTAGGGCGCGCATTGCGGCGTGACGTAGAGACGCAAGATCTTGCGTCTCTATGCGATCCACCCAGACGCAAGATCTTGCGTCTCTATGCGATCCACCCAGACGCAACATCTTGCGTCTCTATGCGATCCACCCAGACGCAACATCTTGCGTCTCTATGCGATCCACCCAGACGCAATATCTTGCGTCTCTACGCAAATTCCCCCAATTCACCGACACGGAACGTTCTGCACGCAAAACCAGTCTTTCTTGTAGGGAATGCACGTTTGGTTGGGCTTGTTGTTTGTAAGGAGGTTTGCCTTGGACGATTTGACTCTGACCTCGTCGGAGCTCCTCTCGGAATTGACCCCGCGCGAGCGACAAATTTCCCTCCTCGTGGTGCGGGGTCTGAACGGCAGGTATTTACTTTTTGCAATCCTTCCACTCGCGCTTATACTCGTTTTGTTGCCTCACAGCTTGAACAGAGGCATTCATCGCTTGCCCACATGACAGACATTCGCGAATACTGGCGCATTTTTCGTGCGCGGTGGTACATCCCCGTACTTCTCACCGTACTGACCGTTCTCTTTTCCGTTCTGACCTATCAAGCGCCCCCACCCACCTATTTAGCCACCCTGCGGTTCACGATTGGAGTGAATGCCAACCCAAACGTGACGGGCACGGACCCGATTCTCGCTGCCTACCAGGCGTCGGAATACATTCGCGACGATTTTGTGGACATTTTACGCAGCGACATGTTTGCGAACGACGTCAATACCGCGCTCAACGACCCCAATTTAAAGATTTCCAAAGGCAACATCTCGGGCGCGGTCGAACGTCAGCGGCGCATCATGTCCATGACGATTGCCTGGAACAACCCCGAGCAAGCCGCGCGCATCGCCGAGGCGGCAGCAAAGACGTTAGAGACGCAAAACGCAAAGTATTTTGCCCAACTGGGCGCGGCGGGCGCGACTGTCACACTCATTGATAATCCGAGCGTTTCGCCCGTGATACAGGGCTTGCGCGAACGCCTCGACCTGCCCATCCGCGCGCTGCTCGCATTTTTGGCAGGCATCGTCATCATTTTCATACTGGACTATTTGGACGACAGCGTGAGAGGGAGCCGCGACCTGGAAAAGATGGGATTCAAGGTGATGGGAGAGATACCGGACCGGTGAATTTCGATTTTCAAATTTCGATTTTCGAATGAGTCTGACGATTGACGTTTTACGTTGCTCCTTTGACAATTGTCCTTGGTCCCCGGTCGTTCGTCCATCGTCCGCATTTGCGATAGGCGTTACGGTCTGCTAAGATGTTCCCCGCTTTCCTGAAAGGAGTTATTGCACTATGGATTTACGAGAATATGGACGCGTTCTGATTCGACGCGGTTGGATCGTGATTGTCGTGGCGATTGTGGGCGCACTGGCTGCGTTCCTGTTTAGCCGCCTCCAGACCCCGATTTATCGTTCGTCCATCACATTGTTGGTGCAGGCGTCGCGCCCGTCGGATTATTGACAGGGGCTTGCGATCAAAAATTCGCTGCGGCAGTACGGGCTCCAGTTACAGACCAAGACCATTGCGCAAAAGGTCATTGACCAGCTGCAGCTCGATATTCCCCCCGAAAAATTTCTCGGCGGCGTCGAAGTGAGCGCAAACGAAGCCGATACCTCCGTTCAGGTGGCGGTCAAGGACCCGAATATTGACAATGTTCAGCGCATGACGCAGGCGCTGGCAGAGAACTTTATCATTCTCCACCAGCAGGAAAATCTGCAGGTTGATCAAAACGACCGCCTGCTCGTTGCGATTCTCGACAACGCTTCGCCGCCCGAAAAATTCTCGCCCAAGACCACCATCAATGTGATTGCGGGCGCCATTCTCGGCGCGCTCGCCGGGGTGATTGCCATTTTTGCGCTCGAATACATCCAGTCGGGTTATATCCGCAAACCCGAAGACATCGAACGCGTGCTTGGCTTGAACGTGCTCGGCATTATTCCGACCATCAGTAGCAAGGACGCAACCGCCAAACAGCCCGCCGCCGTCAAACGTGAAACGTCCAACGTCACGACGGGTTGACAAAAGAAAAAAGTGGATAGCCAGACTCTCATTTGACGTTTGACGCATCGCGTTTCACGTCTCGCATCTCGCATGACAACACAAACACTGATTACGATTTCCAATCCGCGTTCGCCCGTCGCCGAAGCCTATCGGACGCTGCGGACGAACATGGAATTTTCCAACCTCGACAAAAATCTGCGTGTGATTCTGGTCACCTCCGCGGGCGCGGAAGAGGGCAAGAGCACAACCCTCTCCAATCTCGCCGTGACCATTGCCCAGAGCGGCAAACGCGTGATTCTGGTGGATGCAGATTTGCGCCGTCCGACCCTGCATCAGGTATTTGGGCTCAAAAACAGCGTGGGGCTGACCGACATGGTGCGCGACGAGACCATCCTCGCCAACCCGCCGGCACAGGAAACTTCCGTGCCGAATTTGCGCGTCCTGACCAGCGGACAACTGCCCCCCAACCCCGCCGAAATTCTGGGGTCCAAACGGATGAGTGAAATCCTTGCCGCGCTCCTCGAACGCGCCGACATGGTGCTGCTGGATGCGCCGCCCGTGCTCGCCGTCACCGATGCCGCCGTGCTTTCGAGCAAAGTGGACGGCGTTTTGCTCGTCGTGAGCGCGGGCAAGACCAAGCGCGAAAACGCTCGCAAGGCGCAAGCCCAGTTGGAAAAAATCAATGCTCGCGTCATTGGCGCGGTGCTCAACAATGTGCAGGCAGACCAAAGCGCACAGACCTATTATGCGGAGGGGAATATATGAAGGGGCTGGTCCTCTCCGGCGGCAAGGGCACGCGTCTGCGGCCCCTCACCTATACCGGACCAAAACAATTGGTGCCCGTCGCCAACAAGCCCGTTCTTTTTTACGCGCTTGAAGACCTGGTTGAAGCGGGTGTCACCGAGATTGGGATTGTCATTTCGCCCGAAACCGGCGATCAGGTCAAGCAGACGACCGGCGACGGCTCGCAGTTTGGCGCGCGCATCACCTACATTCTCCAGGCGCAGCCCCTCGGCATCGCCCACGGCATCAAGGTCGCTGAGGAATTTCTGGCGGGCGAGCCGTTCATTCTCTTTCTCGGCGACAATTTCATTCGCGGCGGTATCGTGCCGCAGGTCGAAGCGTTCCGCACACAGGCGATGGACGCGCAGATTATTTTGTACGAAATGCAGGACCCCAGTTCGATGGGCGTGGCAGTCCTGAACAGTGAGGGGCGCGTCGAGCGCGTGGTGGAAAAGCCGAAACAATTTATTTCGCCCTTTGCAGTGATCGGGATTTATATGTTTGGCGCATCCGTATTTGATGCCGTCAACAATATCAAACCGTCGGCGCGCGGCGAATTGGAAATCACCGACACAATTCAATATCTGGTGGACAAGGGCTTGAACGTCCGCGCACACAAGCTGACCGACGAATGGGTAGATACGGGGCGCATCGGCGACATGCTCGAAGCAAACCGGCTCGTGCTGGAAGTGATGGAAAAAAAGAACGAGGGCACTGTAGAAAATTCCGTGCTCGAGGGGCGCGTGGTGCTGGAAGAGGGTGCGCGCGTGATCAATTCGAAAATTCGCGGTCCCGCCATCATCGGCAAGCGCACGGTGGTTGAAAACGCCTTTGTGGGACCTTATACGGCAATTCACCACGACTGTGAGATTCGCAACTGCGAAATCGAGCACAGTATCGTGCTTGAAAACAGCTGTCTTGAAGAGCTGCACACCCGCATCGCCGACTCGCTCATCGGACGAAACGTGAACATTCACCGCGCAGAAGGTCCGACCAAGACGATCCGTCTGATGCTCGGAGACTTTTCCCAGGTAGGGATATAGGAATGAAAAACTTGCTCGTAACCGGCGGGGCGGGCTTTATTGGCTCGAATTTTGCCCGCTATATGCTGGAAAAATATCCACACTACAAGATTGTGGTGTTTGACAAACTCACCTATGCGGGGAATCTGGACAACCTGCGCGATGTGGCAAGCAGCCCGCGTTATGCGTTTGTGCAGGGCGACATTTGCAGCGCGGACGAGGTGCAGGGCGCGATTCGCGCGCACGCCATTGATACGATTGTGAACTTTGCCGCCGAGACGCACGTGGACCGTTCGATTCTCGACGCGGACGCGTTTTTGCGGACGAATGTGGTTGGCACATTCGTCCTGCTTGAAGCGGCAAAGCAGTTTGGGCTGGAACGCTATCACCAGATCAGCACCGACGAGGTATACGGCTGGGTGGACAAGCCCGCGCACGAGGACGACCCGCTGATTCCGCGCTCGCCGTATGCGGCAGCCAAAGCGAGCGGCGATTTGATGGTGAACGCCTATTACGTCACGCATCACGTCCCGACGACCATCACCCGCGCGTCCAACACCGTCGGTCCATACCAGTATCCCGAAAAAGTGGTGCCGCTTTTTATCACCAACGCGCTGGAAAACGAGCCGCTGCCCCTGTATGGCGACGGCAAACAAATCCGCGATTGGTTGTATGTGACTGATCACTGTGAGGCGGTGGATGTGGTCTTGCATCAGGGCAAGGTGGGCGAGGTGTATAACGTGGGCGGCGACAACGAGCGGCACAACGTCGAGGTGGTCAAGTTGATTCTGGACACGCTCGACAAGTCGCCCGACCTGGTGCGCCGCGTCGCCGACCGTTCGGGACACGACCGCCGCTACTCGCTCGGCATTGAAAAAATCGAGCAGCTCGGTTGGAAACCGCGCCATTCGTTTGAAGGGGCGCTGACCGAGACAATTCACTGGTATGCCGAAAACAAGTGGTGGTGGCAAAAGATCAAGAGCGGCGATTATCGCGAGTATTATGAACGGCAGTATGGGGAGAGGTTGAGGACGTCGGAAGCGATAACCGTCTAGACCAAACGTGAAAATAAAACGTCATGCCGCGCGGCATGACGTTTTATTTTTTGCGCTTCAAAACCCCTCTGCAATGCTATAATCTCCCCCATGGACACCCGTGACAGGATTCTCGAAACGAACGCGCGATTGAAAAAGGTGTTTGGGACACCGAAACTGCGCGGGGGCGACCCGGTCGAGGCGCTGGTGGGATGCATCCTCTCGCAGGCAACAACGGACGCGCAGAGTGGGGCGGCATACGACGCGCTGGTCAAAAAATATCCGACGTGGAAACAGGTCCATCATGCGCGAGCAAGCGACATTGTGCGCGTGATCAAACAATCGGGACTGGCGAATGAAAAAGCGCGCTATATCAAGAACGCGCTCGAATTTATCGAGCGCGAGCGCGGCGAATACGGTCTCGATTTTCTTGCCGACATGCCCGTCGCGGACGCGCGCAAGTGGTTGACCCAGATTCACGGCGTCGGACCCAAGACCGCATCCATCGTGCTTTTATTTGCGCTCAAAATGCCCGTGATGCCCGTGGACACACATGTGCATCGCGTGACGCGGCGGCTCGGTTGGATTTCCGAAAAAACATCGGCGGACAAGGCGCATGGGATTCTGGAAGGATTTGTGCCGCCCAGATTGTATTATCCACTGCATATCAATCTGATTCGGCTCGGGCGCGAGATATGCCGCGCTCCGACGCCGCGCTGTGAAATGTGCCCGCTGACGGACATTTGCGATTATTTCGCAAAGACCCATTTTCAAACCCTATGAACTCGCCCCATCGTCGTTTGAATCCGCTGACCAATGACTGGGTGCTGGTTTCGCCCCAGCGCACACAGCGCCCCTGGCTGGGACAGGTCGAAAAACCACAGGTAGAAACATTGCCTGCATATGACCCGGCTTGCTATCTGTGCCCCAGCAACGAGCGCGCGGGTGGCGTAAAAAACCCACCATACGAAACGACATTCGTCTTTGACAATGATTATGCCGCGCTGACGCCGGGAGGGATGGACGCGCCGCGCGATCGCTCGCCGCTCTTGCGCGCGGAACCGACGCCGGGCAAGTGTCGCGTCGTCTGCTTTCACCCGCGCCACGATTTGACCCTGCCCTCCATGTCCCTGCCCGAAATCGAAACGGTGATCCGAACGTGGGCGACCGAATCGAATACCCTCGGCTCGCTGGACTATATCAATTACGTCGAGATCTTTGAAAATAAGGGCGCGGCGATGGGCGCATCCAACCCGCACCCCCATTCGCAGATCTGGTCGTCGCACCATATTCCGAACGAACCAGCCAGAGAATTTTTTGCCCAAGAGAAATATTTTCTCGAACACGACGATTGTTTGTTGTGCGATTACCTGCGCGTCGAACAGGAACGCGGCGAGCGCGTCGTGGTCGCGAACGAGCATTTCACCGTCGTCGTGCCGTTTTGGGCGGTCTGGCCCTTTGAAGTGCTGATGCTCTCGAATCGCCATCTCGGCGCGCTGGCGGAGCTGAGCGAGCTCGAGGTCAGTGCGCTGGCGGACATTCTCAAAAAAATAACCTCCCGCTATGACAATCTGTTTCAGGTGCCATTCCCCTATTCGATGGGTTTTCACCAGACACCCACGAACGGCAATGCATACCCTTCACATCATTTCCATGCGCACTATTACCCACCCCTCTTGCGCTCTGCTGCCGTCCGTAAATTCATGGTCGGTTATGAACTGCTCGCCATGCCTCAGCGCGACTTGACGCCCGAAAGCGCGGCGGAGCGGTTACGGGCGCAAAGCGACACGAGAGAATGGTGAGCAGAGACCGAAAAATGTAGCTTTGTGACCGCGTCGAACGCAAGCAACACGTCAAAGGAGTCAAACCATGTCAACGACTGACTGGCTAGCTGATCTTTTGAGGCGGACTCAATCGCAACCGAACGTCGAGTTGGAACGTCGGTTCAAGGACCTCGATTGGTTTTACGGTCCTCAAATCAAGTTGATGCAAAGCGTTCTGGAGAGAGCGGCAAGGAGCTATCTCGAACCCATTGCCTCCCGGGTGACCCTTTTGGACGCACGGCAAGCGCTCGGGTCAGAAGACGAAACGCCGCAAACCATCGGCATTTCACTCGCGGGCGGTCTGCCCGTTGCGAGCGCGTATCGAATCTTGCACGAGCGCGCCCCCGGACCAAATTCTGTGAACCGGGTGATTTTTCGCGCGCCGGAATCGGACCGTTCAGATTATTACTATGCAGAGTATGAAAAGGTGCGCGCGCTTGCGCGCTTGATGCAGGAAGGTTTTTTTCAGCATGTGCGAAACGCGCTGCCCCGTGGTGTCCCCTTTGACCTCAATTCATCCGTTGCGCTCTGGGCGTTGACCGAACAGGTGTATCACCATGCGCTCGGCGCCTTTCTCCATGCGGGTGTGTGTCTGATCTGCGCCAATGACCACTGTCTGATTGGTAATGGCAGCAACGACCCGATTTACTGTCACTGCTCTACCCCATACAAGCAGCGTTCTTTGCAGGATTGTAGTTCGTGCTGATGCATCATTAACCAAGCTCTTGCGCGCGAGTTGTTCCGCACGCGTCCGGTATTAGCTGTTTGCCGGGAAGGATGCAGAGCAAGTTGGTTAATAATGCATCAAGAAGGTGAATCATGGGAGCATTCGTGGGTATCATGACCCAGGTATGGACGGCGCTGACCGGTCAGGTGACCACATACCTCAGCGCAAACGAAAGATTTCCCCGCGAGTTCCTGTTCCCTTCGCTGGCGTTCCTGTTGGGTCTGCTGGCAATCGTAATCGGCATCGTGGGGGTGGATGCGCCGCGCGTTTGGTGGGAAGGATTGTCGCTTCAGGTCACGCTCGTCATGGCGGGGCTTGCAGTTGCGTTGCTGCTCATCGTTGCCGAGTTGAACCGGTCATTTGTCCAGGTTATCCGCCGTCTCTATGCCGGTCAACTGCCGAGCGCCTTTTGGCAGCGGTACGGGCTGCGTTATTATCTCGACAAATATGGAATCAATCGCCAGAACCGGCTCGTGTTGGACAGGGCGCAGACAGAACTGCGCCAGGCGCGGCAGCAACTCTTCCGGGTCGAGTGGGAACGCTGCGCCGTTTTGGCTCGACCGGTCAGCCGATTCGAGATCATCGAACCGGACAACTGGAAGACGATCCTGACAGAGCCGGACGCCGGCTCTGTGGAATCCGCTTCCAAATTCATCGGACGCTATGCCGTCCAGTCCTTGCCCGCGGGCAGACCCGTTCCGGCCAAATCGCTGCGCTCCCTGCCGGATTTGCGTTATCTCGACAACGATCGCGCGCTCGTCGAGGTCACGCCGCGCGGCACGACCGTGTCTCCATCTGCCGGGAGCGTTGTCACGATGTTGTTTAGCGCCTGGGATTCAAACAGGTCGCCGATCAAGATTGATGATGTGTTTGTCGTAGACCGTTCTGACAAGAATCAACTTGTATTGGCGATTCCGGAAACAGAGTGGTCAACCGCAGCCGCCGTGATGGCGCATCGCGAGGTGGCAATCAGTTATCCTCTTGCCACCCACCCCGCGCTCGCGGTCTTGCCCGTTGCCGCCCGCACGATTCCGCCCAACACCGTCCTCCAACCCGGTGACATTGGCTGGGTCTATGCTTCCCCATTGCCCAACTCGGACGTTGTTCGGACTGAACTTGAACTGCTCGATCACCTGTACCAGCCGCCTATCCCTGTAGGGTCGGGCAAACCTGCGCCTGCCCTTTCAAAAGGGCAATTCTTTATCAAAGCAGCGATAATTCCGCCACCGCCAACTCCACATCTGGCATATCAGCTGGAAGTCGAACTCGAAGATGTGAAAACCGGCGTTGCAGAAATGAACCAATTCGACATCTGGAAAAAGCTGCTCGACGCGCAAGCGCTCCAAGAGTCACTGGCTGAGCGCGCCCGGAGAACAAACCAGCTCGCGCAAAGATTGGCGCAGGTGATGAGTCAAGCCAAAAGTCTGCCAAAGAATGACCGTGATCGCCTATACCCCAGGGCAATCGAGCAGATAGAAATCATGAGCCCATTGACCCGCCAAATTCTGGGCGAAATCGAGAAACGCACTGTAGCGCCTCAATATTTCCTGCCGGCAGACCCGGTGGAAGCGGAACCGACTGAATTAGGCAACATCCTCACGGCGGCACTGAATTATCCACGACGCGCTTTTGCGATTGACCCGCCCACCATCCTGCCCCGCTTGCTCGTGGTCTTGAAACAGGATGATGAACTGGCTCAGCGGCTCAAGCGCGCCGACAGCGACCTGAATATCCTCCTGCTCTATTCCTTTTGGGCTGCCGTCCTGACGATCATTGGTTTTTTCTCGCTGCTCGCCCTCCGAGGCACATGGTGGGTTTTTGTCGCCGTAATGCTCGTCGGTCCCCTCGTGTGGTGGAGCGCGCGGCAAGCCGCAATAACACAGGCGCTTGCATACGGACAGGTCCTAAAAGCTGTATTCGATTTGAGACGGCGTGATTTGTTGACCGCATTTGGTTTTGAATTGCCGACCCAAGGGCTGACGCCGCAGCAAGAGCAAATTTATTGGGGACATTTGTATAACCTCTTTGCTCTGGGTCATTCAAGTCCGGATTTTCCACCTCTCAAGCCGCTTAAAAAGGATTAGGGTATCAGCATGCCGGTATCATCTGTCGCGCACAATGTGTGGTTGGCGCTCACGTTACTCTTGACGGTCCCATTTGGGTTTGCAGTGTGGCAGCGCAAGGGCAAGCTTGCCGTTGCCGCGCTGCTTGGGATGACTGCGGCAGGCGGGATATGGTTGTCCGCGCAGCAACCTGCAATCGAAATTGTCGAGATGGTCCAAGTGCCGATGCTTGCAAGGTCAATCGAGGCAAACCAAATCATTACGGGGGCGATTACGCAGCGACTCGTTCGCAAATCTCTGCCCGCGTCCGTCATCCTTGATTCTCAGGAATTGAATGGCAAGCTCGCATTGACGCGGCTCGAAATGTATACCCCGGTCCTCTCCACCCAAATCAGCGACTATTTGCCGATCCCTGTCCCAAAACACGCGATTGCGCCGGGCGTCGTCCTGACAGATTCTTTCGAAATCCGAAACGTGCCGCTGTCCGCAATCAAAAGCAATACAGTTACAAGTCCGGACGATCTCGTGGACCGAATGGCGCTCGTCGCCCTCGCTCCGAATGAACCGATCGCGCGAGACCAACTTGTGGTTGTAGAGCGAGTTCCCGTGCCAAAACAGTTGATCCTGCGGGGAAAGCCCCTTCTTGTCGAGGATTTCGAGTTGGGACCTGTCCAAGTCACAGAAATCATGACCGATACGCTCCTCGACTTGGATGAAATACAGACAGGGGGGTGGCAAGCCCGGGAACATCTCTTGCCGTTTGCTCCTGTCCGCAGACAACAACTCGCGCCGCTTGTCATGACGCCGACTCTACAATCTCCATAAGCCGGGTGCAGCTCGCAGAAAACCGGTTCACCAAAGTTTGACGCTCCGCGCGCGCTATGCTATAGTGCGCGCGCTTGATTCTACGCGGCGTCGCTCGATGGACGCCGGACGCCCCATATCGCTGCATCCTCGCGCGCCCACTCGTGCGGTAGAGATGTAGATGATGCAAAATCCGCGAATTTTGCATTTGGAACGAGTCGCCCTCTCACGGCGTCTCGCGCTTGTAGTTGAGCAGGTCTTGCGTTCTCCCTGCCCTCTTTCTGCATCTCTATCATGACCGGTTGGCGTCTCGTTATCCTCGTTGGGCTGGCGCTCGTGATTGGCGCGGTCGGGTTGTTTCTGATATTTGAGCCCGCCCCTGCGGAACCCCTCGACGAATTTGCCCTGCGCAACAATGCCGTCATGGCGTCTTCCGCCTCGACGGGCATGGGAATTCTGATTCCCCGCTTGGCTCTCGCCGCCGAGGTGGTCGAGCCACACACCACCGACGCTTCGGTTATCGTCGCGCTGGCGCGTCGCACCGAAACGCCCACGCTCGAGCCGCGTCAGGAACCAACCATTCAACCCACGGAACAAGCGACCCTCGAACCCTCCGCCACACACACTCTTGAGCCAAGCCCCGAGCCGACGGTACAGCCAACCGACGGTCCGCTCGTTGACCCAACCATTCGTCCAACCGACCCGATACCCCCGACTGCGGTACCGGTAACCTTTACGCCTGCGCCAACACAACCGCCGCGCCCCACGGAACCTCCGCAGTCTCCTGTTCCGGTAGAGCCATCCCCGACACCTGTCCCAACAGAGCCACCGGCAGAACCAACGCAGGCGCCGCCGCCCGAACCGACCCAGGCGCCGCCGGAACCCACTCGGGCGCCCCCCCCCTCATCGGACGCCGGGCTGTCGCTCGCGATCAACGGGTGCGGCGCGATCACCAAAGCGGGTGGATACTATTTGACAGGCAATGTCGGCGGCAGCGGCGATTGCATCAATATTCGCGCGAACAACGTGGTGTTGGACTGCCGGGGGCAAGCCGTGCAGGGTGCTGATTTTGTCGGGGTTGGAATCGTCGTGCGTAAACTCGGACTCATCGGGAACGAGCGACCCAAGAATGTAGAGATTCGGAACTGCACCGTGAGCGGTTATCGCTATGGGATCTATGTCGAGGGGTCCTCGGGCATACACATTCATCACAATACGTTGACCAGGAATTTTGATGATGTAAACGACCAGCGCTTTGGTATCTTTCTCGGCATGGTCGAAGGCGGCGGCATTCGGCTGAACGAATCCGACAACGGCATTGTCGAACACAACAATGCCAACTCGCAAGCCATCGGCATTGACATTCGCACGAGCAGCGGGATTCATGTCCGCAACAACGATTCGTCCAACAATTCCGCCTGGGGCGTCAACCTCATGCAGACCAGCAACAGCGAAGTGTCAGGCAACACAACCAACGGCAACGTGCGCTTTTGCACATGGGGCGCAGGCGTAGTCGGTCCGGGCTGTGATGCGGGGGGCATTACCCTGCAGGACGGGTCCAACGGCAATCGCATCCTGAACAATGAAGTGGGCAGCGGCAACGGCAACGGCATTTTTATCAAGGCGCACGGCTTGCCCTGTGGCAACAACAATGTGATTGCGGGCAATAATATCCACGACATTATGTACAATGCGGTTGAACTGGGCTTTTGCACCGGCAATCAAGTCATTGGCAACAACATGCACAACTGCATTGACGGCATCTGGATGGGTTTTGCCAAAGGCAACGTCATCAAAGACAACACGATCGCCAACATGAATAATCACGGCATCATCGTGCTCAACAGTCTGGAAAACGAAATCAGCGGCAATCAGATCATCAACACACGAGAAGGCATCAAGCTTTTTTATGAGCAAAAGAACCCCGGCGAATTTTGGTGGCTGGACGTAAACGCGTTCCCCTCGCGCAGTAATCGCATCGTCAACAATACCCTGCGCGATAATGCCGGCTCGGGCATCTACCTCATGGACTCGCAGGACAACCAGGTGCACAATAATGTCTTTGCCAACAACGCCAAAAATATCAAAATGGAAGGTAACACCAACGGCAATGACATTCGCGACAATCAGGAAAGCAGAATAGACGAACGGTACCCGGATGGCTTGCGGCGCGAGTACGCCCTCTATTTCTCCAGACCGCTTATCGCGATGCGTTATGGCACAACTCGGATTGACCCGGTGGCAAGCAGCACAGCCGCCAACTGAATCGGACATTCGACAGACGATTCGCGCTGAGGGACTGCACGGTTACACGTGGTCGAATGGTCCTTTTGACGAATACAGTCCCCACGTCCACACCTTTGACAAGGTGCTGTATGTCCTGTCCGGGAGCATCACGTGGATTTTGCCCGAGACGGACCAAGAGATTGTCACGAATGCGGGAGACCGCCTGGACCTGCCGCGCGGCACGGTGCATGGGGCACGTGTGGGCAAGGACGGCGTGACGTGCTTTGAGGCGCAGTGTTAACCGCATGAACGATTCGCAACTCGCCGAATTTCTGGTACAGGCAAAACGCGCGACATACGCCGCACAGGGCGACAGCGCGTCCGTGGCGCCCCTTCTCCCCGGTTCGCGCCAACTCGAGTATCAGCTGGGCGACGTGCTGTATCGCGACATTTATTTCGGCATGGACTATTTCGTGGGGCAAGAAACCGTGTATGAAAACGGACGCCCCATCTGGGCGATGAGTTATGCGGGCGGGATGACCGATCCGACCGCCGACCGCGGCGCAGCATATGGATTTTTGCAGTTTGCGCTGCGCCGGGTGGAAACAGCCAGCCCGTTTCGGGGACCGGGGCTGATTCGCGGGGATGGGTACCAATACACCAGTCAGACCACCGGAACAATTCAGAATTTTTGGGGCATCGAACGGATCGGACGCAATCACGGCATCATTTACGAGATGCGCTATCACGGCGGGAAAATAATCTAGTATGCCCAACCCCATCTTTGCAAAATACAATGTCCGCGTGCCCATGCGCGACGGCGTCACCCTTTCGGCGGATCTAGTTCTGCCGGGCGCGGTACCGGACGGCGAACGCTTTCCCGTCATTCTGGTGCGAACACCGTATAACAAGAATCAAAAGTTGTATATCGAAGCGGCGCGCTATTTTGCTGAACGCGGCTATGTGTATGTGACGATGGATGTGCGCGGGCGCGGTGATTCGGATGGCGATTTTGTGCCTTATCGGAATGATGGCCCAGACGGCTATGACGCCATCGAATGGTGCGCGGCGCAGGGCTGGAGCACGGGCGCAGTCGGCACACTGGGAGCATCATATCTCGGGCGGATTCAATGGCTCGCCGCGCTGGAAAAGCCACCGCACCTCAAGACCATGATCGTAATCGTCACGCCCGCCGACCCCTTTGTCGAATCGCCGACGGGGACGAACAATCTCGCGCACATTTGCGGGTTGTATTTGGTGAACGGGCGCTTGCGCCAGCCCATGGATGAGGTGGATTGGAATCCGGTATACGAGCATTTGCCCTTGTGCGAGTTGGATCAGATTGCGGGGTTTGAAAGCAAGCAATGGCAAGAGGAACTAAAGCATCCGACGCTCGACGCGTTTTGGGAAAAAATCTGCTACCAGCGCCGCTTTCACGAGATCAATTTGCCCGTGATGCATATCTCCGGCTGGTATGACGACGAGCAGATCAGCACGCCAATGAATTTTATCGGCATGACCAAGCGCGGCGCGACCGAGTTTGCGCGCAACAATCAAAAACTGTTGATGGGTCCCTGGGGACATGCAGTCAATAGCGCACAAAAAATCGGAGAGGTGGACTTTGGACCTGACGCCTTGATTGATTTGCGCGGATACGAGTTGCGGTGGTTTGATGCGCTGCTCAAGGGGCAGGATACGGGGATTTTGCAGGAACCCGCGGCGCGACTGTTTGTGATGGGCGAAAACAAGTGGCGCGACGAAAATGAATTTCCGCTCGCGCGCACGCAATTTACGCGATTCTATTTCCACAGCGGCGGGAACGCCAACAGCCGCTTTGGCGATGGGGCGCTTTCGACCGAAAGACCCGCGACCGGCACGCCTGACCGCTACCTGTATGATCCCGCGCGCCCGACGCCGTATGTGACCGCGCCAACTTCGTCTCAAATCGGCGGTCCCGATGATTACGCCGCCGTGCAGCAGCGCGGCGACGTGCTGGTCTATATGACGCCGCCGCTGGAACAGGATGTCGAGGTCATCGGACCCATCCGCGTCGAGTTGTATGCATCGTCCTCTGCCGTGGATACCGATTTTACCGCGCTGTTGTTTGACGCGCACCCGACGGGGTTTGTCCAGCGTTTGAGTGACGGCATTGTGCGGGCGCGCTATCGCGATGGGATGGAGACGGCATCGCTTATCGAGCCGGGGAAAATCTATAAATTCGAGATAGATGTTTGGAATACCTGTCAGGTGTTTTTTCGAGGACATCGCATCGGCATCCAGATCGCGTCCGCCGCATTCCCCAAGTTCGACCGCAACCTCAACACGGGCGAGCCCCTCGCCACCGCCACACGGATGCTTCAAGCGGAACAGACCATCTATCACGACGCCGAGCATCCCTCGGCGCTCGTCCTGCCAATTATTCCGCGTTCCGAACCAGCATAGCCCGAGATGATCTCGGCTGAAAACACAACCCAACCGCGCAAGCGACCGGGTAAACTCAAGGTCCTTGAACACATTCGGGATTTTGGCGATATCCGGTTGGATCGCGTTGCAGCGCCGTGAGACACACTACGACCGACTCTACACGCTCGAGCGCCCGTGCGCTTGCCAAATGGCTCGACCACCCCTATGCCCTCCCCGGCGTATTGGCGCTGGCGTTCCTTTTGCGCGTCTTGTTTCTCGTGTTGGCGGACGTCAACGCACCGCTCACCGGTGACGAGCTCGCCTATCAACAGATCGCTGAAAATGTGCTGACGGGACGCGGTTTTTTTCAGGACAATAATCCCTTTTTTCCCGGACAGGTCCTGTATGCGTGGCAAGCGCCTTTGTATCCCCTCTCGCTCGCTGTCGCATACGCTCTCTTTGGCAATAGCTTGCTCGTCGCCAAGGGGATGGGCATCTTTATCAGCACCGCGACGGTGTATGTGACGTACGATCTGGCTCGGCGCGTTTTCGCTCAAACCTCCCCCACAGAGCAAGACCACGTTCCAGCGCGCCGCATCGCGCTCGTCGCCGCGTTTCTCGTCGCGCTCTATCCGGGCTTTCTCACGCACGCGCATCTGCTGCTTTCGGAAACGCTCTTTATTTTTCTCGTCATGCTCGCGTTTGATTTTGTGGCGCGCGGGCTGGGGCAAGCAAGCGCGCGTGTTGGGGTGTGGATTTTTGGCGCGGGGACGATGTGGGGACTGGCGACGCTGACGCGGGGGATTACGCTCTATTTCACGCCGTTGTTTGCATTGTGGATTGGGTGGGCGTTATGGAGCGGGCAGCAGAGGATCGCCCGCGCGCTCCTGCCCGCGCTGCTTTTTGCCGTCGCGACTGCGCTCGTCATTCTGCCCTGGACGGCGCGGAACTATTCCCGGTTCGGTCAGTTTGTGCTGCTCGAAACCAAGGGGGGGGTGAATCTGTGGCTCGGCAACAGCCCCTATACCCCCAACGAGTTTATTCGCAATGTGTGGAAGGTGGGCGTGCGCGAGCCGATGCTAAACACACTGCCGACGGATGAACTGGAGCGCGACCGCGCTGCGTATGCGTTGGGTCTCGCCTATATCCGTTCGGAACCCTTTACATTTCTGTCGCGGATGCCCGCCAAATTCGCGGATTTCTGGGGATTCGAGCGCAACCTGCCGGACATTGCCGCGGCGACGACGCGGGGGACAGGATGGAATTCCTACTCGAAAATTGCCGCCGACCTGTTTGCGATGGTGGTTTACGTCGTGATTATGCTTGCGGGTGTCGCGGGGCTGTTTCTCTCGCCCAACGACCGTTGGAAGGGGTTGTTGGGTGGCTTTGTCCTCTATTTTCTCATCGTCCATCTTGCAATTTTTGGCGATGGTCGTTTTCACCTCACTTTGATTCCTTTTTTTGCCCTGTATGCGGGTTGGATGATCATCCAATCCCGCCGCGCGGCGTATACACCGGCTCGTGTCGGGTTGACCCTCGTTACCGCGCTGGTTTTGGTCAGCGTCTGGGTGCGCGAGGCATGGGTGGCAGTTCAGATTCTGGCGCGGGGATGATCAGCATGTAGCGGCATGGCAGTTGTCCTATTGACCGCGCGCGCGCGGAATCGTACAATGCGCGACGACGCATGAGATCACGCACCTTTGTCCTCCTCCTCCTCCTCGCGCTGGCAGCGGGCATGGCGATTGGTTTTTGGCTTGTCACGTCTCGCACCGAGGCAGCAGGACAGCCCGCCCCACAAGGTCTGCAGCTGACCGCGGACGACCAGAATGACTATATTCTCAATGTCGGCGACGCCTACGCCGTGGATGGCGACCTGGACCTCGCCCGCCACCGCCTGAGCCGGCTTCAAGATTCGCAAATCGTAAAACGCGTCGAGACGTTTGCAATCAACTATGCCTCTCAACAAAACTCGAGCTCTCTGCATCTGATTCAGCTGGCGCTGGCACTCGGCTCGACGCACAACAGTCTCGTCGCGATGGTCGCCACTCCGACCTTTACCCCCGCACCGACCGACACACCGGAAAACGCGCCCGTCTTTAGTAATGTGCGAGCGACGGTCGCCCCGACCGAACCGCCTACATTTACGCCGTCCGCTACACCGCCGCGCGTCTATGTCGTCGTGCCCAATGATAACCCCTATATCGTTTTGCCCACCAACACGCCAACGATCACGCCCACCCGACGTCCCAGCACGCGCGTCCCGCCCACCCTCACGCCCACCCCGACCGTGACCGCCGCGCCGCCGCCGCCCGTCATTTGGGAGCCGGGGCTCGACCGCTGGTGGGGCAGCATCTATTATGAACCGGTGAATGTGGAACCGGGAACGGGCTATTGGCACCTCTCCCACGCGATCTATTGTGACGCCTACGCCCCGGGTGAGTCCGGACGCTTTGATTTTGGCTGCGACGAAATGCCGGGCGGCGGCGCGGGCACGAGCATCTATGTCATGACGGGTGGCGCTCCGATTGACGTGATTGCCCCCGATGGGCGCAATGTGGGCGATGACCCGACCATTGTCGGCGACCCCAAAGACCCCTCCGATATGTGCAACTGCAGCTGGAGCTTTGAATCTTCCAATTACAAGATCTCGGTGCGCGGCGCGCCGAGTGACGCCATCGGCGGCTTTTGTCTCTGCGGAAAGAATTTTGGCTGGGGCTCAAGGGCGCACGTGCGCTACTTTTTGTATTTTGATTATGTGATACGGTGAGCGGGCGATAAAAAAAGCGGCGCATCCCCTCGGGGATGCGCCGCTTTTTTGGTTCGATTTTTGATGCACAAGTTGCCGAACTTGATTGACACCTTCCCAATTTCCCGTACAATTCTTGCGCACGACTCTTATTCTGTGTAATTGAGCATTTCTACGGAGGAAATATCATGGCTGCCCGTACCAAAAAATCCGCCCCGAAAAAGAAAACTACAACCAAGTCAGCAATCAAGCGCACAACCGCCAAACGCGCCGCGCCGAAACGCGCCGCGTCCAAAGGCGCAGCAAAAGCATCCACTCACAAAAAGACCGCGACCCGCGCTACGCCGCGCATCACCTATTCCACCCTGACACTCACCGAGAGCGATCACGAGGTCTATGACGCCGCGGTCGGTCATTTCCGCGAAGAGCTGGGCGCGCATTACAAAAATGTGATCAACGGCGTATTGGTGGACGCGGGCGACGGCGCCCAGCAAGCGCACAACAGCCCCGCCGATACGCGACTCACCGTCAGTTATTTTCCCAAAGCCACCCGCGAGGATGCGGTCGAAGCCATTCGCGCCGCGCGCCTGGCGGCGAACGAATGGGGGCGCACCTCGTACAAGGAACGCATCGCCATCATGCGCCGCGCCGCGGACCTGATGTACGAACGCGGCTGGCAAGCTGCCGCGCTGATGGCATTCGAAGTCGGCAAGTCGCGCGCCGAAGGCATCGCCGAAGTGTATGAAGCTGCGGAACTCGTTCGCTACAACTGCGACGCGATCGAGCGCGCAAACGGCTTTGTCTATGACCTCACCTCGCCCGGCAAAAACCAACGCACCCAAAGTGTGCTGCTGCCCTATGGTGTCTTTGGCGTCATTGCGCCGTGGAATTTTCCCATTGCGCTCTTGACCGGTATGAGCTCGTGCGCGCTCATTGGCGGCAACACGGTCGTGGCAAAACCCGCGTCCGAATCGCCCGTCAGCGCGTACTTTATCTGGCAATGTCTGCGCGACGCGGGTTTGCCCGATGGGGCGTTCAACCTCGTCCACGGACCCGCGTCACAGGTGGGTGAAGAAATTCGCACGAGCGAGTATATTGACGGGATTGCATTCACCGGGTCGTACGATGTGGGCATGCACCTCTATCGGAACTTTGGGATCAAGTATCCCAAGCCCGTGATCGCCGAGATGGGCGGCAAGAACCCCGTCATCATTACCGAGAACGCCGACCTTGATGCCGCCGCGGAAGGTGTTGCGCGCGGCGCGTTTGGATTCAGCGGACAAAAATGTTCCGCCACCTCACGCGTCTATGTGGACAAGCGCGTCAAGGGCGATTTCCTGGACAGACTCGTGGATTTCACGACGAACCGAATCACAGTGGGTTTTCCGACCGAACGCGGCTCGTTTACCGGTCCCGTCATGAACGAGGGCGCGGTAAAAACCTGGCAGCAAGCGGTGGACGACGCAATTGCGGCGGGCGGACGAATCGTTTATGGCGGCAATCGCATTCTCGATGGCGAACTCAAATACGGCTATTACGTCCAGCCGACGATTGCCGACGGCTTGACCCCTGACAATCGTCTATTCAAGGACGAGTTGTTTGTGCCGTTTATCGTGGTGCAACAAGTCGAATCGTTGGAAGAGGGAATGCAGTTGGCAAACGATGTGCAGTTTGGTTTGACGGCGGGGATTTACTCAAAAGACGACCGCGAAGTGCAGTATTTTTACGACAACATCCAGGCAGGCGTGACCTATTCGAACCGGCGGCAAGGCGCGACTACGGGCGCGTGGCCCCAAAACAATACGTTTGGCGGTTGGAAAGGGAGCGGCTCGACGGGGCATAACGCGTTCGGTCCGCACTATCTCCAACACTTTATGCGCGAACAATCGCGCTGGATTGTGCAAGAATAGGTTTGATGCCGTCATAATCAAAGAGGGGCGATGATTTTTTGGCGAATTCCGCATAAAGTCATCGCCCCTCTTTGTTCCAAACGGTAAATACAGTTTTTCGGGTTCAACGGCCACGATCTTGCCCTTGTCCTCATGCGGCGTGCCGTCCCAAATACCTCGATAGAAAAGTGGAATTGGCGGGCTAATTTCCGCCAGAAAGCTCGTCGCGGATCAACTCTTCCAGCGTCACGTTCTCCCGGAGAATACGCTCTTTCCAATCCGGCGCCAGGCGGTCGAGGATGACCGCTTGTGCCAGCCCCGAATAATAAAACAGGGATTCTTCCGACCCAAGCGCGAGCGTGATTTGATTTACTTCTTGGGTCCAGTGCTGCTCAAAGGATGAATAATCCTTGAATCCGGCGTCTGCAGCCATCGCGGGCAGCGCCTTGTAGCCGGGCGTCTGTGCGGCGCGTCGCCAGATTTCAAGTTCGGTGTACTTTGCCAGACCTTCGAGCCACTCGCGCTCGGTTTCAAACACGACGAGTTCGCTGTCCAGTCCCTGTGCCATCCTTCGCGCTGCGCGCCCGGCGAGAAATTGTCGCGCGAGCTCTTTGGTTTCTGATTCCGTTTGTGCTCGCACAGCCCTCGCGAGTAGGTCCAATTCCGTTTGCCATGCCGCGCGAAAGCGGACATCCGCCAGGGGGTACTTGGTCGCCCGGCTCATCATTCTTTCCGCCGCGTTCAGGCGCGCAGGTGCGGTCATTCCCTGGTACGCGTGAAAGGACTCGTGCAGCACTAACGAGATATACTTGGAACTGCTGCCCACAAAGAGGTTTGCGATGAACCCGCGCGGGAAAAGCGGGCGCAGGGGTGTCGGAACCTGCTCACTCAGAAAATTCCCCAGAGCGATGAGCATCCATTCCTTGGTCTGCAAACTCGACACCCACCGCTCTCCGACAAGGACCGTGAAATTCTGGGGGCGTTCGGCATCGGACGGCAGGCGCTGGCGATAACACGTCTGCCCCGCCAAATGCTCATCAGGGACCGGTTCCCACGCCGCGCCCTGCGGGGTCATTTGTGGGACTCTTACCCACCCATCCGGCGGATCGCGATAGCCAAGCAAAAAGACGTATTCCTCGTTATAGACAATCATTGGAATGTCCGCGCTGCCCCATCCCGCCCACACTTGATCGCCGAGCGTTTGACGCAGGTGAACCGCTTCGGCTGCCCGCGCTTTTTCCTCTGGGCTCAGCCGGTCTATGGTTTGGGAATGTGTGGCCGTGGCAAGATTGCTCAACGCAGAGACCACCATCAACCCTGTGCATGCCAACAGCAGCACGATGGCGAGACCAGCCAACAGACGCCGCACGCGTATTTTTCTCATTGATGACCAGAATACACGGTGTAGGTCAAAACTGCGTCAGTATTGGGTTACAAAACTGGGTAACTCGGGGGTCTCAGATAGAACATATTTTCTAATCTATGGTATAATACGGCCCGACGGAGGTAGCCGCCCTGCACTCGTATCGCACAAGTGTGTAAAGGGAGTAAAAGAGGACTAGTCTCCAATCTCCATTCTGGGTTCCAATAATAGACCTGCTATAGGAAGTCAAGAGGTCGAACCTTAAAATTTTTACGCGGTTGCGCCTCCCGTTCGGACTTGATAGGGTCGTTGTTCTTTGAGCACGACAAAGATGCGTGCCAAGAGTTTACGACAGAGTGCGCCGATGACCGTGTTGTGATGTTTGCCTTCGGCACGCTTGCGTTCGTAATACGCCTGCAACTCCGGATCGTGCTGGCGTGCGATATTGGCGGCGAGCCAGACGGCACGGCGCAAGTAGGGCGACCCGCGCTTGCTCATATGCATCTCGCTGGCGGTGAACTGGCCGCTTTGATACACCCGCGCATCAATGCCCGTATAGCCGACCAACTTTTCAAGGGTGTCGAAGCGGTGGATGTCCCCAATCTCACCGAGAATCGTGGCGGCGGTCACGGGACCGATGCCGACAATCGTCGTCAAGTGTTGGGGGAGTTGTGTCAGCAAGGCTTCGATGGCGAGATCGACTTGCTCGACTTGGCGTTGCAAGAATTCGATTTGGGCGATCAAACAGCCCACTTCCAGTTGGGCCGCATCGGCGAGAAACGCAATGCCAATCGAGTTTTTTGCGGCGTCCAACACTTGCTGGGCTTTGGTGACGCCAAAGCGTCCGCGACTGCTGCTGTGCAAGAGGGCGGTCAGTTCCCGCAAGTCGAACGCCGCCAACTCGTCGGCACTGGCGGCTTGTTTGAGCAAGGTGCGCGAACTGGTCAGAAACACGTCGGAAAACAAGGTCTCGTATTCGGGAAAGATGCGATCCAGCACATTCAAGACCCTGCGCTTGTTGTCGCCGATTTGGTCAATCAAGTTCCAACGAAAGCGGGTCAGTTCGCGCACTTGTAACAAGTGTTGGTTGGGTGAGGGTGTGGCGGCGCTACCGCCAATGCGTAAAAAGTTCGCAATCCAAAACGCATCACGGCGATCGGTCTTGGTGATCCGCACGCCCGTTTTACGATAAGCATGCACTTGCAATGGATTGAACACATGCACCTGGAAGCCGGCACTGGTGAGATGTTCATAGAGGGCGAGCCAATAGGGGCCCGTCGCTTCGAGCGCCACTTGCACCGTCTCGGGCAGCGCGCGCAACGTGTCAACGCACTGTGTAAAACCATCGCGCGTATTGGCGATGGTTAGCGGTTTGCCGACGGCTTGTCCCCTTTCATCCACGACCACCATTTGGTGCGCGCGTTTGGCAATATCAATTCCAGCAAAGTACGGCATCGAGACCTCCAGAATGAATGAAGTGAGGTGCCCTCGGTGCTCTACGTCATCACAGCCTTGTGGGTGATGCGAGACAAAGTTCTCAACCTGCTTATCCGTGACCACACGTAGAGCCGAGGCGGCAGTCTATATGACGAGGCGGACCCTCAAGGAGGACAACGTCGACCTCGACTTCTACATGCAGTCTATAAATCTTGTTCATGGTCGTCAACCGTGAACGACTCTACTATACAAGGAGGAAAAATGAAACGTCGCTCGTCACTCAGAATCAAAAATGGCATGGGTATGCTCCTGCTCGCCGTGTGGCTCATTATTTCCGGGCTGCAGGTCTTTGTCCCAGCCGCACGCGCCCTTAACGAATTCACCCCGCTCATTGCCCTCGCCGCCGGCATCTTGATTCTGCTCGATCGCTAAATCGTCCTGTGCCGCATCCAACAAAAAATGCGCCTCCGATAGGGCGCATTTTTTGTTCTCTTGCCGGGCGACGCACGGGCATTGTTTCTCGCGATTTTTGTCACGCTCTGCTTGACGACAAATCCGCGCGTCCAAGACGAACCCAATCGTGAAAATTCGCATAGATTCGCCGGAACATGCTATGCCGTTCTGGGCACGAGCTCCGAGTCTCGAGCCGATTCTCGCAGCAGCGCCTCATTGATGCGTCGGACCAGTCCGGGACCCTCGTACACCAATCCCGTAAACAACTGGAGCATTGTCGCGCCCGCACGCAATTTTTCCAGCGCGCTCTCGGCATCGCTGATCCCACCGACTCCAATGATGGGAAATTCGCCGCGCGTGTGGGCGTGAATGTGACGGATGATGTCGGTCGCGCGCGCTTGCAAGGGTTTGCCGCTCATACCCCCGCCCCACTGTCGCGTGTGCTCGGGCGCGCCCGCGCGGCAGATTGTGGTGTTGGTCGCGATAATCCCATCAAATCCCGCGTCGCGCGCGGCATCCACCACACCGCCGATTTCGTCACATGACAAATCGGGCGCGATTTTTACAAGCAGCGGCACGCGCGACGACAAGTTCGCCCGCGCATCGGCGATTTTTCGCAGCAGCGGTTCGATGGCATCGCGCGCTTGCAGGGCGCGCAATCCGGGCGTGTTGGGACTGCTGATGTTCACGGCGACATAGTCGGCGCGCGCATACACCTCTTCGAGCAGCGCGACGTAATCGTCCGCCGCATGTTCGAGCGGTGTATCCTTGCCTTTGCCGATATTGACGCCGAGTCGCGCGCCCGTGCTCGGAAGTTTCAATGTCGCCACACCGCTGTTCGGAAAACCCATGCGGTTCACCAGCGCCCGGGCTTCGGGGACGCGCCAGACGCGCGGTTTCTCGTTCCCGCTCTGCGGCAAACGCGTGACGGTTCCGACTTCGACATGTCCGAACCCTAACGCCGCCAACCCTTGCACCGCCACACCGTTCTTGTCATATCCCGCCGCCAGTCCGACCGGGTTCTTGAATTCCAAGCCAAACGCGTGCACGTGCAGGCGCGGGTCCTCTATCGAGTACATGGCGCGCAGCATCGCGCGCGTTGGCGGCGCGTCGCCCACCCACCTCAAGAGCGACAGCGTGAGATTGTGGGCGGTTTCGGGGTCAAGCCGAAAAAGCAGCGGTCGCAGGTTCTCGTACATTAGCCGGATCCAAGATACGCTCTGATTGCGCCATATTGCTCTTGGGTAACTCGGTTTGACGCGCGCCAGATTTCAAGAAGGCGCGGCAGCGTCGTCACGGCATGCAGCGCATAACCTTGACGCCCCAAAAGTTCCGCCGCACCCTGCCCGCGGTCAATCAGCACCACAATGTCGCGCACGTGCAGTCCCGCGCTCTCGAGTTTCTCGATCGCTTCGAATTTGGTCTCACCCGTCGTGGTCAGGTCATCCAGCACAACGACGGTCTCGCCCGCCGCGTATTCGCCTTCAATCAGTGCCCTGGTCCCATATTCTTTTACTTCTCGACGCGGATAGACCAGAGGCGTATTCAATTCCATCGCCACCGCCGTGGCAATCGGCAGCGCCGCGTACGGGATGCCCGCTAGACGGTCGTATTCCAGATCGCCCAGCACCCGCGCGTATGCGCGCGCAACGCGTCTCAGAATGGTGGGATACGAAACGAGACGGCGCAGGTCCAGATAGATCGGCGACACCTGACCCGATTTGAGGGTGAACGTGCCAAAGCGGACACATTTGGATTCGACCAGGTCTTGTGCCAGCTGTTCCTGCGGGTCGCGCACAATTGCTCCGCCCGATGTCTGTATGCGATAGCTGTTGATTTCGTCGCGCAAGCGCATGGCTGTCGCGGCGGGGTCTGCGGCGCCCGATATCGAGCGCGACGCGTTGATCAACACACCCATCCCATCGCCGCGCACGCCTGCGCGAAGGGCTGCCTCGAGATCACCGCCCTGTGCCCCAACGCCGGGTACCAAAATCCACAAATCACCCGCCGCCACTCGCGCCGACGCGATCCGTGCGGGGTCAGTGGCTCCGACTACCAAACCCACGTTGTTGCGCGTGTTCCATTTCTGCGCGTGGCGCGCGACCGTCTCGTACAACGGACCCTCATTGGTTTCGAGCGCCTGAAATTCGTCCGCGCCCGCGTTCGAGGTCTTGCACAATATAAACGAGCCGCGCTCAGGACGCTGAAAAAACGGTTCCAGCCCGTCACTGCCGAGATACGGGCTGAGCGTTATGGCAGACGCATTAAAGGTTTCAAATGCCGCGCGAGCATACGCCCAGCTCGTGTCAGAAATGTCACCGCGCTTGGCATCCAGAATCACCGGCACATTGGGCGGCACATGCGCCATCACCTCAAGCAGGACCTCAAACCCTTTCGCGCCAAACACTTCATAGAATGCGCTGTTTGCTTTGAATGCTGCCGCGTACGGGTGCGTCGCATCAATCAATCGAAAACATTCGTCGCGCGCCGCCGCCGCATCCGTCGTCCGCGGGTCCAACCCCACACACAGCAGCGAATTGGCTGCCCGCACCCTTGTCTCTAGCTTGTTCACAAAACTCTGCGCCATTTACACTTCTCCGCATTTCGTTCGTGATTCCTCATTCGTCACCGTTCGAATCACCCGATTCAAAATCAAAATTCAAAATTCGAAATTTGAAAATCTCCCTACGCTTTTCCCAACACCATCGCCAACAGCGCCATACGGACATACATGCCATATTCGACCTGTCGAAAATACGCGGCGCGCGGGTCGTCGTCTACCGCCTGGCTGATTTCGCCCACGCGCGGGAGGGGGTGCATCAAAATCATGTCCGCTCTGGCGCGCGCCATGATTTCGGGTGTGATCACATACGACCCCTTGACCGCTTCGTAATCATCCAGATTCGCAAAACGTTCCTTTTGCACCCGCGTCACATACAACACATCGGTCTCGCCCAACACCTCATCCAGTGAATGCGCTTGATGCTGTTTCACGCCGTGCGCGTTCAATTCGTCCACCAGTTCGGCAGGCATCCGCAGCGCCTCGGGCGAGACATAATTCAGTTTGACGTCATAGCGCGCGAGCAGCCGCGCCAACGAGTGGACAGTGCGTCCATATTTCAAATCGCCGAGCATGGTCACGGTGGAACCGGCGATCTTGCCGCGTTCTTCAAGAATCGTAAAGAGGTCGAGCAGCGCCTGTGTCGGATGCTCTCCGACGCCATCGCCCGCGTTGATGATGGGCTTGTGCGCGTATGTGGCAGCGAGCGCTGCCGCGCCTGTTTCGGGGTGACGCAAAACGATCACATCCGCATACGCTTCAAGCGTCCGAATCGTGTCGGGCAGAGATTCGCCTTTGGCGACGGACGAGTATTTCACTTCGTTGATTGGGATGATGCTCCCCCCCAGCCGTTGGATCGCCGCAATAAACGACGAGGAGGTGCGGGTGGAAGGTTCGTAAAAGAGGACGGCGAGCACTTTGCCTTTGAGCAAGTCGAACGAGCCGACGCGCTGGACCATCAGGCGCATCTCGTCGGCGACGACAAAGATCTGGTCGAGGTCGTTCTGGTCAAATTGTTTCACCGAAAGAATATGCTGATTAAAGAGCGGACCATCACGTTTTTCCCCAAAAGGCAGATGGGTTGTGTGTCCATTGCGACCGTTAGTCGCCAATGTCGAATTCATCTCTGCTCCTTGCCTCAACTAAATTGGGCGGCGAATTTGTTTGTCGGCGCCGAGCTGACGAACAATATCGTCGCTACCTGTCTGTAGTGTCGCCGGTCGCACATTTCTGCCACTGCCGGGTTTCGCAAGCACGCGATCATTTTCAAATACGGTTTCGCCGCGCAACACCACACGGGTTACCTTGCCGCGCATGGTGCGCCCTTCGAACGGCGTCCATTTGGCGCGCGTGCGCATGTGTGCGCCGTGCGCCACCCATTCGGCGTCCACATCCACCTCGATCCAGGTATTTTCTTGCGCCGGGAGTTTCAAATCGCGGCACGGATTGTCACAGCATTTTTTGATCAGGTCATCGAGCGAAAGCAAACCCTCGTGCGCCAGCTCCAAATAGAGCGCCAGCGCCGTCTCTAGCCCGGGATAGCCCGGCGGCGGCAAAGCAGATTCTTTTTCCATCAAGGTATGCGGCGCGTGGTCGGTCGCAAACCAGTCAACAATATCGAGATTCGCGCGCAGCGCGTCCACATCCGCGCGCGTGGCGATCATCGGACGCACCTCGCACTTGCCTGCGCCGATATGCGCGCAATCGTCGAGCGTCAGGAAAAGGTGATGCGGCGTAACTTCGCAAGTGACGTTGATGCCCTTGTCCTTTGCCGCGCGGATCAGTTCAATTTCATCCTTGCGACTGACATGACAGATGTGAACGGGACGGTCAAACAGGTGCGCGGCGAAAATCGCGGCGGCGACAGTGCGGCCCTCGGCGTGGCATAAAATCGGCGTCTCTTTTGGAAATTGCCCCATATGCGCCATCAACGGACCCAAATCGTCGAGCCGCAAGGGTCCAAAGGTCTGGTCGAGATACATTTTCAGCCCCGTCACCTGCGGTCCCAGTTCGGCGGCGGCGGCGACGTTATCCGTGCCCGCGCCAAGATGAATGCCATAATCGCAGACCGCGCGTTCGGCGGCGGCGCGCTGTGTTGCGACAAGGGTGATCGCATCGGTGATGGGCGGATTGGTGTTGGGCATCGCCATGACCATCGTAAAGCCGCCCGCCAGCGCGGCGCATGTCCCACTGTGCCAGTCTTCCTTGTGGGTTGCGCCCGGGTCACGCAGATGCGTGTGCGGGTCAATCAGTCCGGGAAGTTTCAAGGTTGCCATGTCAAGACAAAAAAAAAGAGCCAACAACAAATTGGCTCTTGTTCATTCATGAAACGAATAAAAATAGCGCACCCGGCGACGGTCCGGCGTCGCGTTGTGCGCCCAACGAAAATCATACAGTACGTCTCGCATTTCGCTTGATCGGCGGCATTATAGGGAAAACAAATCAAGTGTCAAATTTCCGAGTTGCAATTCTCGCCGGATTGATGATACTACTCTCAATATCTACCTCTCAAGGAGCTCTGCATGACGACGTTATTGGATTCCATTACCGGCGCTCTGACCCCGCAGTTGATCGAGCAATTTTCCGCCGCGCTCGAACTGGATGCGCAGCAGACCAGGCAAGGGATCAATGTAGCTGCCCCGCTTTTGCTTGCGGCGGTCGGGAACAAGACGGCGACCCCCGAAGGCGCGCGCGAGGTCCTCGGTTCGTTGACACCCGAATTGCAAAATCCCCTGGATGCGCTCGCAGACGGGCGGGGTGACGCGCTCCTGAATCAATTTCTGGGGGTCGGCGCGGGCAAGGTTGCCGGTTGGATTCAAGACAACACGGGCATAAATGTCGCGCCTCTTTTGCCGCTGGTTGCGCCGCTTGTCATGAACGCCATCCAAAGCGCGTCCAAGACCCAAAATCTCGATGCCGCAGGTCTCGCAAACCTTCTAGAGACAGAAAAAGCGACGTATGTGCGCGCCAATCCGCAGCTGGCGAACCAAATTAACGCCGCGCTCGATCTCGGCGCGAATGTCAACGTTCACGCGGCGCGTATTCGCGCGCAATTCACCGATGAGGAATGGCAAATCCTGATCAAGACCCCGGCGCTTGCGGGTTATGCAGTGATGATGTCGTCGTTCAGCGGTCCTGTCGGCATCAACAAAGAGATCGCCGCGCTGCACCGTGCGATGCACGAGCTCGGAGATGCGGCGCAGCCCGACTCGCTCGTGGGGCTGGTCAGCCACGAACATACATCTCCCGACCAAATCAACGACCTCGGCGCAAACCGCACAAACGCCACTGCGCTGATGCGCGATGCTTGTTTACAGACACTAAAGATTCTGAACGAAAAAGAGACCTATGAAGAAACGCTGTCCTACAAGGAATTTGTTGTGGGTGTCGCCACCCGGGTTGCCCATGCAGCCATTGACGGTGGGTTCCTGAGCATTGGCGGAACACCTGTCACAAAACAAGAACAACAGACGTTGGATTTGATTGCGGCGGCGTTGGCTTTTACTCCATAACAATCAAACACATTGCGGCGACACAAAATTCTGCGTCTTTACCACAAAAAAACCACCATCGAAACACAAAAAGTGTGCTTCGACGGTGGTTTCTGTTTTGACCGGGGACGTCTAGTAGTGCAACAACATGAGATGGAGTAGTCAAAGATCGAGTTTTATAACTCGCACACCAGCACCTGACTAGGCATCTTCATCATGTTGTGGCACTAGCCGCCCGCCAGCGCGGGCAGCAAGACCACGGTATCGCCATCCTTGACATTCGTTTCCAGCCCGTTCAAAAAGCGAATGTCCTCGTTGTTGAGAAAGATATTGATATGCGATTTGACCTGACCCTGGCCGTCAAACAGACGCTCGCCGATGGTGGGGTATTGTGCCGTCAGCGTATCGAGCGTGCCGCGCACGTTCGCTGCGCCGCCGTTCACCTCTACGGTCGAGAGACCGTTTGTATGCCGCCGCAGCGGCGTGGGAATTTTGATTTTCGTAGTCATAGTTCCAAGAGATTTGGGACTTGTTGACGCAAGTCTCTGATCTCGAATCTCCAATCTGTTGATTACGCCACCACAAACACGCGCGGCTCGAATTGTTCTTGAAAGGATTCAAGGTTGGGTGCGGTATCAATCCGCGTGTGCGCGACATTCTCGATCACTTCGCGCGTTTTCAATCCGTTGCCCGTGAGATACGCCACAACGGTTTCATCGGGGTCAATCGCGCGGGCGTCCGCCAATTTTTTCAGCACCGAAACGGTCACCCCTGACGCGGTTTCGCCAAAGATGCCCTCGGTGCGGGCGAGCAGCGCCATACCCTGCGCGATTGCGTTTTCGGGAATCGAAAAGATTCCGCCGCCGGATTTGCGCGCCGCGTCAATCGCATAGCGCCCATCCGCGGGGTTCCCGATGGCGAGAGACTTGGCGAGGGAGCGCGGCTTGACGGGCACGATCTCGCGCGTACTTTTTCCGAACGCCGTCGCGACGGGGGCGCAGCCCGCCGCCTGCGCGCCGATCATTTTCGGCAAGGGTCCACTGATGAGGTTTGCCTCGTACAATTCTTCAAACCCGCGATTGATCTTGGTATACAGCGCGCCGGAAGCGACCGGCGCAATCACACAGTCCGGCGCGCGCCACCCCAGCTGTTCCGCCACTTCGTACGCGAGCGTCTTGGAGCCCTCGGCGTAATACGGGCGCAGATTGATATTGACAAAACCCCAGCCATACGTTTCCGCCGCCTCTGTCGCGAGACGATTCGCCTGGTCGTAATCTCCGTCCACTGCCACGACTGTCGCGCCATAAATCGCCGCGCTTTGGATCTTTGCCGGTTCCAGATCGGCGGGGATAAACACATACGAAGGCAAGCCCGCGCGCGCCGCATGTGCCGCGACCGACCCTGCCAGGTTGCCCGTGCTCGCGCAAGCTAACGCGGGCAGATTAAATTCCAATGCTTTGGCAGCCGCCACCGAGACGACACGGTCCTTGAACGAAAACGTGGGGTTCACCGTATCATTTTTCAGATACAGATTTCGCAGCCCCAGTTCGCGCCCCAGATTGTGCGCGCGGATCAGCGGGGTCCAGCCATCACTCAGGTCCACGCGCGGCGTGTATTCGCTCGGCAAAAAATCGTGATAGCGCCACAATGTGCGCGGACCTTGCGCTATACTCGCGCGTGTCACGTGCGCGTTGCGCGCGGTCTCGTCATAATGCGCTTCCAACGGACCAAAGCACTCGTCACACACAAAAAGCGCGTCAACGGGATATAGAGTCCCACATTCCCGGCAACGTAAACCACGCAAGAACGACATAACTCTTTCTACTCCTTGTGCGTCCGCTGCTTTTTCGAAATTTTGGTCCGTGCTTGAACCAAAAAAAACCACCTCTCCAATAGAGACATTGAAGAGGTGGGTATCTTAGCGACTATTCGTTTGCAATCTTGCGCCTCCGGCGCAAAATACTGCAAGCAAACTCTACTACGCTTGTTTCATCTCGCGGAACGTCTCACAATCGAGCTCCCGTTCCACCGGAGTTGGCACCGAGACTCAAAGCAGCGTTGCTTTGACTGGTTGCCGGGCTTCCAAGGGCCGTTATCCCTCCACCTCTCTGGATGAAAAAGCGCGGACAAATTCGTATTTGGTTGATTTCGTGCAGTCGCCTGCACTCGAAAACTTATAGCAGAAAAAAACGCGCGTGTCAAGCGCGTTTTTCCCAGTCCTCCGCCACTACTCGCCACAGCGCCGAATGGTCATCGTTCCCGAACCCGCGCGCAATCAGTTCGTTGTACATTTTGGCGACTTGGGCGGTCACCGGCAGGTTTGCGCCATTCGCTTGCGCCATCTCTAATGAAATATTCAAATCTTTCAGATGCATCCACGCATTTGCGCCGGGCGTGAAATTGCGGTCCACCATCCGCTTGCCGTGCAGATCCAAAACACGACTGGTCGCAAACCCGCCCATCATCACCTCGCGCGCTTTAGCGGGGTCTACGCCCGATTTCTCGACGAATGCGAGCGCTTCGGCAACTGCCTCGATAGTCAGTCCGACAATGATTTGATTTGCCGCCTTGACAACCTGTCCTGCCCCGGCGCCGCCGACAAGCATGATATTTTTGCCCATGCATTGAAAGAGAGGGAGCGCGCGCTCGAACGCTGCCGCATCCCCGCCAACCATAATCGAGAGCGTTGCCTGTTGTGCGCCAACCTGCCCGCCCGAAACAGGCGCATCCAACACGGACACTCCCTGTCTCGCACCGCGAGCGGCGAGGTCGCGCGCCAGCTGCGGTTGACTGGTGCTCATATCAATGATCAGCGCACCGACGCGCGCATCCGCCAACACTCCGTCTGTGCCGCCAATGACGCGCGCCACCGTGTCGGGGTCGGGAAGCATGGTAATGACAACGTCACATTGTTCCGCGACCTCGCGCGGCGAATGGGCAGCTCGCGCGCCCTGCGCCGCCAAAGCGTCCACTGCCTCGCGACTGCGATTATGGACCACAAGCGGGTACCCGGTCCGCAATAGATTCTCTGCCATCGGTCTGCCCATCAGACCGAGACCGATAAAACCGATCGTTTCCATAGGTGGGATTATAAATGCCTCTTGACCATCCTCCCAAAAAGTTTAGAATTCAGTCCTCGATCGCGAATGTAATTTCGGATGTAAAATCAGCCCGCAGCTGTTTGGAGCAACGCCGCCTCCGCCCGAAAATGCGCTCGCAGAGTAAAAACAAGATACGCAAACGGAACCGGGCTCGTATCTCTTGATCAGTGGAAAGGAAACAAAATGAAAACCAAAATCGCAATCGTGTGCGCCTCGCTTTTCTTGACGCTCCTGACAGTTGCCTGCGGGAGAGCTGCGTCCGCGCGCACCTCGGTCCAATCCACCGCCGCCCACGCGCCAAACCGCGCTTCCGTCAACACTCTGACGCTTGCCACCCTGCCGCCGCTCGCGGCGGATATCAACGCCGAGCGCAACACACTGGCGCAGGCAACGACCATGCCGCTTGCCACAGAAACCCCGACAACCGAGCCAAAAGAGCCAGTCAGCACGCCCATCGCAAGTCCCACCTCGGATGTGCCGCAAACCTATATCGCGTTTGACGCGAATTTTCTTGCGCGACCCTGTCCCCTCTTTACAGGCGATGACGAAATACGCGCCTATGCTTGCGATTTTGGCGAGTATTATATGCTGCACAAGCAGGCGACAACGCGCTATTCGTATTTTGATAAACAGTTTGTCGACGGTGTCATCGAGGCAACCGGTTATTTCAACAAGGGCAGCGGCAAATACGAATATGGGATCGTATTCCGCGCCAACACCGACGGCACCGCATACTATGTCTTTACCGTCACGAACGACGGTCGCTACAATGTCTCGCTCTATCAGAATGAAAAATACACCGACCTGATTCCCTACACCAGCTCTTCCATCGTCACCATAGGCGACGACGAATGGAATACGTTCAAGGTCGTCATGCGCGGGAACCGCTTTGATTTTTATCTGAACGACCAATTCCTGGACACGGTGCGAGATGATGCGCTCAAGAGCGGCGTCGTCGGTCTCTTTTTCTACAACGACACGCCCGATACCGAGGTGGCGTTCGACCAACTCACCATTTCGACTTTCGAGCCGCCTGTCAGCGAGACCCCCTCACCGGACCAGACCAGCACCGCGCCCAACGCAAGCCCTACCCCGGGCGAGCCGGAAACCTTTGTCGCGTTCGACGCCGATTTCTTGAGCGATCCTTGTCCCCTCTTTGAGGGTGACAACGATGTGCGCGAATATGGCTGTGACTTGGGCGAATACTATATGCTCCACAAACAGGCGACGACGCGCTATGCGTTTAACGACGCATCGTTTGTTGACGGAATCGTGCAAGCCGCCGGCTATTTCAACAAGGGCAGCGGCAAATACGAATATGGGATCGTATTTCGCGCCAGCACCGACGGCACTGCGTACTATGTCTTTACCGTCACAGACGACGGCAAATACAACGCCGCAATATATCAGAATGAAAAATACACCGACCTGATTCCCTATACCAGCTCTTCCATCGTCAATACGGGTGAGGGCGAACGAAACACCTTCAAGGTGATCATGCGCGGGAACCGCTTTGATTTTTATCTGAACGACCAATTCCTGGACACGGTGCGGGATGATGCGCTCGAGAGCGGCGTCGTCGGTCTCTTTTTCTACAACGACACGCCCGATACCGAGGTGGCGTTCGACCAACTCACCATTTCGACTTTCGAGCCGCCTGTCAGCGAGACCCCCTCACCGGACCAGACGAGCACCGCGCCCAACGCAAGCCCCACCCCGGACGTGCCGGAAACCTTTGTCGCGTTCGACGCTGATTTCATGGGCGAACCTTGTCCCCTCTTTGAGGGCGACAACGATGTGCGCGCGTATGGTTGTGATTTTGGCGAATACTATATGCTCCACAAACAGGCGACAACACGGTATTCATATTACGATGTTGACTATGCCGACGCCGTGATAGAGGCAAACGGTTATTTCCACGAAGGCAGCGGCAAATACGAATATGGGATCGTATTTCGCGCCAGCGCAGATGGCACCGCGTACTATATCCTGGTCGTCACAGAGGACGGTCACTATAATGTCGCGCGCTATCAAGATAAAAAATATACCGACCTGATTCCTTACACCAGTTCTCCCATCGTCGCGACAGGCGTTGACAACGGAAATACCCTCAAAGTTGTCATGCGCGGCGACCGTTTTGATTTTTATCTGAACGACCAGTTTCTCGATACGGTCACAGACGATGCGCTTGCAAGCGGGACAGCCGGGCTCTTTTTCTATAATGACACTGCCAATACCGAGGTGCGTTTCGACCAATTCACCATCTCGACCTTTTCACCGCCTCCGACCACCACCCCCGAACCCACCTCGCCCTCCGGGACTGCCACGCCGACCGCTCCGTCAGTCGCGCCAACCGCCGCCGTTCGTCCCGGAATCTATGTCACGGGTCTCCGTTTTGCGCCGGGGGCTCCAAAACGCGGTCAGCCGATGACGTTTTACGCAACGTTTCTCAACACGACCGGCAGAGACCAGAACTATAAATGGCTGGTCGAGATTTGGGAGACAAACACCAACAAAAAGAATCCATACGGTCAAGCGGACCATCTCGAACAGCTGATTCCGACGGGCGCCAACGAACGCGCCACAGGCGACAGTTTCAAAGTAGCGGGAGGCGGTCCCTGTATCTCTTTTCGGGCGCATGTCGTCTTTGTGGATGACCAGGGGCGCCGCGTTCCATTTCTGCGGACCAACGGCGTCGAGCTTTGGGTCCCCTTTCAAGTGTGCCCCTGACCATATAAAAATCGAGCACGAATCAGATACCCATGAGCAAAAAACAACGTAAACGGAACAAGCGCCAGGAAGAACAGAGAGGAATCGCCCTATGAAATGTTGGAATTGCGGTTTCGAAAATCCGCAAGGCGCAAAATTTTGTTCCAACTGCGGACAGGCACAGCAGCGCGCTTGCCCCAGCTGCGGCACGGTCAACCCTGCGAGCGCAAAATTTTGCTTTAACTGCGGCACAAACCTTCAACCGCAAGCGGCGGGCGCTCCGACTGGCGCGCCCCCGTCAGCGCGCACCCCATCCACGACCGGTGGAGCGCGTGAATCACTGGTCGAAAAATACATGACCAAAGAGGTTGCCGCCAAACTGGACGCCGCGCGCGATGTGCGCGCGGTCGAAGGCGAGCGCCGCATCGTCACCATTCTCTTTTGCGACGTCAAAGGGTCTACCGCGATGGCGGAACAACTGGACCCCGAAGAATGGGCAGAGATCATGAACAATGCGTTCGAGTATCTCATCAAGCCGGTCCACGATTATGAAGGCACGGTCGCGCGTCTCATGGGGGACGCCATTCTTGCGTTCTTTGGCGCGCCGCTCGCGCACGAGGATGACCCGCAGCGCGCGATTCTGGCAGGATTGGAAATTATTGAAAACATCGAGCAGTACCGCGGCAAGATTCAGCAGCAGTACGGCATGGATTTTTCCGTGCGCGTCGGTTTGAATACAGGGCTCGTCGTCGTCGGCAATATCGGCAGTGACTATAAATTCGAGTATACCGCCATGGGCGATGCCATTAACCTGGCGGCGCGCATGCAGAGCGCCGCCGAACCCAACTCGGTCTTTATCACCGAAAACACCTATCGCCTTGTCCCTGCCCTCTTTGATTTCGAGGACAAGGGCTTGATGGAGGTCAAAGGCAAGACAGAGTCGGTCCACGTCTATCGCGTGCTGGATGCGCGCAAGGGCGCTATCAAAACGCGCGGCATCGCGGGGCTTGCCTCGCCGATGGTTGGTCGCCGCCGCGAGTCCGTCACGCTTCAGCAAATTGCCGACGACGTGAAAATGGGACACGGATCGAGCGTTGCCATTATCGGTGAAGCGGGTCTGGGCAAATCGCGGCTGATTGCCGAGTGGCGCAAAGCTGTTTTGTTGGAGGCGGGCGAGCAGCCCCTGCAATGGGTCGAGGGGCGCTGTCTCTCTTATGGCTCATCTATGGCGCACCATCTCAGCGCGGACGTCTTGCGCGCGCTGATTGGCGCGCCGGCGGGCGCGACCGAAGAAGAAACACACGCCATCCTCAAGACCGCGCTCGCAAACCTCTTTGCCGACGACCTCAAAGAAGTGTATCCATTTCTCGGGCACTTACTTGGCGTGAAACTGGAAGAGGATATGGCGGCACGCGTCAAATATTTGGACGGTCCCGCCCTCCAAGCCAAATACGTTGGCGCATACAAACGCTATATCAAAGCGCGCGCCTCCATCTCGCCCTTGATCATTATTTGCGAAGACATTCACTGGGCGGACCCCTCATCGGTCGAGTTGTTATCGCAGGTCAACCCCATCGTCGCCGAAGCGCCCGTCGTCTTTGCGTTCGTCTCGCGTCCTGATAAAGATGCGCCGGGCTGGAAGCTCGTCACACAGGCGCGCGAAATCGCCGGCGCGGGCATGACCGAGCTGCATCTCGCGCCCCTCTCCGACAAGGACAGCCGGGAGCTGGTGAGCAACCTGCTTGAAATCGCATCGCTGCCCGCAAACGTGCGCGATCTGATCCTCGCCAAAGCCGAAGGCAATCCGTTTTTTGTCGAAGAAGTCATCCGCATGTTGATTGACCGCGGCAATCTGGTGCGCTCGGACGGCAGCTGGATCGTTGCCAAACCCATCAACACGATTGATATTCCCGATACGCTGCAGGGCGTGCTGATTGCGCGGATTGACCGTCTGCCGGAGGACGCCAAACGCGTCCTGCAAATCGCATCGGTCATTGGCAGAAAATTCCAGGTCAAGGTGTTGGAACAGGTGCTCGCCGCAGACCAGGAACGGAACGCGTAACAACTGAAATCTGCAAGCACACGCGATAGTGAGTTGATCCGAATGATTTCATCCGACAGCAAGCTCCTTCGACTCGAGAACGCCGACCTGATTCGTCGGCTGCTTGGATCGGATCTCGCCTATCAATTCAAGCACAACCTGATTCAAGAGTCGGCATACGAATCGCTCTTGCGCCATGATCGCCGGAACTTGCATCGCGCCACCGCGCGAGCGCTGGAAAACGCGTATCCGCAGGAATTGGACGGCAATGCCGCGCTGCTCGCCAAACACTATGCTGAAGCGGGCGATGAGGAAAAAACCTATGGCTATGCGCGCCGCGCCGGTGATGTCGCGCGACGTCTCAGCGCCTACCAAGAAGCCCTGATGCAATACGACACGGCAGCGCTGCTCGCGCCGCGCTTGCAGGTGCCCACCGCCGAGTTTGTCGAGCTGCACCAGGCGCGCGGTCGCACGCTGGAACTGATGGGCAAACACGACGACGCCAGAGAGGCATACCGCGCGCTGTATGACCTCGGACACAAGCGAAACGACTCGCTAATCAAACTCGGCGCGCTCTTGGCGCTTGCAACCTTGCAGCTGTATCCCAACGAGACCCAAAACCTCCAAGCCGCGCTGGAAGCAAACCAGCAGGCACTAGAACTTGCGCGCGCAAGCGCCGACGCCGCGTCCGAAACACGCGCGCTCTGGAACATGGTCCTCTACGAGTACTTTTCGGGGCGCGCAAACGATTCGATCCGCTATGGCAATGAGGGGCTGGCGCTTGCCGACAAACACGGGCTGACCGAACTGCGCGCGTACATTCTCAACGACATGAGCCGCGCCATCGTATCTGCCGCATCAGTCCCGGATGCATTACGCACGCTCGAACAGGCGCGCGCCATCTGGACCGAAACACAGAACTTGCCCATGCTGGCTGACAATTTGGCTACGACATGCGAATTGTCGTTTATCAGCGGCGATCTTGGCGCGTTTGAAAGGCTCTATCAAGAGGCGGTTGACTTGTGCCACACCATCGGTAATGACTGGAACCTGAGCTATGTGCAAGGCACACGCCTCCAGTTAAAGGCGTACCAGGGCGATTTCGAGTCCTTTGTGCGCGGAGTGGCTCAGGTCAAAAAACTGGCGCTGGCAAGCGGCTTTGGAGCCCGCATTTCCGCGAGCGTTATTTTGGAAGCCATGATGATGGGCGAGCTCGGCGCGCCCGCCGGAGGTTTGGCGCATCTTGAACACAACGCAACCCTCCATTCCTTTCAATTCATCGAGTTGTGGCGCTTTGGGATACAATCCTATCTTTACACCCTGCTCGGCGAGATGGAGCAAGCAAGCCGGGACCTTGCCCGGGCACGCGCCGGTCTCTTGCCCAACGACCTTTCCAATTATGGTCCGATCTTTATCGCTCTCTGCAGCGCCGAGTTGGATCTGGCTCTGGGCAACCCTGCCGCAGCTGTTCGCGAAACCGAACAGCCGATTCTCCGATTGCGCGCGGCGCATGTCAAATACCTCCTGCCCGAACTATTCATCTTGCGCACGCGAGGACTCTTGGAGCTTGGGCAGCACGACGCCGCGGAGCAGGACCTGCAGAACGCGGAAGAGGTTGCGCGCGCGATGCAGGACCGCCCCGGTCTCTGGCAGATCTATGCCTATCGCGCAAAACTCGAAACCATGCGCGGCAACGCGGAAGGGGCGCGCGCCGCGTGCCTCCAAGCGCGGGCGCTGCTAGAATGGATTGCCGAACATTCGCCGCAAGAATATCGTGATTCGTTTTTGGTCCGTCCGCTGGTGCAGTATGTCTTTGATGCAGCTTGAACCTTCTCTCTTGCGCCTCGAATCCGGTGATTTGATTCGTCGCTTGCATGAAACAGACCCTGCTTTTCTTTTCAAGCAATCGCTCGTTCAGGACACGGTCCGCGAGTCTCTTTTACATCACGAACGCAAACGCCTGCACCGCCTGGTGGGACAGGCGTTGGAAGAGCTTTATCCCGAACGCCGCGTCGAGCTGGCGTCATTGCTGTGTCAGCATTTTTCTGCGGGGGGCGACGACGATAAAGCGCTCGAATACGCCGCGCTGGCGGGAGATGCCGCCGCGCGCATCAATGCCAACACCGAAGCCGTCGCGCACTATACCCGCGCGATCCGGGTGGCGGAACAACCGGGGCGTCCGGGAGCGCTTGTACAAGAGTTGTATCTCAAACGCGGGCGCGCCCTGGAACTCGGAAACGATTTTGCCGCCGCGCTTGAAAACTATGATGCGCTGACAGAGCTGGCTTTCAGGCGGAATGATCGGCATATGGAGCTCGCTGCCTTGATGGCAAAGGGAACGATTCGTTCCATCCCCACCACAGCTTATGACATGGACCTTGCTTCTGTCCTGAACGACAATGCATTGGATTTGGCGCGCCAGCTGGGCGACAAGTCCGCCGAGGCGACCATTTTATGGAACCGCATGCTCATGGAATCACGCGTGGGCACGAGTTTCTACACTGCCCTTGCCTATGGAGAGGAGGCGCTGCGGATTGCCCGTGAAAACAACCTGACCGAGCGCATTGCGTATCTGCTGAACGACATTTCGCCCCTGCTCGTATTCAAGGGTCAAGCCGAACTTGGCGAGCGGTACAATCTCGAAGCGCGCGACATGTGGATCGAATTTCAAAATCTCCCCATGCTCACCAGCAACCTGGGCTATGCCGTCATGATTCACCTTGCGGCGGGCAAGTATGATTTGGCAATTCAGGAATCTCAGCAGGCGCTTCGCATCAGTCGTGAAATAGACAACAAGTGGAACGAGGCGTTTTCGCAAGCGTGGGTTGGGGAAGCATACCTCGAACGGGGTGACATTGCGGCTGCCGAACGCGTCATGCTCGAGGCAATCGCCCTCGGCAAAGAGTATTTTCCACCCACACTGGTCATGACCCGCAGCGATCTGGCGCGGCTTTATACCGAGTTGGGATTTCCCGAACGCGGCGCCCAGCTCGCCAACCAGGCGCTGGAGGTCGCATCCGCCAAATTTCTTGCCATTCGCTCGGTTGCTATCGGCGCTTTGGCGGACGCCTCTTTGGAGATGGGGATATTGGAACCGGTCCGCAAAATGCTGCCCGAAAAAATCGAGTTGACAGATTTCATCGGGAACCCGTTGTTCGGCATTGACGTCGCCCGAAGCAAGATCCGGCTCCAACTTTTCGACCATGATTATCAAGGGGCGTTGACCGAGACGAGTAAATTGCTCGAGTTTTTGTTCAAGAACAGCATTCGCCAGATGCAGCCAAATTTGCTCCTGCTCCGCGCGCGCGCGCTTTCGAGTCTCGATAGAGTGCCTGAGGCGGCGGACGACCTCTATCTGGCGCTCGACATTGCTCAGGCGATGGCGGCTCAATGGACGCTGTGGCAGATATTCGCCGCCCTGTCGCGGCTCGAAGCGCGGCGCGGCAATTTGGAACTCGCCGCCGATTTTCGCGCGCACACACAAACCCTGATCGCAAGTATTGCAGAGCGAACCCCGGAAGAATATCGCGCGCGCTTGAGGGCACGCGCGGCGCGCGAGCTATGAATACCGAAATTCACCCTTCTCCGCCGCCCGCGTTTCCCCTCGCCGCCGCGCTGCGCGACATTCAAGCGGCGCAATTGATCGAGGATGGCGCAGAGAACGAACCGAGCTATTTGTTCAAGCACGCACTGGTCCAGGATACTGTCTATGCCTCCCTGATGCGACACGACCGGCGACGCCTGCATCTCTTTGTTGCGCAAGCGTTCGAAAAAGCATATCCCGATCAGTTAGAAGACCTCGCGCCGCGGCTCGCCGAACATTTTGACCAAGCCGGCGAGATACGACGCGCCCTCTATTATTTCGAGCGCGCCGCCGAACATGCCGCCGCGCGTTATGCCAACCGGGAGGCGCTTGCTTTTTACACACGCGCCCTGGACGCGGCAACCGAGCTCAAGACTGATACGCGCGACACGCTCCATCGCGCCCGCGGCGTAATTTACGAACGCATCGGCAATTTTGACGCCGCCCGCGCGGATTTGGAAAACGCGCTCGCTCTCGCGCGCAGTGAGCAGGACGACCAAGCCGAGTGGCAGAGTCTGATTGACCTTGGGTTCGCATGGCTCGCGCGTGATTACGGGCGCGCCGGGGACTATTTTGAAAAGGCGCTCGAACTGGCGCGTGACAAGAATGACCGCGTCCGCATCGCCCACACTCTCAATCGCATCGGCAACTGGTATATGAACAATGAGGATGTTCAACGCGCACACATGTATCATCAGGAGGCGTTGAATATTTTTCAACGCCTTCCGGATACGCGCGGGGTTGCCGATACGTTCAACCTTCTGGGCATGACAGGGTTGATGAGCGGAGATTTTCAGACGGGCTTTGAACATTTTCACCAGGCAATTGATTTGTATCAAACGCTGGGCGATCGGCGAGGAATGGCAGAAGGTTGGATTTCGATGTATCTGCAAAATTCATCCCTGCAAAGTGACTCGCTCGTGCTGCCTCCCGGCGTCGGCTCGCCCGCCGACGGATTGGCGCATCTGCCCTCGCTCATGCAAGAGCTGGGTTGGCGCGCGGGCGAGGCCTTTGCGCTGTTGGTCTTGGGCGAAGGATTTGCGAGCGCGGGGGATTATGGGCGCGCGCTCGAACTTGAGATTCAAGCCATTGCGATTGCCGAAGAAATCGGGCACAAACAATGGCTTTCTGCCGCGACAATGATGCGCGGCGCAATTTTTGCCGACCTGCTCGATTTTCAAGCGGCGCAGCCGCACCTGGAACGCGCCCTCGAACTCGCGCACGAGATGGGTTCCCTGCATTGGACACGCGTCGGCACGGGCTATCTCGCCTCGACCCTGATCGCCCAAAACGAATTGACTCGCGCGCAGCAAATTCTTGACCGTTATGTGCCCGAAGCGCTGCCCGCCCTCACGCTGGGGCAGCGTCAATCGTGGACGGCGCGCGCGGAATTGGCGCTGGCGCGACGCGACACCGAACGGACAATGGGCACACTCGACCATTTGCTGAAATTCGCCGCCAACCTCAAACCCGACGTCGTCATCCCTCGCCTCTGGATGCTGCGCGCGCTGACGTTCATGCAGATGGACCGCCCTGCCCAAGCCGAAAAATACATTCTCGCGGCGCGCGCCGACCTGGCACAACGCCCCCAAGACCGCTTGATGTGGCGCGTCATGTGCGTGCAAAGTCATTTGTATCACATGCAGGGGCGCCAAGCCGATGCCGACCTTGCGGCAAAAGCGGCGTTGGCAGTCGTGTATAAACTCGCGGCAACCGTGCCCGATCAGACTCTCCGCCAAACCTTTGCGCAGCGCGCTGCCACAATGATAAATACCCCCTCGCAATGAATCCTCTCGCGCTTTCGCTCGAACAGTTGGAAACGGCGCATTTGATTCGCGCGCTGACGGATGCAGAGCACACGTATTTTTTTCGCCACATCCTTATTCAGGCAAGCGCGTACGACACCCTGCTCAAACAAGATCGCAAATTCCTGCACCGCGCCATTGCCGTGACCTTGGAGCAGCAAAGCCAGACTTCGGCAGACGAGCTGGCGCGGCACTATCGGGCAGCTGAAATGCCCGATCAAGCTGCGCGCTATTTCACGCTGGCAGGGCAGCGCGCCAGGTCTCGCTTTGAAAACAGTGAAGCGATCACATATTTTCGCGCCGCGCTCGACCAGGAGAAAAAACGGGCGCACCCTTCCACACAATCCTTGCTCGAGCTCCATGAAAGTGTCGGTGATGTTCTTGCCATGATTGCCAAGTCGCAAGAGGCATTGACCGAGTATGCGGCGGGGCTGGACCAAGCGCAAGACGCGTTGACGCGAGCGCGTTTGACGCGCAAGATCGGCGACGTCCACCAGCTCTTGCTCGAATACGAAACGACGCGCCTTACCTACGAGCGTGCGCTGTCCGAATTGGGACCGCCCAACGAATCCCCATCGCGCGAGCGTTGGCACGAGTGGACTCAAATCATGGTCGGCGCAATGAACAACAACTATTGGCACGGGCACTGGGAGAACGTCAAGGTCTTGATCGAACAAGCAAGCCCGATCGTCACCCGCTATGGCACACCGCTGCTGCGCGCCATGTTTCTTGACCGCGTAGAAATGATGCATGCGCGCCGCAATCGTTATGTGATGGATGACGATACGCGCCAACTGGTTGTGCTCATGCGAGAGGCGGCGGAAGAATCGGGGGACGCGCAGCAAATTCTCAATGCTCGTTTTTCGATGGCGTTCGTGGAGCTGCGACGGCGCGATTTGGATGCGGCTGAGAACGAATTTCTGTGGTCGATCCGGTACGCAGGGGAATTGGGGGCGGTGACCTATTCCCTCTGGTCCATGACATATCTCGCCGTCCTCTATCGCTGGCGCGGTGAGCCGGAGCGCGTGCGCGCGCTGGTCGAGACGGCCCAAAAACTCGAGGGCGCCCTGGGAACGCCGTGGTATGCGGCAGGCTTGGCAAATCTGGCATGGATTGCGCTGCGCGAAAACAATGCGGCACAGGCGCGCCGGTTTGCGAACGATGCGCTGCAGATGTGGGAACCGTTCGGAGAGTTGTATCCGTTCAAGACGCTCGCGCTTTTTCCGCTGCTGGAATTGACGCGGCGGGAGCAGGATTCAGTGCAGGCAGTCCATTACATTTCGCAGATTCAAAAACCCTCGCAAGAAAAGCTGGACGACGGTCTGAATGACGCGCTCACCCGCGCTCAGGAGGCTCTGGTCGCGGGTGAGCCCGAACGCGGCTGGGGTCAACTAGAAATTGTGCGCAAGATCGCTTTCGCACAGGGCTTTATTTAATCAAGGCAGTTTCCAACCAAATCGTTCCTCTTCCTCGTGTAGAATTTTCTCTGCCTCATTCACGTCAAAAAAATTCGCCGAGCAGTCCCCGACCGCGCAAAAACCTTCAATGCGATTAAAAATCCGCGCGGTCAACTCTTGATTCCGCTTGCTCCGCGGCGTTCCCGCCAAAATCGTATCCGGATGACACCACGGCAGCGCGGTCCCGTCTTGCCACAATCCAAAAATCGCGCCGAAAAAGAAAAATGTCACGCGCACATCTGCTGCCGCGCACACCTCGCCGATTTTTTTCATGCCCGGCACACTTCCGGCAGGCGTGCCCAGCAAAATCTGTTCCGGTTTTGGCGCATTCTCAAACGCCGCCTCCAGCCCGCGCACCAGCGTCGCCCCGGTCGCAATCGTATCCAGCATCACCCACACCGGCGCAGGCGATTCAACCCGCAGATACTTGATTCGCGCGTCGAACGGCGTGTACGCGTCGTCAACCCCTTTGGACAAGGCAAAGCGACTCACGCCCATAAAATTGTCGCCGCGCTGTCGCCCGGGTGCGAGTGCTGTCCCGAGCGCCGCGGGCAAATTATGCCCCATGCCCTCCGCCAGCACGGTCACGGTGCAAATCTTTTGCGGGTTATCAGGCAAAAAACCCTGTTCGCCCAGGGCGCGACACCACGTCGTCGTCGCCTCAAACGCCGTGTTCATTCGTTCCACGCCGAGCAGTTTTCGTCCCGGATTGACCAGCAGCCGATCAATGCTGTCCGATTCAAGGATGAAGGCGCGGGGCAGATTTTTCAGGTTCTTGATGGTCAGGGTATAGTTTTCCATTTTGCTCCCATCCGACTTGTGCCATCCTTATTCGTGCAACACCCATCTGATGTGCGTCCTATTTTTGGTCGTGAGTAGGGCACGCTCGCCGCAGCGTGCCGGGCAGGGAACGAAACAGCGTTCGTTCCTTACCGTCCACATTTGTGACGCACACCCGGATTACGCCAAGCCATTGACAGTCGTATGCGGAATCACTAAGATAGACGTGTACGTGCACGACCCCCATTTCCTCGAACGTTAAGGCATTCTCAATGGCACATTCTCTCGACCTGGTCGTCCATTCCACACACGAAGCAGGCATCAAACTCGGCGGCATCGGCGCGGTCCTCGATGGCTTGCTCACCCAACCCGCGTATAACGACGCCGTCACGCGCACCATCCTCGTCGGACCTCTCAATACGGCGGACGATTTGGAAATGTCGCGCCTGTTTGCGCCGCGCAACCATTTTCGCGCCGAGTATCTGACATGGCGGTGGGACAATACCGTCGCCCCCGAATTGGCGCAGGCGTTTAATCAGGTCGAACGCGATTACCACGTCTATATCGTATATGGCAAAAAAAGGTACGGGAATTTCGAGCACGAGGTGCTGCTGATTGACCCACACAACGTCAATCCCGCGAGTGTGACTGAAACGAAATATATCTTGAGCGCGGATTTTGGCATTGACAGTCGGCGCTATGAGTATGACGGCGAATACAATTGGTATCTCGCCGCCGCCGCGCCGAGCGTCGCCGCGTTGGGTGCGCTCGTCAATTGGTCGCCCGGGCGCGCGGTGCTGCTCGCGCACGAGTGGCTCGGCTTGCCGATGGTCTTTGCCGCCCTCCACCGCCAACCCGGCACATACAAGTCTGTTTTTTACGCGCACGAGGTGGCGACGATGCGCCCCATCGTCGAGGGTGACCGCGGACACGATACGCGGTTTTATAACGTGCTCGACCGCGCACAACGCGAGAATTTATACGTCAGCGATTTATTTGGTGACCAGTGGTGGAATTATCGCCACGCCATGATTCATGCCGCGGGCAGGTTCGACGCGTTCCTCGCCGTCAGCGATATCACAATGCGCGAACTGCAATTTCTTTCGCCGCAATTTGCGTCGCGCCCGATTTCACTCGTCTATAACGGTGTTCCCGCGCAAACGATCAATCTTGACGACCGCTGGATAAGCAAAGACCGTCTCGCCCGATACGCCGAGGCGCTCACCGGCTTTCGCCCGACCTGGGTCTATACGCACGTGACGCGCATGGTTCTTTCCAAAGCGCTCTGGCGCGATATTGCGGTGATGCGGCATCTCGACAACATGCTCGCGGCGCGCGGCGAAACCGCAGCGCTTTTTACGCTCAGTTCGACCATCCCCGCGGGCAGATCGTCCGAGCAGGCGTGGCAGTGGGAACGCGAGTATGGCTGGCCCGCGCGACACCGCGCAGACAACGGCGATCTGATGGGTATGGAGATCGAATACTATCAAGCCATTCAAGAATTCAATGCCCGCGCCCGCGCCAGCCGCATTATTCTTTTCAATCAGTTCGGGTGGAGCCGCGACCGCTGCGGCGGGCGCATGCCGGGCGATATGGAATACGCCGACATTCGCCGCGGACCGGATGTGGAATTTGGGCAGAGCATTTACGAGCCGTTCGGCATCGCGCAACTAGAGCCGCTCTCTTCGGGCGCCCTCTGCTGCCTGAGCACATCATGCGGCTGTGTGTACTTTATCGAGAGAACCGGAGGGCTTGAACTAGACAACATCGTCCTCGCCGATTATATCAGTCTGCCGTATGGCTGGGAGTATCCGACCGCGCGCGCCATGCTCAGCATTGGTTCGTTCGAACGCGACCAGATCGAAGCCGCCGAAAGCTATCGCGCCGCCGCCAAAATCATCGAGCGGCTCCCGCGCCGGGGACATGACGCGTGGGTGCTGTTGGAACAGGGGCGCGCCCTCGCCCACAAAATGTCCTGGCACGTCGTTGCTGAGCAGCAGCTCTTGCCTGCGTTGAATTCGCTTTTTTCATAGCGTCGGAAATCGCGAATTTTCGCGAATTTTTACGAATTGGGTATCAATCATGCCAGAATTGCTGTACAAAGAGTAAGTTTTCATGATTGTTGGGGCTGCGATGGAGGTTTACAACCACCTTGGTCCGGGCTTTTTGGAGGCGGTGTATCAACAAGCGCTGGAAATCGAGCTCGCGTCATGCAGTATCCCGTTTCGACCCCAGCAAGAACTGGCAATATATTACAAAAACCATAGGCTCCGCAAAGTATATGTGCCTGACCTTTTCTGCTTTGATAAAATCATAGTTGACCTCAAAACGCTTGACCGTTTGACGTCCATTGAATTTGCGCAGATGAAGAACTATCTGAAAGGCACAAAATTTCAGCTTGGGCTGCTATTGGATTTTGGCGCTCCAAACTCGCTGGAATATAAAAGAGTAATCCTGACCCGCTAGCAGGTTGTCGGAGAGACCTCATTTGTAACTATGAACGCGCGTCGTGGTATCTCAAAAATAACTATAATTTGATTTCACTCCGACAACCTGCTAGACCGTGCCAATTTCTGTTTCGTGTAGATTCGCCAAGATTCGCGCAGATTCGCGTTTTCCAACTTTTGCATCACCGTCTACCATCTTTGCAAATTCGCGGTTAGATCCCTTTGAGGTGTGAACTATGTCCAACGTACTTGGAATCATCATGGCGGGCGGCGCGGGGACTCGCCTCTCTGTCCTCTCGGAAGAGCGCAGCAAACCCGCCGTCCCTTTTGCGGCGCGCTATCGCATCATAGATTTCACCATCTCGAACTGCGTCAATTCGGACATTTTCAATATCGCCGTCCTGACCCAGTATCGCCCCCGCTCGCTCAACGATCACATCGGCGTCGGCAAACCGTGGGACCTTGATCGGGCGCGCGGCGGCATCCGGCTCTTGCAGCCCTTCCAAGCGCGCGGGCGCGAACACTGGTACGGCGGCACGGCAGACGCGGTCTATCAGAACCTGGAGGACGTGCGCGACCAGCGCGCCGACGACGTCCTCATCCTTTCGGGCGACCATATCTACAAAATGGACTATCGCCCCATGCTCAAGTTTCACCACGAAAACAATGCCGACCTGACCGTCGCCGTCATGAACGTGCCCCTGGAAGAGACCGACCGCTTTGGCATCATGACCGTAAACGACGAGATGCGCACCAACGCGTTTTTCGAAAAACCAAAAAAGCGCGACAAGGGCACCCTCGCCTCGATGGGTATCTATGTCTTTAATGCCCGGACCCTCGCGGCACAGTTGGAAGCGGGCACGCGGGTGTATGCGGACCTTGACTTTGGCAAGCACGTTATTCCCGAAATGATCCAGACCGGGCGCGTCTTTGCCTATCCCTTTGAGGGATACTGGGTGGATGTGGGCACCATCGAAGCGTATTGGGAAACCAACCTCGCCTTTTTATCCCCCACCCCCCCCTTGAACCTCTACGACCCGAACTGGATCATTCACACCAAGAGTTCCGAGCGTCCGCCCGTCAAAGTCGGACTGCAGGGACAAATCAGCACCAGCATGGTGGCAAACGGCTCGAACATTCGCGGACGCGTCGAACATTCCGTCCTCTCGCCGGGCGTCTATGTGTCCGAAGGCGCGGTCATTCGTGATTCGGTCGTCATGAGCGATACGTGGATCGGACCGGGCGCGGTGTTGGACAAGGTGATAGTGGACAAGCAGGTGGTGATCGGCGCGGGAGTCCAGTTGGGCGCGGGCGACGACAATAGACCCAACGGAAATGAACCCGACAAACTCAACACAGGGGTGACCGTCGTGGGCAAAGCCGCGCAGATTCCGCCGGGCGTGCGCATCGGTCGCAACGTGGTGATTGTTCCCAAAGCGGAACAAGATGCGTTTAGCGAGTATGGACAAGATGTGCCGAGCGGCGCAACCGTGGGGGTGCGCTCATGAGCGTCCTTGCAATGATTCTTGCCGGAGGTGAAGGGCGCGGGCTGGGTGTCTTGACGGCGGACCGCGCTGAAGCGGCGGTGCCGTTTGGCGGGAAATATCGGCTGATTGATTTTTCCCTCTCCAATTGTGTCAATTCCGGCATCTATAATGTCGGCGTGCTCACGCAGTATCAACCGCGCTCGTTGAACGACCACATTGCCATTGGCAAGCCGTGGGACCTCGACCGTGCGCGCGGCGGCGTGCGTTTGCTGCAGCCGTATCAGCGCGTGCGCGGCGCGGTGGGCGCCTGGCAAGACGGCACCGCGGATGCCGTGCGCTTTAATCTCGAGTTTGTCACCGAAAACGATACCGAACATGTGCTTGTCCTCGCGGGCGATCACATTTACAAGATGGACTATAACGCGCTGCTCGATGTGCATGTCGCCAAAAACGCGGATGTGACCATCGGCGTGCGCTCGGTCAATCCGCACGATGCCCAGCGCTTTGGCATGGTCACGCTTGACTCGGATGGGCGCATTTCGTATTTCAAAGAGAAACCCAAACGAACGCGACGTTCGCAAGCGTCCATGGGAATCTATGCTTTCAAGCGCGAGTTTTTGCTGCAGTGGCTCAGCGGCAAGGGGTTGACCCAGCATGATTTTGGGCGCGATGTGCTGCCTTCGCTTGTCCAGCACGCAAATGTCTATGGGCACAACTATCAGGGCTATTGGGCAGATGTCGGCACGATTCAGTCCTATTTTGAAGCCAACATGGCGCTGCTCGGCGAAACGCCAATGCTCGATTTGTACGACCCCGATTGGGTCATTCACACGCGCAGCCAGGAGCGTCCTGCCGTTTATGTCGGCGACCAGGCGCGCGTGGATGGCAATCTGCTCTGCGATGGCTGTCGCGTTGACGGAACGGTGACGCGTTCGGTCATCAGCCCCGGCGTCTATATTGCGCCCGGGGCAATTGTCCGCGACTCGATCCTGATGAATGACACGGTCGTCGGCGAGGGCGCGATTGTGGACCGCGTGATTGCAGACAAAGGCGTGATCATCGGCGCAGGTGCACAGGTCGGCGCAAACGGTGACAATACGCCCAATCATCTCTCCCCCACACGCCTCAACACCGGCATAACTGTCATCGGCAAACGCACGCAGATTCCGGCGGACATTTCCATCGGGCGCAACGTCGAGATTTTCCGGAACCTGCCCGCCGCTATCTTTGCAAAAGAGGGCGTCAAGAGCGGCGAGACGATAACGGGGTAAAATGAATCTCACAATCGAGCGCGATCTCTCGTTGCTTTGCCAATCCATCGCCGTCGCGCAGCGCGCCCGCGACAAGGGCAATCATCCCTTTGGTTCCGTGCTCGTGGATGAACATGGGCGGGTCTTGCTGGAAGGCGAAAATACCGTCAACACCGATCACAATGCCACCGCCCACGCCGAATCCAATCTCGTCCGCGCCGCCTGCAAACAATTCGACGCGGCAACGTTGGCAAAATGCACCCTCTATGCCAGCACGGAACCATGCCCCATGTGTGCGGGCGCCATCTTTTGGTCGGGCATCGGTCGAGTGGTCTATGCGCTCAGCGAAAATGAACTGTATCGCTTTGCCCCCAATTCCCCCGACAAACTGCCATTGGGCTGCCGCGAGGTCCTAAAGCACGGCGGACGCGCGGTCGAGGTGATTGGTCCTATGATGGAAGCGGAGGCACGCCAAGTGCATCAAGGTTTCTGGAGTCCACCCTGAGTGTTGGATAATTGATATTCTCTTTTCCTTCATTCGTCATTCATCGTTCGTCGTTCGTCATTCGTCATTCATCGTTCGTCATTCGTCATCCGCCGCCCAATCAAAAATTCCTTCCCATGCCGAAATTCCACTTTCACATCTCGCGCGCCGCCCGCGCCCGCTACAACGTGGACGACTCGCTCTTTTCTCTCCGCGGCAATGTCGTCTTTGCCAATTTTTACTCGGCGCGCTTGCTTGCCCAGCAGATTAACACGGCGCGCGGCGGCGCGGACGGCGTGCAGGCGGGCGAGCTGAACGCGCTCGGGCTGATTCACGAAATCCTACACGCCGTTTTGCAGCAGTATCGCCAACAGCACGGCAACGTGATGGCAAGGGCGGTGGAAACGCTGTACGACACGGTCGGCGAGGACGCGGTCAACGCCACACTCGCGCGGTTTGTGGATGAATTTCCGCCCGTCCCCGTGTATCGCGGACAGGAGACCATCGCACAATATCTGGCGGGCAGCACCGATGGTATTTCGAATCGTGAGGTCGTCCTCGAAGAAATGATGCTCGTCTGGCTCCAGAATCAAAACCCCGCCGCGGCGCCGTTTCAAGAACTCTTTGACGATACCGTCCTCGCTCAAACGACCGCCTACCCGCGCATCGTGCAGACGCTCCGCGACTATTTTGCGGCGCAGGAGCCACTCGGCGCGACGGGTCAAACGCTCTTCGATGCGCTGCGTGCCCCCTTAATCAGTGCGCCCGATTCGCTCAGCGCGCAGCTCGATTTCATGCTCTATCGGTGGACCGGGATCGGGGCGACGCTGGATGTCTCGCGCTTTTTTGCGCGCGTCATCGGTGGTCAGCAATTTATTCGAGAAGAACAACAATTTCTCTGGAGTCAGCATGCACGACAGCACGGGACATTCGGCGGCGGCTTTCAGTCTACCACCCCACCCGTTCCGGTGTTTAGACGCGAACGGCAACTTGGTATTGACGCCGAAACGGGCAAAGAAGTCTGGTACGAACCCGAACCCGAACAATTCAGCCCCGACCTCGATTGGATGCCCCACCTTGTGCTGATTGCCAAGAGCACCTACGTCTGGCTCGACCAGCTCTCGAAAAAATACGGACGAGAAATCAAGCGTCTCGACCAGATTCCCGATGAGGAATTGGAAGAACTGCAGACGCGCGGCATTACGGGGCTGTGGTTTATTGGCGTGTGGGAGCGGAGCCGCGCGTCCGCCGAAATCAAGCACATGATGGGCAATCTCGACGCGATGGCGTCCGCTTATTCTCTCGCGGGCTATGAAATCGCCGTCGAGCTGGGCGGCAAGGACGCGCTCAAGGAGCTCGAGGCGCGCGCCTGGCGGCACGGGATTCGCCTCGCCTCTGATATGGTGCCGAATCACATGGGGATTGATTCGCAGTGGGTCGTCGAGCATCCCGAATGGTTTATCTCGTCCCCAGTCCCGCCTTATCCCGCTTATAGCTTTACAAGTCCGGACCTCTCTTCTGACCCGAGCGTCACTATTCAGATCGAAGACCGTTATTTTGACAAGAGCGATGCGGCGGTTGTGTTCAAGCGCACCGACCGCGCCACGGGCGCCGCCCGCTATATTTATCACGGCAACGACGGCACCAGTTTTCCATGGAATGACACGGCGCAGCTCGATTATCTCAAGCCCCAGGTGCGCGAGCACGTCATCCAGTCCATTTTGAATGTCGCGCGTCTGACGCCCATCATTCGCTTTGATGCGGCAATGACGCTCGCCAAAAAACACTACCAGCGGCTCTGGTATCCCCAGCCGGGCGATCACGACACCATTCCCTCCCGCGCTGAATACAGCATGACCAAGACGCAATTTGATGCGGCAATGCCCGAAGAATTCTGGCGAGAGGTGGTTGATCGAGTCGCCGCCGAGGCGCCCGACACCCTGCTGCTTGCCGAGGCGTTCTGGCTGATGGAGGGCTATTTCGTTCGCACACTGGGCATGCATCGCGTGTACAATAGCGCGTTTATGCACATGCTGCGCGACGAGAAAAACCAGGAATATCGCCTCGTCATCAAAAATACCATCGAGTTTGACCCGCACGTGCTCGAACGCTATGTCAATTTTATGAACAACCCCGACGAGCGCACGGCGGCGGACCAATTCGGCAAAGGGGACAAATATTTTGGCGTCGCAATCATGATGGCAACCATGCCCGGTCTGCCCATGTTCGGACACGGACAAATCGAAGGATTCACCGAGCGCTATGGCATGGAATTTCGCTCCGCCATGCTGGACGAAAAACCCGATCCGTGGCTGATCGAACGTCACACGCGCGAGGTGTTCCCGCTCCTGCATAAACGCCGCCTGTTTGCCAATGTCGAAAACTTTATGCTCTATGATCTCTATCGCTCTAACCGCACGGTTGAGGAAAACGTATACGTGTACTCGAACCGGGTCGAGGACGAGTCCGCGCTCATCGCTTACAACAATTCATTCACCGAAGTGCGCGGGACCATTCGCCTCTCTGCCGCCTCGCGCGACAAGACCCGCGATGAGCTCGTCCGCCGCACCCTTGCCGAGGGGCTGGCTTTGCGCGACGAACCCGACACGTTCGTCATCTTTCGCGATACCATCAGCGACACCGAATTCATCCGCTCGAATCGCGAGCTCATTCGCAAAGGTCTGGAGATTGCGCTCGGCGCGTATAAATATGCGGTCTATCTCGATTTCCGTCAGGTCACGGACACGCCCGAAAAAATCTATGCCAACCTGCACGAACGCCTGCGCGGGCGAGGCGTGCCAAGCGTCGAACAGGCGATCCGCGACATTCAGCTCGCGCCGCTGCACGCTGCGTTCCGCGACCTGATGAACGCAAACACTCTGCGCGAAATTCGCGCGGGCGAAACGGAGGCAGAGAGCATCAAACAAAAAGCAAAGGCATTTGGGCAGGTCCTGGTCGAGTATGGCGTCAAAAAGGCAGACGATGCGGCGTTCGCCACAAGCGTAGCGAAAAATGTCGCGGGCATGCGACGGCTCATCAACTATGTCCTGCCCAAACGCGCCTCGGCGGCTCTGCAAATCGCCGTCGCCGAGATGCAAACACGGATGCAGGACGAATCGCTGCTCAATGGTCTCTGCGCCTACAGCATCTTGCAGGCGTTGGAAACGCTTGCAAGCAGAGACAAGGTGGGGCATACAACAGCTGAATGGATAGAGGAATGGCAGTTGGGGCGTCAGCTGGGCGATGCCTTGCGCGCGAGCGCGGTGGCTGATGCGCGCATTTGGCAGCTGATGTCGCTGTTCAAAATTGCGTTACAGCATCCTGTAAACGGTCACAAGGCCAGGGGTAAAAAGCAAGGTCCGGAACTCGCCCGCCTGCTTCAAGACCCGATGGTCGCGGGATTCCTGGGCGTGAATCGCTTTGATGGGATGGATTGGTTCAACAAGGAACAATTCGAGCTGCTGACCAACTGGCTCGCGCTCGTGGGCGCGTTCACAGTCGCACGCAGCAAGCTCAAGCCCGCGGACGAAAACGCCGCGCTGATCGCTCAACACGCGCAATGGACGTTGTGGCGCGATGCTGAAGCGAAATCCGAGTACCGGGTCCAAGAACTCGTCGCCGCCGCTGCGCCGAAACGCGCAACTCGCGTACAAGCCCCGGTCAAGGGAACGTTCGCGGTTCAAATCAAATCGGGCGCAGCGACCAAGAGCAAACCGGGACCCAAACCAACAAAAAAGACCGCAGCCAAACCAAGCCCCGCCTCAAAGGACAAGAAAAAAACGCTCGCCAAAACGAACACGAGAAAAGCCAAGCCCGCAGCAAAACCGGTCAAGAACAGCAAAAAAACGACGGCGACCAAGCCGCGCCCAACCAAGACGAGCAAGCCGCGCCCAACCAAGACGAGCAAGCCGCGCCCAACCAAGAAATGAATTGGATGCGCGATCTGCTAGCCCGTTGGTCAAAAAGCCCCAAAGACCTCGGCAATGGGTTTTTTGTGCTTGCCCTTGTCATCATTGGCATCAGCCGCCCGCTCAACGTGTCAGCGCTGACCGATCTGGGATTGGCTTTTTTTGGCGCGGGGGTTGCGGCTTGGGGCGTCAATGCCATGCTGCGCGCCGAAATGACGCCCATCCAACGCGGTTTTCATGTGATGGAGCATGTCGAGGGTTTTTTGACGCGCGCGTGGGGCGTCGTGCTGATTCTGTGTGGGCTGGTGGTGATGGGGCACAGCATTCTCTCGATCCTCAATCCGCGTTCGCCGGTGCCGGTGACCGTGCGCCAATTTTTTTCAACCCCACAAGGTTCGTCCATCCTGTGGCTCCTGGGCAGCGCACTGGGCGTGCTGTTTGCTCTGACTATGATTTTTGCGAGCGACGATGACAGGGGAAACCGATTTGTACAGTTTCTCAAAAGCGTTCCGGGTCGCTTGTTTGGCATACTCTTGCTCGTCATTTTCTGCGCCCTTGCCGCCGCCAACTTGCTGCAGCTTGTTGCGCCGACCGTTTGGCAACAGGTTTCCCAATCCATTCTGGATTATCTTTTTCAGACGCTAAACAGTCTCTGAGGAAAACCCATGACCCAACCAACCAACAAAACGGAATTGCTCGCCGAAATCGAGCGCGCGCATCAGGACATGGTGCGTTACCTCGCCTCCCTGACCGACGCGGAAAAAACCGCGCCGATTCTGGATGAGGGCTGGTCTATCAAGGACTCGCTCTCACATCTCGTCGCGTGGGAAAAATTGACGGTGGACTGGCTCGAACGCTCCCTGCAAGGCGAGCATGTTCGCCGATATGTCCCCGGATTTATTTACAATTCTCCTGAGGAACATGAACCTGTCATGCTCGCGCTCAATCAACATCTTTACGAGCAAACCAGGGAGCGCGCCCTCGCGGACGTCGTGCAAGATTTTCGCGCGGCGCATCGTGCCATTTATGACTTTGTTACGCAGATGGAGGAACGCGACATTTTTGATCCCGATCGCTTTCCGGGGCGCGAAGGTAGCCCTGCCCGCGACATGATCGCGGGAAATACATACGGGCATTATGACGAGCATCTGGGTTGGATTCAAATCTCACGCGCCCGTCTGTCCAATTATCCCGAAAACAAGGACGAGCTCGTGCGCCGCGTGCGCGAGCGGCATGCCGAGATGGAGGCGCTCCTCGCCACTCTTCCTCCATCACAAATGAGCGCGCCCGAGTTGGATGGCGGTTGGAGCGTCAAGGATTCGCTGGCACATCTGACCGAATGGGAAACCCTGCTGATTGATTGGGTCGGAAAATACAGGCGGGGCGAAGAGGTCAAACGCTGGGCAGAAGGATTTCTCATTGATGAGGGCGATGCCGAAGCGCAGATGCACAGGTTCAACGCGCATCTTTATGAGAAAAACCGCGACCTGCCGCTCGATCACGTGCTGGCATCATACCGGGAGATGTATGCGAAGGTCGTCGCATTGTTGACAAGCTTGAGCGAGGACGAAATCTATAACCCCACCCATTTTCCCGCACGCGAGGGACGTCCGTTGATCACGTTGATCGTCGGCGATTCGTACGAGCATTACGACGAGCATATCGGCTGGATTCGCGTCTGGCTCGCCAAGAACCCTTGGCAAGTCGGCGTGGCAGAATTCAAGTTCAAATGAAGGGAAACGCAATGTCCAAATTCAAATGGATGTTATTCTCGGTGTTGGCGCTGGGTCTTGTCGTCCTCTTGCATCCTTCCAACGTCGCTTTGGCTGCCAATTTTACCGTCGCCAACTGTGACAACGATGTTCAATTGCGCGATTATCTGGGACAAATTCAAAGTGTGAGCGAAGGCGGCTCGTTATTTTTTAACTGCGGCGTCAAAACCATCATCCTTGCCGGCGGCGTGCTTCCGACGATTACGAAACCCACCTATATTGATGGCGGCAACAAAATTACGTTGAGCGGGAATAACGCGACGCGCCATTTTCTCGTTGATGCCGGTGGTTCGCTCAATTTGTACAATCTCACCCTGACAAGAGGGTCGGGTGCGGGCGATGGCGGTTCGATTTTCAATTCCGGGACCGTGACAACGAGCGTCGTCAACTTTACAGACAATATTGCGTCCGCGAGCGGCGGGGCGATTGTTTCGTATGGGGGACTCTATATTGTCGGCGGTGAATTTTCCGGCAACAAAGCCGTCAACGGCGGGGCGATTTACCCGCGTCACTCGGCGGTCACGACGATCAACAGCGCCCGCATTCACGACAATCAAGCCACGGGCACAGCGAATGGGTTGGGCGGCGCGATGCTTCTGTGGGATGGCGCTCAAGTCACCATCACAAACTCGACCCTTGACCACAACAAGGCGAGCGGGGCGGGGGGCGGCGTTTACGTGACCAACAATTCCTCACTCACGGTCGAATCAAGCACCTTTAACGCCAATGAAGCAACCCAAGGGGGGGGCGCCATTTCCAACGCATGGACGCTCGTTGTTCGAAACTCGACGCTGCGGAACAACAAGGGCGGAAGCATCGGCGGGGGCATTAGCAACGGCATAAACGGCAACTTTACCTTTATCAACTCGACCCTTTCTGCCAACTCGGCGAATTTTGGCGGCGCAATCAGCAATATAAAAGGGAACGGCACATTGACCAATGTGACGATTGTGGGAAATACCGCAGTGTACAGCAGCGGCGGAATTGATAACGGCACATACAGCGGGTCCGGCATTGCAGTCAAGAATGTGCTTTTGGCAAACAACACGGGCGGCAATTGCCATGACGTCAATGCGCTGACCATCAACTCATTGGGGTATAACCTTTCGAGTGACAACACCTGCACCCAGTTTTTTGACCAGGCAGGCGATCAAAATATCGTCTCGAACCCGGGCATTGCTCCGCTCGCCAACAATGGCGGAGCTACCGAAACTCATCTTTTGCTTGCCGGCAGCCCCGCGATCAACGCCGCGAGCGGCAGCGGCGCGCCAGCCGCCGACCAGCGCGGCATTCCGCGTCCACAGGGTTCCGCCGTAGATATTGGCGCGGTCGAGGTGTGCGCCAAGCCCCAAAAACCCGTGCTCCAAAAACCTGTCGAGGGTAAAAAACTGAAAAAGGTGCAGGTGCCATTGGATTGGGACGACCCGGTCTGCGCCACCACATACAAAGTGCAGGTCAAACTCGGCGCCACCAACGGCACAAACGCATACGTAGAAAAGGGGTTGATCGCTTCGCAGGACACAACCACCCCACTCGCAAAAGGGCAAACCTATTACTGGCGTGTCACCGCTTTCGGTCCCGGCGGCAAAGCCAAATCGGCATGGCAAAGTTTCAGAATAAAATAACAAAGAATCTCCGAGAAATTCTCGGAGATTCTTTTATGCGAGTTCGTCCTGCCCACCTGTCTCTTTGCCGCGCAACGCATCAAGCATGGCGTACATTTCCGGCAGCGTCGGATAATCCCTCATATTTTCGGCATAGTGCGTAAATCGCACGCGCCCTTTTTTGTCCAGGATAAGCAGCGCGGGCATGCGACCCAGCTTTCTCAAACTCACCTCTTGGTCGTAGCGATTCGCCACCGAATGTCTGGGGTCCGGCAGCCCTACAAAAGGCATTTTTTCCTTGGCCCAGTACATTTTGAACATGGCGGTCGGGTCGGGACCCACAATCAGAATCTCGGCATTTCTCTTCACAAATTCTTGATAGTGTTGACGCAACTGCGTCAAATGCTTGCGGCAGTGCGGTCAGGCAAAGCCGCGCAGAAACGACAGGACGACAAATTCCTTGCCGCGATAGTCCGTCAGCCGCACAACATTCCCATTCGTGTCGGTCAATTCAAAATCAGGCGCGATTTCCAAATGCTTCATCCGCTTGCCTCGCTCGCTAATAGCCCACATCCCCGCGCGCTTGCAGTCCGTATCCCGTCATTTCGACAAATCCGCGCCCGCGCACGGGTTTTCCTTGCGATGTGCCTTGAACGTCCACCGCGCCTTCCCAATAGACGAACGAGACGCGCATTTCCTGGTCCGCGATGACGGGTGTGATCGTCAGATCAAAATCCCCTGCGGCGCTCGTCACCCTCCATTTCGAGGGGTATTTGCCCTGCGAGTAACTGCTTGTCCAGTATGCTTGCGGTGTAATTGTCACATCGTTGCGGCTCAGAAACCGTGTTGCGCCGTCCGGTTCCACCACAGTGCCGGAAGAGAGTAGTTCGATACTGCCATCCTTGTTGCGAATCTGGAAAAACATGAGCTCGCGATTGTCATCCAACTGAATCGAAAACCAGTCCCAGCCCGCCGCGTTCTCACCGAGCGAGGTGGTGCCCCATTCATGGTCAAACCACGAATTGCCCGTAACGCGGAACTCGTCGTCGTTGATACGCAGTGTCCCCTCCGTCGGCATTCGGGTAAAAGAAACATAGTACGAGGCGTTGCCGCTGGTCTCGGTCTTGCGCGATACACCCCCCGCGCCATGCACGACAGGGGGTTTAGAAGCGGTCAGATTCAGATCAATCGCCATCTTGCCGTCATCCGCAATCAGATTGACCTTGGACGCGTCGGCGTTCATGCTTGTTGCAGACCAGTTTTCAATCCAGACGCGGAAGGGGTCGGCAGTTGCGCCCGCCAGCCCGGCCGCGCCGCGCGAAAAAATCTCGGATGCGTTGTGCGTATTGCTTGCGACATCGGTGAGGGCAAAATGCGCGAAATAGATTTGATTGGTCGCCCATTCCGACGCGCGGTGAACGGGCGTGCCCGGCGTAATGCCGCGTCGAAAAAAGGTCAGTTGATAGCCAAAGCGTCGCCCATCCTCTGTCTGCAAATTTCCGGTATAGTACCACCATTCGGTCTGATAATCGAGATGGGGTCCGTGGTCGCGGGGAAATTGCATTTCGCGCGCCCCGATGACACGCGCAAAACCGTCCGACCCTTGCGACGATTGGAGCGCCACGATTTCGGTCGCCAACGGCGGCGTTTGCAGAGAACGCCAATAGAAAAATGCGCCGACGACGCCGAGCGCGACAAACGCCAATGCAATCAAAACTCGTTTCACGTTAGTATCCGATGACGCGCCATATAGGGACATTCAACGGAACACACCTTTGCGCGCCTTTATTCTTCTCGCAGCGCTTCGACGACCTGAAGCCGACCCAGACGCAGCATCGGATAGATCGCGGCGAGCAGCGCGGCAGTGACTGAAACCAGGAGCGCCTGTAAATACACTTCGGGGACGCTGGTGAAAAAGATCGTCCAACCAAAAGAACGCAGATTGATGACATAGATCAAAATAGCTGCCAGAATCAAGCCAACAGGGATGGCGAGCACACCCGCCGTCGCGCCCATCAGCCCGCTCTCCAGGAGCGTTAACTGCCACAGTTGACGCAAAGTCATGCCTGTCGCGCGCAGTGTGCCCAGTTCGCGCGTCCGTTCGAGCTGCAGCGCCATCAGCGCCGAGAGAATCCCGATAAACGCGACCGCGACCGCGATCACGCGCAGCGCCTGAGTGATGGCAAAGGTTCGGTCAAAAATCACCAACGCCGCATCGCGCAAGGCGCGGTTGCTTTGGACCACCACATCGTTGCCGCCCAAAGCCGCGCGCACCCCGTCTTCCACCTGATTCACATCCGCGCCTGGCGCAACATAGACCGAAAATCCCGAAATCGCGGGATCGTTCCAATACTGCCGGTACACGTCGAGCGACATGAGAATCGAGCCCTGATCGCTCGAATAGTCATAATAGACGCCAACGATGGAAAACGCGCGCGCGCCCTTGTCCGTCAACAAGGTCACCGTAGAACCTTCGGTCACATTGTGCCGGTTGGCAAACGGTTCGGTGACGGCGATCGCGCCGGCGTCCAGCTGCGGATAGATGGACTCGGGGTCGCCGCTGAAACTACGAAAAATCCGCGATTCGCGCGCCCTGCCGCCATTGGTCGCATTCAAACGCACGTCGCCCAGCTCTTGGGCGGCCACGGTCACCGAACGCAAGACCTCGATCGCATCAACGCCTTCAACCGCGCGCGCCCTTTCTACCAACGCGGGGTCCATCGAAACGATGCGATTTGCGCCCGATAGGGGAGGCGACACATAAAAGTCCGCGTTCAACGTCTGCCCCAGCCAGTTTTCGACGGTCGTGCGAAACGAGGCAATCATGACCGTCACGCCTATCGTCACGGCGACCGCGACCATCAACGAGGCGATGGCGACCGAAGTGCGGCTCAACGCCTGGACGACCGTACGAGATGACATCCGCGCAGTCAGACCGACGCGACCGATGGTCGCGGTCGCGAGCCGCATCACAAAAATCGTGAGCACGGGCACATACATCACCAAGCCAAAGAGCACCAGAAAGACGCCGACGAAAAGAAGCGAAATATTGCTCTGCCCAAACACGAGAATGCCTGCGCCGACCGCAAGCATGATCACGCCGAAAATGTTCAGAGAGGGCAGAAAGCGTCGAATGCGGTCCTCCAGGTCCGAACGTTGGAGGACCGTCACGGCGGGGACGGACGACGCTTCATACGCAGGCAGAGCGGCGGCGAGCAGAGCCGAAATAATGCCGAGCAGCAGACCCTTGACCAGACTGAGCGCATCAATGCTCACATCACTGACCGACAAAGTAAAATAGAGATCGTTGATCGTTTGCGTCACAAGCGCAACCGTGAGACGTCCCAGAAAAATCCCCAAAACCAGCCCCAGCAGTGAACCGATCAAGCCGAGAACTGCCGCTTCCGCGAGAATGAGCATAAAGATTTCGCGCCCGGTCACGCCAATGCAGCGCAGAATACCGAGCAGTCGCCTGCGCTGCACAACGCTGAACATGACCGTGTTATAGATGAGAAACATGCCGACCGCGAGCGCGAGCAAACTGAACGCGGTGAGGTTCAACCGAAACGCGGCGGTCAACTGCGTGACCGTGTCGGCTTGTTCGGAGGCGCGGACGAGGCGCAGACCTGCGGGAAGGGTTTGGCGAATCGTCTCTGCCTCTGCGTCGGTCGCAATCAAATCAATCCGCGAGAGTCGCCCGTTTTGGTCCAGCAATTCCTGTGCGGTCGCGATGTCGGTGAGGACGAGTCCCTCCAACACGCGCGACGAGACGTCGTTTGGCTGCTGCATCAACCCAACAATCGTGATCTGTTTCTTTGTCGTTCCAATTTGCAGCGTGATGGGATCGCCCGTCTTCAAGCCATAGCGCGCCGCGCTGTCGGCGCTGATCAAAACCGCGCCCGGCTGTGTGTAAAAGGCGCTCAAGGCATCGAGCGAGACATTTGTGCCCGCCGTGATATAGGTGCGAAAGGGCGGTTCGGCAAACAGGTCTATGCCCAGCACGCGCACAGTTTGCCCGCCCAGCTCTGCCGCGCCCACATAGCCCTCGACGATTGGCGCGATATGACGCAAACCCAGATCGCGGCGCAAATGGAGATATACACCGTCGTCAATGCCGCCTGCCCCGCCGACGATTTGGTGCGTCGCTTTGCCGACAATCACCTCAGTCGAGAGTTCGAAAGCGCGCGTTGCCGACGCATTCGCCAGGTCCACCGCAACCACGACCGCAACGCCGAGCGCGACGCTGATGATCAATAGCAGCGTGAGCCACGGACGATGCAGCAGATCGCGCAAAATTGTCTTGAGCAGAATCAGTTTCATGAATTCAGAGAGGACACGCCAAGGGTCAGGTTCCGCTCTCCACGACCTGCGGTCCGACGGCGGCGAGCTTGCCGTGTTCCATTTTCAGGACGCGGTCCGCGCGAGCGGCGACATCGTTCGAATGTGTGACCATGACGAGCGTCTTGCCTTGTTTGCGCGCCAAAGTGGTCAAGAGTTCGAGAATCCTGGCTCCCGTCTCGGCATCGAGGTTGCCCGTCGGTTCGTCGGCGAGAATGAGCTCGGGGTCAGCGCAAAGGGCGCGGGCGATAGCGACGCGCTGCTGCTCGCCGCCCGAGAGCTTGTCGGGAAATACATTGGCGCGATCGAGCAAACCGACGGCTTGCAACAGGCGGCTGGCTTGCGCTTGCGCGTCATTGTCCTTCCACCCCGAGAGCTCGGCGGTCATCAACACATTCTCGCGGACCGTGAGGGTGGGGATGAGGTTAAAAAACTGAAAGACAAAACCAATGTTTTTGCGGCGAAAAAGGGTGCGGTCATGGTCGCTCATTTTGGCAACGTTCGTATCACCGACATAAATATCGCCGCATGTGGGCGTGTCCAAGCCCGCGAGCAAATTCAGCAGAGTGCTTTTGCCACTGCCGCTGCGACCAACGATTGCCACAAATTCACCGCGCGCGATTCCACCATTGACGCCCTGCAAGACGGCGCGCTCATTTTCGCCCTCTTGAAACATTTTGGTCACATTTTCGAAACGGATCAAACTCGTTTGCGGAATTGCGCGGGGTGTATTACCATTTGGAGAGGTCATTGCGATTCCTCAAGCATAGCCCAGAGTTCATTCTAAAACACTTGAAGCATTTTCATTCTATTACGTATCATTCGTGAAAATGTTCACTAATAAGTTTCGTATCCCTGCTCTATTCTTACGTCTGAGGTGAGTTGATGAAAGCAGTTGCCATTACGCCGCATGTTCCCAATTCCGCCCGGCTTGTGGAGGTTCCCGAGCCAGAAATGACCAATGATCAGGTGCTGGTTCGCATGGTGCGCGCGGGCATCTGCGGCACCGACGCGGAAATCAATTCGGGCGCGTTCGGCGATGCGCCGCCGGGGTTTGACTATTTGATTCTGGGACATGAGAATTTTGGACAGGTTGAACGCGTTGGTTCACGGACCTCTCGTTTCAAAAAGGGCGATTATGTTGTGACGACAGTGCGGCGTCCCTGTGGCTGCATGAACTGCGGGGCAGGGGAATCTGACATGTGTTTACGCGACCAGTTCACGGAACGGGGGATTCGGCGCGAGCACGGCTATCTCACCGAATATTATAGCGACAGCGAAGATTATATGATCGAGATTCCCCCGCACCTGCGCGAGGTGGGCATCCTACTCGAGCCATACAGCATTGTTTCCAAAGCCATGTGGCAGGGCTGGAAAATCCAGGAACGCATGGTGTGGAAACCTCGGACCGCGCTCGTGACAGGAGCGGGAACCATCGGGTTATTGGCGGCATTTGCGCTGCGCGCCCGCGGGTTGGAGGTCATCATCTGCGCGCGCTCAAAAGAGGGCACACTCAACTCGATGCTCGCGCGGGATGCCGGCATCACGTATGTCTCGCTCCAGGACACGCCCCTGGACCAAATTCCCAAGCTGCTGGGGGACCGCGTAGACGTAATTTTTGAGGCATCGGGGCATGGACCCACCGCGCTCAAGACGCTTGAATTGATCACAACGAACGGCATCGTCCTGCTAAACTCGGTCACGTCGGCAGCTCACCAGGTGACCGTCAACCCGGATGCTATCAACATGCGAATGGTGCTTGGCAACATGCTTGCGGTCGGCGTGGTGAATGCCAACCGGAAATATTTCGAGATGGGAGTGCGCGATTTCGAGGATTTCCAAACGCGCTTTCCCGGCGTCCTGGAACGAATGTTGACCCGGCGAGTCGCGCTGCAGGATTTTTCGTCTCGCCTCTTTGAACGCAGCGGGGTCAAAACCACCATTGAAATTCACCCTGACTAGAAAAATCTCTGTTCTCGCAGCGAGAACAGAGATTTTTTCTGATAGACGCAGCAACAATGTGGTCTTGCTTGCCAATCCCACAGTCACTCGCAAATGGTCAACGCGCTTTTCAGATCTATGGGGTCAATTGGCGCCCTCTTTTCCAATTCGGGCAATAGTCCGATGGCACGGAGCAGAGCTGCCATATCCCACAAATGCACGCCGCGCACGATTCGGCTGTTTTCGATCCGAAGCATGCTTACGCCGTGAACATGCACACGCCGTCCCGAAGGCGGAATGTTCAACAGGGTCCCTTGGTGCGTCCCGCTCGCGCTCCAGTATAGCGCGACGCGGTTGTTTTCGAGAATTGTCTCTTCGGGTTGAAATTTCAGGTCCGGGAACGCGCGGTAAAAACGCTCGAGTTGTTTGGCGACGCCTCCGGGACCGGTCACACGGGATGCATCGGTAATATCCAAGCCGCGATAATCCCGGGCATAGATTTCGCCCGCCCGGGAACAGTCATGCGAATTCCACATGACCATCAACCGCTCAATGATATCCATGATCTCTGCCCGCATGTCGGCGCCCGAATTCTCCATAGTTTCTACCCGGAACCCATGCTCTTAATGTAACCGAGAGCGGGCAAGCGAAACAGCCCAATGACTGCTCACTTTTTGTTCATTCTGATTGATCACGTTTCCCCGCATTTGTCGGTAGATACATTTTGGGTCAGAGTTTGCGGTATTTGTTTGGAGTGGGGCGTTAGAGACCTCAAATTTGACTGCCGAGTTACGCCAAACAATTAAATAGCCTACCGGATACCCTCGGTAGAGTGAATGGATTTGTTTGTAGAGTTCGGACGGATCAGCGCTCATTGACAATGAGACAAAGTCTATGCCCGCGCAATTTCTTTAGCAATTTCCCTGGGTGTTGCCCCCGTGGCGAGCAGCGCACGAACGAGCAAATCCATCGAGACCGAACGGTCGCCGCTCTCGGCTTTGGCGACGCGCGGTTGACTGGATTCGAGCCGCCTGGCAAGTTCAGCCTGGGTCATTTGACCGGTACGGCGTTTCCTCAAGGCGCGACTTGGGACGAGTTTGATTTCAATCAATCGCGCCTCTTCCGGAGACAGATCAAGAAACTCTGCGACCGAGCCGATTCGCCAACCCTGTTTCTTTAGCTTGGACTGTTTGACTTTATTCATATTTAGATCCGGATTTGAATTCCTGTAAGCGACGCCGACAATTCTGAATTACCTGGGGAGGCGTTACACGTTCACCTCACCTTCCAGCCAGACCAGGGGCTTGTCACGGCGACCCATAATCAGAATATATCAGATTTGATATAAGCCAAGTCTGGGACGGACATAATTCACCGTCCCCCCGCCCCAATCTCTTTTTGCCACAGATAGTCAAGCACGCGAATCATGCCCGCTTTGAGATGGCGGCGATAGGTGGAAAAGGGGACATCAAGCGCTTCGGCAGCCAGCTCCTGCGTCATTGCGGGCTTGAGATACGTGTATTGCACCGCGCGATAGAGCTTTGCCTCGCGCGGCGAGACTTGCGGCAGCTCAACCGCCTCACGCAGCAGCGCCTGAAGCGCGCTCATGCGTTCCTCGCTGGTTGCAGTCGCGCCCGTGCGTTCGATGACCATACGCGAACGCAAAAGCGGGTTCTCGCGCAGGCGATGGGGACGTGAATAGTCGCGCAGGGCGTCATGGAGCGCAGAATCGAATTCGGAACGGCTGAGGACGATCAGAGAGGTGGTCGCGGATGGGGTTACCTCTTGCGGCGAGGCGGCGGTTTCTCGTTCCGCCAGTAGCGTCAACCACCGGAGCGGGGGAACGACGCGCCAGTCGTGCCCATACACGGCAATTTTCTTGCCATCCACCTCATAATCCGCCTCGGGGATGCGGTGCAGGTCGGCATAATCAAAAACACCCTGCCAAAAGTCAGCGTCCGCGACGGGGAAAAATGTGAACGCGAGACCGGGCGTCGAGAGATAATGACGCACGGCATTGACAAAGACAACGCTTTGCGCCGGGGAGACTTGCTGATACGTGTCACGGCTCATCCAAAAACGAAACACGGTTGCGGCTTCACCCGCGCGCAGAGGCGCGTGCTTGTTCAAATATTTCATCGAGGCACGTGTGCCGGGGTCTGCGGCAATTTGTTTCGCCGTAGCGCGGTCGAGGCGCACCATTGTCATCAAGCCGGCGGGAACCGTTTCCGAATCACGCAGCACCAGAGTTCCTTCGGGTTGGGCTTGCATCCAGCCCGCCGCGAGGTCTGCCGAATCCTCCCCTTCCCAGCGCGCGACGATCCCGGCGAGCGCGGGAATCTCCGCGATCTTTATCTGATCGGCAAGCAGCGTGCCGCCGGAAGCCCATTCGAAAAAGGGACGCACGACGGGATTGTCGCGATGCAGAAAAATATAATCAAACAACACCAACTGTTGGGCAACACCCTTGACCGATTGGAGCTGCTTGAGATAATAGTTGCGGGCGCGGCGGTGGAGCTCCTGATACCAATCGGGATTGCGCCAGCGCACATCGGCAATCAGAGCATCGCGCGCCAGGTCATGCGGAATCAAGCCGTCGGGACGAGACTCGACAAAGGATAATCCGCGAAGCCACTCGAATAACTCGTTCGCCGTCTGCGCCCCAAGGTCAGAGGCGGTGGCAGCAACGGTGGGGTCAGCCAAATTCAGCATTGCCGCCAGAATGCTCTCGGTCGTCACACGCACCATCGCGGAAGCTTCCAGCGCGGCGCGATGGGCAGGACCCGGCACTTTTTGGACAAACTGCTCCAACAAGGTCTTGACCATGTCGGGCGCGGCTTCGGGTTTAAATTGCTGGTCGCTGCGCTGGTCAAACGAATCGGCAACGAGCGAGAGGGCGAGCGGATGTCCGTGTGTAAAATCGAGGACGGCAGCGATTTGCGAATCGGGTATGTTGCGCCGTTTCAAATAGTCGCGCCCTTCTTCGGGCGCAAGATTGCGCAGCGAAATCACGCGCAGGAGGGTTTGCCAGCCGGGGTCGCTCAACCATTCCTTTGCAGGCGGTTCGCGTCCTGCCAGAACAACGAGTATGTTGTCGGGAATTTCGGGCAAAAAATCGTCGCGGATCCAGTTTTCCAGCGGACACAACAACTCGTATGTGTCTATCAGGAGCACACTCTTTTGGCGTCCGGCGGATAACGCCTCGAACGGCGATTCATCCGCACCGATGCCGAGGAGCGCGCTCAACGCTGCCATAAAGCCATAGGGTGACGGTTCGAGATTGCGCGCATCAAGATAGAGCACGCGGGCATCATGCTGTTCGGCAATCGTGCCGAACTCGCGCAAAAGCGTCGTTTTGCCGACGCCGCCGGGACCGAACAAATAGAGCGCCTGAAAGGGCGGTTCCTTGACGCGCAGCGCCGCCTGAAACATTTGGATTTCATCTTGGCGTCCAACAAAGCGCGTGCGTCGCGCAGACGCGAGCCGATCAGCCAGGCGTGGTGTCATTTTGATCGATTTCCGCAACTTGTGATCAGGATCACCGGATCCAGAACGTGAGACCTATTTTACTCGAACGGCGAGGGGCAGTAAAACAGAAACCCGGGAGACAAAGATGAATCAAATTGGATTGGTGGAAATCGCGGGGATGGCGGTTGTTTTTTCGTTTTTCGCATGGCTGATCCTTTTCTTTCAGGTCATCCGTCCGCGGCTGATGGAATGGGTGGGCACGCGATTCAATATCGAGGTCCGCGAATCGGCACAGCCGGTGGATTCGGGAACATACGAGATCGTCGGAGACGCGCCGCTCGCCAAACACGGCGCGCTCACGCTTATTGATCTCGTTGTGCTGCTGGTGGGGACGGTGGGCGTCTGCGCGCTGATGAGTGTCCCTGCGTTCTTGATAGGGGACAGCGGGTTACCCTACCGGTTGGAGAGCATGTTGTTGGGTCAGGGCGTCAGCATTGTCTCGGCGCAGCTCCCGCCGCTGCGCGATGGCGAGAGCAAGGGCATTGTCGTCGTGATGAACGAATCGGGAAATCCAATCCGAGACTGCCGCGTCAGCTTGTCGGATTATTCGGCAAGCAATGGCTACCTGACGGGGGCAACTCCATTTTTTGGCATGGACCCGGGCGTCTCGGACCATATCGCAATGTCGGTCACAGCGCAGAACCCTATACCGGGAACATACCAAATTCGGCTGAGTCTAGAATGTGAAAATCGCTTAAAGCACAAGGTCCACACAGAGATTGCAGTCGAGTAATCGAAACAAAGATGCGCTTGGCGATAAAGACGTCATCTGCAAAGAGAAAAGTTCTACCGCGATAATTTCGCCGCGCGTTCAAACACCGGCAGCAATGTAAAGTAGGTCTCGCGATAAAGTTCGTACAGCGCCTTGTACCGGCTTTGCGCGGCGGGGTTGGGTTCAAAGCGCGCGACGATGCGCACCATGTGATCGCTCGCCTCCGTCAAAGAGCCAAATGCGCCGACCCCCACCAGCGCAAACATCGTCGCGCCGAGCGCGGTGGTTTCCGAGGTCTGGGGCGTGACAACCGGCATGCCCGTCACATCCGCTTTGATCTGACACCAGACCGGGCTGCGCGCGCCGCCGCCCATGACGCGCATTTCACGCACGGGGATACCCATCGCGGGGAAGCGATCGGTAATGTCGCGCACGGCATAGGCGGAACCTTCCATGATCGCCCGCGCAAAATGTGTGCGCGTGTGAGCAAGCGTAAAGCCCATAAAAGTTCCCCGCGCCGCCCCGTTCCACGTTGGCGCCATTGCGCCCATCAAACATGGCAAAAAGATCAGCCCGTCGGACCCCGCCTCGAGTTCTTGCGCGCCTTGATCAAACAAATGATACGCGGTCGTGCCCGTTTCTTGTGCGGCAAGAGTCTCGACCGCGCCAAACTGGTCCCGATACCAACGCAAGTTTCCGCCGGAAACAAAACCCGGGTTCTCCATCAACCATAGGTTTTCATCAGCGTGACAGTGCGATTCGACGAGACGAGTTTCATCAAATGCCAGCGTATCGCTCGCCGCGCAGACGGGTTCCGCCGTGCCCGTGATATCTCCAACAATGCCCGGCGTCAACACGCCCGCGCCCACACAAGCCGCGTGTTCATCGCAGCTTCCAATCATGACGCGCGTACCAGGAGACAAGCCCAGTTCCTGCGCGACCGTCGGTCGGAGCGTGCCCAACACGGCGCTCGCCGCGCCGATGGACGGCAGAGTTTGCGGGTCAATCCGCACAACCGCGCACATTTCGGGCGACCAGATTTTGGCGCGTAGATCGAGCAAGAGTGTGTTGGAGGCGTTGGAATAATCAATCGCGTGCTCACCGGTCAGGTGCAGCGCCATGTAACTGCCCGCCATATGAAAGCGAGCCACGCGTTCGGCGACGCGCGGCTCGTTCTCCAAGAGCCAGCGGATTTTGAGCGCAACATGCGTGGCATCAAGGTTTAGTCCGGTGCGATTGAAAAATTCGAATTGATTTTCAGGGGTGTCAAGCGCCTCGGTCTGCGCGATGGAGCGGCGGTCCATCCAGATAATGCAAGGATACAGCGCGTTGCCATTCGCATCTACAGGGACGACGCCATCGCCCTGCGATGCGAGCGCAAGCCCTCGGACCGCGGCGCCATTCACGCCCGCCGTAATCAAGACTTTACGCACGGCGTCGCGCAGCGCGTTCGTCCAGCGTTCTACCGGCTGCTGCGCCCACAACGGTTGGGGAAAATCAATCTCGTATCCCGCATACGCTTCACCAATGATGCTCCCGTCGAGCGACACGAGCACTGTCTTGGCGCCCTGTGAGCCGATATCACACCCAATGACATACTCCATTGTGGAAAAGCCGAGAGAAAATCAGGCAACTTGTTTGTGGTTGATCTGTTCCTGCAGTTCCTGATTGGCTTGACTCGCAGACCAACGATCGCAAAAGACGCGGGTGATGGCGCGTGCGATTGCTTCGGGGTTTGTGTGCTGGAAAATATTGCGCCCCACCGAGCAGCCGACCGCTCCAACATCTCGCGCGGTTTGCATACGCGTCAAAAGCTCATGATCTGAAATGAGTGAACCGCCCGCAAGCACGACGGGGCGCGCGCAGGCGCGAATGATCTCGCCAAACGATTTCCCGTCACCCGACCAATTGACCTTGACAATGTCCGCGCCCATTTCGGCGCACAGGCGCGCATTGCGTTTCAAATATTCTGCGCCATACGTTTCGCCCATCGCGTTCAGACTCTGGTATGCGTTCGGATACTCGGCTTCGGCAATAAAGGGCATACCGAGCGCCTCGCACGATGCACCCACTTGCGAGAGATATTGAATCATTTCGGGTTCGTTTTCGCCCGCAAGCGCCACATACACGACCACCGCATCTGCGGCAAGTTGAAGCGCCTCCTGGACCGAGCCAATGGGCGTGACAACCGCGCCAGAAGGTTTGCCGGCTGCGGATGCCGTGAGCATCAACGCGAGCGACGTGTCACGCTGAAACTGATCGCACGTGTCTTTGGCGACCCCGCGTCCGAGCATCAACACATTGGCGCCGCCGTCAATGACTTGACGCACGCGCGTCCTGGTCTCGTACAAACCATCGAGAAACACCGGCGAGGTCATCCCGTGATCAATCGCGCAAATGATGCAGGTGTTGGTTTCTTGATGGATCAAACGGTTCAAACGAATTTGCTTGCCTGTCGAATTGGTCATGAAAAATGCCTCCCAAGAAATTTGGTCCTTGTGTGAGTTACCGGGTTTGAGCGGCGAGAAGACGCGCATTTTCCCAAACATACGACCAAAGCCGGTCGCGGTCCCAATTGAAAAACACAAACAAATCACCCAGCGTAAAGCGACTGCGAATAAAAGAGGCGTGTTCAAAAGCGAACCGAATTTGCGCCTCGGGCATCGGCGGGTCCAATTGCTCAAACCAGGTCGGCGAACCCATTTTGCCAAGGATCGCGACAAGGTCGGCAGGATCGCGCACAATCGTCTGTAGTTCCGCGCGAATCATTTCCCAATCGTCCAGGAATGCCTGCGCGGTCTCGCGCTGCGCATGCCACAAATCCAGTTTTTTGCGATACTCGCCCCAACATTCGTTGGCAATGACGCCGTCCGGATCGAGAAACGCAAATGCCTCGAGGACACGCGCCTGCATTTCAGCATGCGATGGAAAACAATCGTCGAGATTGATGTCGCCGGGATTGAACTCGTCCATGAAATGGCGGAACGCGAGGGTGGTCAAAACCGTCAGCATTACAACCTGCGTGCCGTGTAAAATCGGCGTTTGCTTTGCCTGTTTGACCATCATGTCGAGCAGATGCGAAATAGAATGTTCAAAGCCCGAAAAGGGCGCGCTGGTATTGGCAAGCGATTGAGCGAGACCCTCCAACGCGAGCAGCTCTGCCAACAGCGCCGTCCCGTATGGCGTGGTATTGCGCAGTTCCTCGGCATCCCGGCCGAATATTTCATCCAATGGACCTATCAGCGTGCGCGGAAGGCCGCTGTAATTCTTGTCGTGTCCGACTCGTGCGGCGAGATACCAGTCGGCAAAACTGCCGAACGCGACCAGGATGTCGCCGACACCCGCCACCGTCGCATTGCGCGGCGCGCTCGCCAGAGTCTCGACATCGCAGACCAGCACATCCAGATAGCGCGAATGGAGCGTTTTCTTGACTCCGCCCACATCCACCGAAGCCGTATTGGAGGTATAGGCGCTGACACTGTTTGCGGTCGGGACAACGACGAGAGGCACACGCAACCCGCTCTCTTGACCATAGAGATAGGAAGCGTGCTTGGAAACATCCGTAACGGTCCCCGAGCCGATCGCCAGCACCGCCGCACCCGGCACAAGACGCTCCTGCACGCAACGCACCTGGTATAGATCCGTGTGTAGTGATTGCTCATCGTGAGGTTTCAACACGATGGTCGTCGGATTCCATCCGGCTTGGGTCAAAACGTCAACGACAAGCGGTTTGAGCAGCTCGCCGTCGCGGCGAATGGGCAATTCATCTACGACAACCAGCAACGGGTTTTCTGCGCCTGCCCCCGCGAGTTCAAGATATTCAGGCAGGCGAAAAATCGCGTTCGATTCAAACACCATCGCGCGAATCGGGATTTCATCATCCAGCTTGTAACCGGGAATAGTCCGGATGGCAGACTTGAAATTAGGGGAAGAAGGGTCGTAGGGAAGGAGCATTTTTGGTTTGGGATTGAAGATCGGAACTCTTTATGAAAATGAGGTAACTTGCAAGTTCACTATTTCCGGGTGTCTATTTCGATGACGCGATGTTCGTCAGCCGCGCGATACATGGTTAGAACGGTTTGGAGAACGCGGCGCGCGTCCATGCCATTGATAGGCGCAGGACGAGCTTGCTGCACGGCGCGGGCAAACTCTTGAACGGCGCGCTCGAATACATTCGTCGTGAACTGCGGCAGCGTATGCCATACCCGCGCGGGGATTTCGCCATACGGCTCACAGAGCCATGCTTGCATCGGTTTTTGGCTGTATGGATCAGGGAGGCGGAGCGTCCCCCCTGTTCCATAGATTTCGATACGTTCGTCACCGGACGCGCCGGCAATATGTGCTCCGGCAAACAAATTTCCGATGGCATCGTTATCGAATCGAAATGTCGCAGCCAATGTATCCTCTACCTCCACCTTGGAGACCAGAGTCCCGTATTCCGCCGACAGACGGGTGATTTCCAGTCCCGTCACAAACCACAGCGCATCGAGCAGGTGGCTGGTATTCATCAACGTCACACCACCGCCCGCCTTGTCTCTTTCCCTGCGCCACGGATTGAACGAACGCCCGCTGTATCCCACATCCCAGTACGACTGGGGCTTGTTAATCAGCGTTTGAACCCTGACGCCAAAGATCTTGCCCAGCGCTCCCGCCTGCGCAATTTCGCGCGCCTGAGCATAGATAGGCGCAAACCGCATCTCGTACAAGACGCCGAGCGTGAGTCCTTTTTGTTGCGCCAGTGTGATGAGGGCATCCGCCTGCGTCACATCGAGCGCCATAGGTTTTTCGACAAGCGCATGCTTGCCTGTTTCCAACACACGCAACGCAAGCGGGGCGAGCAAATGGTGCGGCACGGCGATATAGACGGCGTCCACGTCGGAAAAATTCAGCAGAGCATCCAGATTCGGCACGGTCGGCACGCGGCAGCGTTCTCCCAAATCGCGCGCCATCTCGGGGTTGACGTCGTAAACACAGCAGATGGCAGTTTCGGGCACTTGGGAGATTGCCTCGCACACCGGCACGGCAGCTGTGCCGCAGCCGAGAATGCCAAAACCCGTCCTAGCCATGCCAATCCTCGCCGTCAAAGCGCCCGATATAGTACGCGTCAGCTTGCTGCGTTCCTTCCCGCGTCGTGAACGCGGCGCAAAATTGATTCCGGTGGAAAAGAGCGGGCGCATCATCTGCCAGCCCACCGTACGGATAGGCAAAGGCGAATGGCGGTTGTTCGATGGGCAAGAGAAATTTCCGGCTTGCGCGGATTTCTCTGTCGCGCCGCGCGCTGTCAATAAAATCGAACCACGGATGGGTGGCGCTGTGTCCGCCAAAATTCATGCCGCTTGCGCGCATTTCTTGGATCTGCTGTCCGTTCAAAAAAAGACGCTGTGCCAATTCCGACTCGGGTCCGACATGTTTTTCCAAGAGTTCATGCAGCAGGGAATCAATCTCGGGTTCCAGCTCGCGCTGAAATACGCCCTTGACCACGTCGGGCTCTGATTGCCACCGCAGACGATAACGCGCCTCGGCGCGTCGGTAGGTCCTGCGCTGTTTCTCGGACAAACAATTCCAAATTGCTTTGCTCAGTGCATCCAGCCCCAGTTTGGCGATCAAAAAGTGAAGCTTGAACGGGGGCGGCAAAGCATTGGCATCGCGTCGGGCAATCACAAAAAAGAGTCCGGCGATATGCCGCTGTTCCAAAATTGGAAATACATTCAAATAGTGGTCGCACAATCCATCGTCAAAGGTGAGCAAACAAGCCCGTTCCGGCAATGGTTCTTTATCCAGCAGCGCGCCGCGCACATCATCCCAGCTCACCATGTTGTATCTTTGCGCGAGTTGGTCCACCTGTGCCGCAAACTCTCGGACAGCCAGACCGGGAATACCGCTCCCCTGCTCTGCCGCGTCGCCCACATCACGGACATAATGATACATCATGGTCGTGAGCTGCAGGTTCATCGCGTCAATCGAAAGTCCACAAGTTTGCGCTCGTTACATTCGATCATTTCGCGGACAAGCGCGGTCGAGATAGTGTTGTCCCTGACCAGCGCGCTGACGTCCATCCATGAATTGTCGAGCTGCTGCGCGAGGACGCGGGAGGCGCTGCCGCCAAGCCATGATTCGAAAACCTGAATTCCCGCGCTCGTCGTGACTCGAACAATGTCGGCAGATTCGCGGACCAATTCAAATGTGCCGGGCTGCTCAAGCGTACAGACATTTGCAATCTCGGTGACACCCATGCCCACCACGCGCCCGGGGGCGAGCCGCACATATCGGATGGCGTCGCCATAGACGATGGTGTTGCCCACTTGGATCAAGGGCGGGGGACGGTCTGCGAGTGAAACGTACGCGATTTCGTCTTTCGGCAGTCGAATTTCGAAAGCGCCGTTGGGCTGCGGTGTGACGTGAATCGCCTCAAATTCCTGCCCGGGGTCAAATTCGCCCGGACGAAGCAAGACCGCCGCAGCGAAACTGCGAATACGGGCGCTCATGTTGGCTTCGCGCACCAGCGGCTGCTCGGCATAGGGATAGGCGAGATTGATGTTGGCGTAATCGAGGAACGGAGCGCTCGGCGATTGGTCGTCGAAACCGACAAGGCGTTTGATGGCGAGCGCGCGCCCTTTTATCTGCGCGTATTCCCACCCTTGCGCCCGATTTGAACGGCGTGTAACTGCCGCCGCGCCGCTGGAACCCAGCGCGCCGGGCGCCTCGACCGCGCGGGCGCGACGGGTTGGCTGGACCCAGGAAAACCGCAGCTGCACGTCACGCCACATCACGATCGCAGTACGCAGTAACTGCGGTTCACCGTCCACATACTCGACAAATTCGGTCCACATTACCCCCGGACCGACACCAAAGACGCGATTGGCAAAGCGGTGTCCAAATTCACGGTCATCGGACGTGAGCGCAATCATCGCGTCGGGCGCATAGGTGTGTCCCGCAGGCAAAACGTTGAACGGAAAATGTGTCGAATAGACGAGTTTGCCATATTTGGGAATGTAATTGTGACGCGGATTCTCCGGCTGGTGCCCGCTACCCGCGTTCAACAAAAACACCTGCCCCGTCTCGCGTCGTCCGCAGAGCACAAAACCGGGGGTCGGCAGGGCAACCTCAAAATCGGCGCGCTCGACGGGCAGGGGTTCCTCCGTCGCCGTCCAGAATGGGTCGTCGGGCGAAAAAGCTAGCCCGAACAAACCATGACATGCCCATGAGGTCGAACCGGGCGAAATGTATGCTTCGGCAGCGGGCGGAAAATCACCGTGAAAACCCTGACAAAGAAAGTGACCGTCGGGGTCAATACAGTCTCGATCGTAAAAATACTTGATGCATCCGCTCGACAGACGTCGCAACCCGCCGGGGGGCATTGGTGCGATATTCATCAAATGTCCCGTGCCAAAGCACGCCACCGCCGCAAAGCGATAGACAATACTACGTCCCCATGCCGGGTAGGAACCGTTCGAGCCGAAAAAGTATGGAAAACTATTCAAGAAGGAGCGCGCCCGCTTGAGGACCAGGTCGCGCAGTTCGGGACGCCGCGCGCCGTCAATGTGCGCCCACAAGACATAATGCCAGCCAAACATCCACGCGTTATACAACTCGTATTCCGCGCCCAAGCCATCCACATACCAGCCATCGCCCCGATAAAAAGTTGCCATCTGGTCGAGGCGTTGGTCGAGCTCTGTCACATCAACGGGATAGCCCAACTGCAACCGCACCGCTTGCGCGACGGCGGGGAATAGAATCCAGTTGTCATAGTAGGTGTCTTGCCCGTCCACCTGCGCGAGCCATGTCATGACCTGTGCGCGTTCGCTCTCGCTCATGCGATTGAACACGCGGTCGCGCGAAAACCAGACCGCGAGCGCCGTATCTGCCGACTCGACAATGCGCTGGTCCATCGCGCGCATCGGTCCCCAGTATGTCCGCGGATTGCTTGCGTCCGTTCCTTCGAGCAGCGCACGACGCAAAATCTCCTCAATGTCCAGCTCGCGTCCGCCAAACTCAAGAGCTGCCGGATTTTTTGGATTGCTCAGCCACACGCCCCACATCGAGCCGAGACGCGCAAACGATTCAAGCGCATCTACCGCATCGGGCAAATCGCGCCGGTCATCGGGATACAGCGCGCGGGCATACGTCCCCTGCTTTTCCGCCGCAAGCACATAGCCGTAGGTCAAGCGCGCCAGCACGTGCTCCCAATGGGCACGCGTCCATCCGGTATAGGGAGAGAGCGCGAGGTCGAGTGGGGGCAGCATGAGCAGAGAACGGGGTTTAGCGAAACGCAGGCATGACCTCTTTGGCAATCAGTCGCAGTTCATGCTTGATATGCTCGTGAGGCATGCCGGGAAAATAGAGGCGGCAAATGAGATGGTCTACGCCAAAGGTCTCTTGAAAGCGTTTGAGCTGGGCAATGACGCGGTCAGGGTTGCCGACAAGGAAACGGTCGTTGGCAAGGGCATCGAGCTGATTGACGGGTGTGCTGTCGGTGGAACCGATCAAGGGATGCTTCCAGACGCCGCCGCCGTACTCGTCACGATAGTTGATGAGCAAGTGTTTTTCGGCGAGCTCCCAGGCCTTGTCAGTGGTCTCGGCAATCACCACTTCGCGCGTCAAGGGCTTGGGATAGCTCTCGGCGTCTTTGCCTTGCGCGGTCAAATGCCCGAGATACTCTTTTTGTGCGTTCAAGAGTTTGTCGAGATGAGCCGTCGGTCCGGGCACCCAGGCATCACCCAAATGCGCGGCGCGCTTGAGCGCCAACTCGCCCCACCCGCCGAGCCAGATGGGCGGAACGCGAATCGGTTTGGGTTCGATACTGCCGACCACGTTAAAATACTTGCCGTGAAACTCGACGCGTTCCTGGGCCCACAAACGGCGCATGATTTTCAGCATTTCCACATAGCGTCCGCCGCGCTCGTCCAGATTGATGCCATACAACTCGAATTCGGGCGGACGATAGCCGATGGCGCCGCCAAAAATCACGCGCCCGTTGGAAAGGATGTCGAGCATGGTGACATCTTCAGCAAGCCGCACGGGGTGATAGAACGGCATGATCGCAATGTCGGTGCCCAATTCGATGCGCGAGGTGCGGGTGGCAATCCCCGCAAGCGCCATTAGGGGCGACGCCCAATAATGATTGCGGATGCTGTGGTGCTCTTCGAGCCAGACGGAATCGAAACCGAGTTCCTCGCCCAGGACGGATTCAGCCAATGCCTCGTTAAAAAACTGTCCGCCTTCGGTCGGAATAAATCCAAATTTCATCGCGGGTCCTTTGTTGTGAGTTTGCTCTTTTTCTTGCGAAATAGATGCCGCAAGTTTTTTTTAGCGGTCGGTGAGATAGACGTTACTGGTCCCCATGCGAATAGAGGTGAAAATTACGCGCTGGCCGTCGGGAGTGAACGAGGGGCGGGGCTGACAACTGTGCTCTGCTCCACTTGCAATTTCGCAAACATGCTGCTCACGACCTTTAACGCAGCCGGCAAGGCGCGTTCGGGTGGTTCCAGTTCGGGATGCCACGCATATTCCCACTCGATGCTGTACGGACCGCGAAAGTTTTGTGCCACAAGCAGTTCAAGCCCCCGGCGCAGCGGCGCCTCTCCCTCGCCCACGTTTGTCAAACGCCACGCCTCGTTTTGCCCGATTCCATCCTTGAGCTGAACATAGAAAATGCGACCGTCGAGATTTTGAATGCCCCGCTCGACGTTCTCCCCGGCGCTATAAGCATTGGCAATGTCCCACACCGCGCCCAGCGAGCGGTCAGGGATGCTGTCGAGAATCGGCACAATCGAAGCGGTGCGCACAAAAGCGTCATGATGTTCGACCGCAATCCCAACGCCGACGCGGCGCGCATATTCTACACATGGCGCTAACGAATCCACAATACGCGGGATCATTTCCTCATGGGTCTGTGGCGGTCCAAATTCGCCGAGGAAAGTCCGCACATACGCCGCGCCAATGTCTGCGGCAAGGTCGAGATGTTGTTTGAGCTGCTCGACGTTCGCCGCGCGCGCTCGAGGCTCATCCGAGACAAACGTGCTGTATGCCGTTACGGCAATCGAAACAAGCCCGGACTCGCGCATTCCTTGACGCAGCGCCGCGCGTGCGCCGGGAGCAGAATCGGGGCGCACGTGACCGGCGACGCCTCCGCGCCACTCGACCCCGTCAAAACCCCACCGGCGCGCGTTGGCAATGATCGTTTCAATCGTCCAGTGGGGGCACGCCAGGGTGCTAAATGCAATACGCGCGAGCATCAGGGCTTTTTAGCGGCTGCGCTGCCGGTTTGGAGAAACGGGCGAGTAGAATTTGTCGGACCGCGCCGCCAGATCATAAAGTCAAAGGCATCGGGCAAGTGATATTCGCGCGAGAAAAGCAGTGGTTCGTCCAAACTAGAATAATCAGTCTGAACGAGATAGAGGACCATTGACTCGGGTTCCAACTCGAGGCGGTCAGCGATGCCGGGAGGAGCTTGAGCGGGCAGAACGCGCGTAACGCTGTAATCAACCGTGTGCCCAAATTCGGTTTCGAGGATTTGATAGACCGATTCCAAGAGTAAACGGTTGACGTCAAACTCGGCGCCCCCCGAAAGAGTTTCGGCAAAAATATCCAGCGAATAGACCACCGGTTTGCCGTCGGCGGTGCGCACCCGCTCGATATTGATGACTGTTGCTCCGGCAGTCACATTCAACTGCGCTGCAACCTCCTCGTCGGCAAGCTCGCGATGTACGCCAATATGGCTGGTGCCCGGCGTCAGACCCGCCAATCGAATCATTTCTGTGATGCTATAGTTGACATTCAAATTCTTGAGAATCGGGTGGTTGCGGACAAATGTGCCGACCCCGTGACGGCGGAGAATCAGCCCGTCTTGCTCCAGTACGCGCAACGCCTCGCGCACAACCGTCCGTGAAGCGCCCAACATTTCCCCCAATTCTTGCTCCGAGGGTAACTGACTTCCCGGCGAATAGGCGCCGCCCAGAATCGCCTGTCGCAGCTCTTGCTGGACGGCGTCGGTCAACGTTTTGCGTGAAAAACGGGCGGAACGAATCATGGTTTTTTCAAATTGTCAGATGTCATAACAATAGATAATAGGCGAAAATTTCAGATTGTCAATAGAAAAACAAGCCAATTTTCGACAGATTTTCATGGAATTTTCATGACTTGTGAAATCGTTCCAAAACACCCTGTTTTTCGTTTGATTAGGGGAATGACCGTATTCGCTTTGTTTAGCAACGCATATGATATCGTCAGGATGCCTGTTTTTGTGCCTTGTAATTTGATTCGGATACAAGATTCCGAGCCGCGTGCCGGGTGACAAGATGACTATTCAAGCCATTCCGCAAGTATCACCCATACAGCCCGCCACCGGCGAGAGGTTTGCAGACCTCGCGCGCGCCCTGGCTTCAAGTGATCAAATCCTTCCCGGCATCCACCCGGGCAAACCGCTCCTCCCGCGTCTCGTCAAGAATGGACAGATCCTGGCAGAGATCCGCCGTCAATTTGAAGCGGCGGCTCGCGCGCGCCAAGCCACCCCTCCTGCCGCCGAGTGGCTCCTCGACAACTATTACATTGTTGAACAGCACCTGTATCAGGCGCGCCAGGACCTCTCTCCCGCTTTCTATGACGAGCTGCCCAAACTTGCCAACAACCCACTGGCTGGATTTCCCCGCGTCTATAACATCGCGATCGAGTTGATCACCCATACCGATAGCCGTCTGACCGAAGCCGCGCTTGTCCGTTTTGTGAACGCATATCAGGAACACGCGCCTCTTTCAACCGGCGAAGTCTGGGCAATCGCGATCATGCTGCGAATTGCACTGATCGAGCATTTGCGCCGCCTGATGGAACGCGCCTTTCAAGAATTTGAAACACAACAGACGGCGAACGCGCGCGCTGAGGCGCTGCTTGCCGCGAGCAACGACCCTGACGGAGAATTTCTCACCGCGCTCAAACGTCTTGCCGAGGACCCTGCTTTGCGTGACCCGACATTCCTGGTCCAGCTGGTCCTGCGCCTGCGAGACCAGGACCCCGCGGTGGCGCCCGCATTGCACGTGCTCGAAGAGCATATGGGGCAGACGCAGACGATGCTGGAAGAATTGATTCGCGCAGAAAATCAACGACGTGCCATAAGCCGCGTTTCCACCGGCAACGTGATTGGCAGTCTGCGCTTTGTTGCCGCGCTCGACTGGCACGTTTTTTTCGAAGACGTCAGTCTCATCGAGCGCGCATTGAATCATGACCCTGACGGCACTTATCCCGAGATGGATTTTCGGACGCGCGACCGATATCGGCATGTGGTCGAAACGATCGCGCAGCACGATCCCGCACAAGAAATCAATGTGGCACAACACGCCGTCGAGTTGGCGCAGACGGCAGCCAGGACCGCAGGCACGTTAGAGCGCACGCGCCACGTCGGATATTTCTTGATTGATGAGGGATTGCCCATCCTGGAGCGCGATCTGCAATATCGCCCCCCCTTTAGGGAACGGGCGCGCCGTTTGATGTTGCGAAATGCCACCCTGCTCTATCTTGCGTGGACCGCGCTGCTTGCGATGCTGTTTGTCGGCGGTGCGGTCTGGTATGCAGCCGGCACGGGCGCAAGCGCGGGAATGCTGGCGCTCGTTGCCCTGCTTGCGCTGCTGCCTTTCAGTCTGGTTGCGAGCGGAATACTAAATTGGACGTTGAGCGTACTGGTCAAGCCCAACACGCCACCCAAGTTGGAATTGGAAGAAGGTATTCCACCTCACTGCCGCACAATGGTAGTTATCCCGGCATTGATTGCAAATATCTCGGGTCTCGAGTATCTGGTAGAGCATCTGGAGCTTTGCCTGTTGGCAAACCGCGATGCGAATTTGCATTTTGCGATTTTGGGCGATTTTGGTGATGCGCCGCAAGAGCATATGCCCGAAGACGAGGAACTGCTTGCCGTCGCGGCGAGCAAGATTCAAGAGTTGAATGAAAAATACGAGCGCGCCGACGCGTTCTTTTTGCTGCATCGTCGTCGTCAATGGAATCCCGGCGAAAAGAGTTGGATGGGTTGGGAGCGCAAGCGCGGCAAGTTGGAGGAATTTAACCGTCTGCTGCGCGGGGAGGCGACAAGTTACGTCACGCAAACGGGGGACTTGGGCATTCTGCCGCAAATCAAATACGTCATCACGCTTGACGCTGACACGGAATTGCCGCTGCAGGTGGCGCGCCGCCTCGTCGGAACGATAGCGCACCCGTTGAATCGCGCGGTGCTCGATCCGGTGAGCCAGACGGTCGTCAAGGGTTATGGAATTATTCAACCGCGAGTGGACATTGTCGCGCCCGCTGCCCTTCGTTCACGCTTTGCGCGGTTGTTTGCGGGCGACACGGGACTGGACCCGTATGCGAGCATCGTATCGGATGTCTATCAGGACTTTATTGGGCGCGCCGTTTATATCGGCAAAGCGATTTATCACGTGGACACACTGCGTGATGCATTGAGCGGGCGCTTTCCAGAGAACCTTTTGCTCAGTCATGATTTGCTCGAGGGCGGCTTTGTGCGTGTCGGCTATGCAAGTGATATCGAACTCCTGGAAGATTTTCCGTCGGGTTATGACGCATATGCTCAACGCAATCACCGCTGGGTGCGAGGGGACTGGCAGATCACCGACTGGTTGTTTCCACGCGTGCGCGGGACCGATGGAAAATGGCGTCGTAATCCCCTGCCGGTCATTGAACGCTGGAAAATCATGGACAATCTGCGCCGCTCGTTGATTTCGCCGTTGGTGATTCTCTGGCTGCTCGCGGCATGGACGGTTCTGCCGGGTTCGCGCGTCGGCTGGACGATCCTGGCGCTTTTGACAATCATGTTTCCGTTTGTGCGCGCCTCGCTCACGGCATTGGGGGGACGGCCCGACACCGAGACGCTGCCCAGCTATTTGTGGGCTGTTGCGCAAGAACTGTGGACCTCGGCGCGGCGCGGCATGGTCACAATCATCTTTTTGTTGTACCAGGCAACCCTCAACCTGGATGCGATCCTGCGCTCATTGGTCCGACGGACAATCACCCACTCGCTCCTGCTGGAATGGACGAGCCAAGCCGTCGCCGAACGCGGTCAAGCGCGCACAGTGGTTGATTACGTGAGACGGATGTGGTTCGCCTCGGCATTGGCGCTCGGAATCGCGGCGCTGCTCGCATGGATGGACCCGAGCGCATTCATGGTTGCGCTGCCGCTGCTGCTCTTGTGGTTTCTTGCGCCCAGTATCGCGCACTCGATCAGTCAACCCTTTCAGCCCACGCCAAAACCTCTGTCAGCAACCGAAAGAAATACGCTGCGCGCTACGGCGCGGCGCATTTGGCGTTTTTACGAAACTTTTGCCGGAGAGATGGACCATTGGCTCCCTCCTGACAATTATCAGGTTACGCCCGAGTCGCGGGTGGCGCACCGCACGTCGCCCACAAACATTGGTTTTTTGCTGCTCTCGATTGCGGCTGCTTATGACTTTGGCTATATCGAACCGGCAGAGTTTGCGGAACGGGTTGAACGTGTCCTGGATACGCTCGACCAGATGGAAACGCGGCGCGGGCATTTTTACAACTGGTACGATACGACGACGCTCAAGCCCATGCATCCGCATTACATTTCTACGGTGGACAGCGGAAACCTGATGGCGAGTCTCGTCATCCTCAAGCAGGTGTGTCTCGAAATGACCGCGACGCCGCGATCGAGAGAGCAGACATGGCAAGGTCTCGCGGACACGCTGTTCGTCCTCGAGCAGACGCTCGGGCGCGCGGACAATGTCGCCGCGAAATCGCTGCGGGAAGAGGTCGAACGACTGCGCGCGCTGCTTGAATCGAGGACCCAGTCATCCCCCGAAACCTCGGTCTCTGAATCACTTTCGTTTTCACAGTTTGAAACGCGCGCATTGTATTTGTCGCGGCTCGCCAACCGGCTTGATCCTCGCGGCGCCCAGACCCTGGAAATCCGCGATTGGTGCGAGGCGCTTCTCGGACAGGTCAAACGCGCACAACAGACAATGCCTACAGATCTTGGCGAACGGCTGGGCGCGCTGGCGCGCCGAGCTGACACGTATGCGGCAGGAATGGAATTCGAGTTTCTCTTTGATCCTGTGCGCGGTGTGTTTACCATCGGGTATAATGCCGACACGCACCGCCGTGACGAGAGTTATTATGATCTGCTGGCGTCCGAAGCGCGCATCACAAGCTTCATGACCATTGCGCGGGGTGACATTCCCGTCAAACATTGGTTTCGGCTCAGCCGCCCGTTGATACGTCTCGGCGGCAAAGTGGCCCTCCTTTCATGGAGCGGCACAATGTTTGAATATCTCATGCCGCCGCTGTTTATGCTCGACTATAAACCGTCTCTGCTGCAACAGACCGAGCTGGCAGTCATTCAGGAACAAATCGCATACGCGTCACGGCAAAATATGCCGTGGGGCATTTCCGAGTCCGGATTCTATTCCTTTGATTATCACTTTAATTATCAATACCGCGCCTTTGGCGTGCCCGAGCTGAGTCTCAGACATGAGGTTGGACCCACGCGGGTCATCGCGCCGTACGCGACGTTTCTCGCCCTCCCTCATGCGCCTCATGCGGCGGTCAATAATTTGAAAACGATTCGAGCGATGGGCGGCGTCGGCGTCTATGGCTATTTTGAAGCGCTGGACTTGACCCCCGAACATTTGCCGCAGGGAAAACGCGCTGCAATTGTCGAATCATATATGGCACATCACCAAGGCATGAGTCTGATGGCGCTCGACAATTATTTTTACAACAATGCGATGCCGCGCCGCTTTCACGCCGAACCCGCCAATGCCGCAGCAGAGTTGCTGCTGCAGGAACGAGTGCCGCGCCACACGCCGTTTTTGCAAGCCAGCAAGCAAGCCAAGCCGCTATTACGCATACCCGAAGAGACGCGCGGACCCTCCATCCGGGAATTTTCGACTCCGCACACGTTTACGCCGCGGGCGCACATTCTTTCAAATGGGAAATTCAGCGTGATGCTCACAAATGCGGGCGGCGGGTATAGCGCGTGGGGTGACAATCAAGTCACGCGTTGGCGCGAGGATGCGACGTTCGACGCGCTGGGCTCGTTTTGTTTTATTCAGGATGTCGAGAGCAGCCGCGTGTGGTCCAACACTTTTCAGCCGACCTGCGCCGCGTCGGAACAATATCACGTCGTCTTTTCGGGCAACAAAGTCCGCTATTTGCGGCGTGATACGGGCATCGAAACCGTTACCGAAATCACTGTCGCGGCAGACAACAATGCCGAAATTCGGCGGATTACGCTGGACAATCCGAGCGCACATGGGCGCACGCTGGAACTGACGACGTATGCCGAAATCGTTCTGGACAACCCGCGTAGTGACGCCGCGCATCCCGCTTTTAGCAAATTGTTTGTAGAAAGCGAATTTGTGCCAGCGCAGAACGCCCTGCTGTTCAAACGTCGCCCGCGCGATGCGGACCAACCCGAGCGCTGGGCCGTGCATTTCTTGTGCAGCGATTCGCAAAACATCAGCGTACGCGAACACGAGACCGATCGCGCGGCATTTATCGGGCGTGGTCGCACCCTGGCGGACCCCGCGGCGATGCACGGACCTCTGACCAACACCATAGGGGCAACGCTCGATCCCATCATGAGCTTGAGGACGCGCGTGCGCCTCGCACCCAATTCGACCGTGACGCTTGCGTTCATTACAGGGACGGCAGACTCGCGTGAGGCAGCTCTGGCAATCTGCGACGACTATCTGGATGGTCGCGATCTTGCCAAAGCAGAAAACCTTTCACAGGAAGCGGGACGCATGAATCTGGATCATCTGGGTATCACCCCCGCCGATGCAACGGTCTTTCAGCGATTTGCCTCGCGCGTGCTCTTTCCCGACCCGCAGCTGCGCGCCGCTTCGGAAACGATCGCGCGCAATACGCTGGGTCAAGAGGGATTGTGGGCATCCGGCATTTCGGGGGATTATCCGATCGTCCTGGTGCGGGTGACGCGCGGTGATGGATTGGACCTGGTGCGACAGGTTTTGTTGGCACACGAATACTGGCGATTGAGAAATTTCCGCGTAGATGTGGTGCTTTTGGATGAAAGCGCCACGTATTACGAGGCGGAAACGAATCACAGCATCATGACGCTGATCGAAACATCGCTTTCGCATCCGTGGCTCGACAAACCCGGCGGCATTTTTGTGCGGCGGCGCGATTTGATTGCACCCGAGAACTATTTGCTGTTGGAAACCGTCGCGCGCGTGATATTACGGTCAGAAGTGGGTGACCTCGCCGACCAGCTCAATCTCTCGGCGCGCCATGTCCCCGCGGTCGGCGCCCGCGCGCGGCGGCGGACGCCTACACCTATCCCCGAGCCGCCCGCGTCGGAGGGGACCGACTCGTTCAAAAATGGCGTAGGTGAATTCTCGTCAGATGATAAAGAGTATCTCGTCAGACTCGCCGATGGCAAGGTTACGCCCCTTCCGTGGTCAAACGTAATTGCAAATCCCGGTTTCGGCTGTCTTGTCACCGAATCGGGTTTCGGCATGACGTGGGCGGTCAACAGCCAACAAAACAAACTGACGCAATGGTCCAACGACCCCGTATGCGACCCGCCTGCGGAAATAATCTATTTGCAGGACCGGGACACAGAAGAGGTTTGGTCCGCCACGCCGCAGCCCATTCGTCGAGAGGAAACATATGTCACGCGCCACGGCGCCGGGTACAGCGTGTTTGAACATGCCAGCAACAACCTGGAACAATCGCTATGCGTGTTTGTGCCTGCTGACGATCCCGTAAAGATCATGCAGCTTTCTCTACGGAATCGTTCAGACAGAACATGCCGTCTGCGCGCGACCTATTACGCCGAATGGGTGCTCGGGGCACAGCGCGAACAGACACAACACTATATTGTCACCGAACAGGACGCGACAACGGGCGCAGTGATGGCGCGCAACGTCTATAGCGAGGACTATACAACGCGGGTTGCGTTTGCGACCGCAGACCTGCCGCTCGCGGGCATGACCGCAAGCCGAGCCGAATTTTTGGGGCGTAACGGCACCTATGCGCTGCCCGCCGCACTTGCCACCAATGCCAAACGCTTGACAGAGCGAACCGGAGCCAATCTTGACCCGTGCGCGGCGCTCCAAGTCGAAATCGAGCTCAAGCCGAACGAGGAAAGACAAATAGTTTTCCTGCTGGGACAGGGCGAGCATCGCACACATGCTCGCGCGTTGATCCAGAAATATCGTGACCCGGCAGCCATCGCCCACGCGTTTGACGAGGTAAAAGCCAGATGGGACGAACTGTTGGGAACAATTGAAATCAAGACGCCCGATCCCGCGATGGACCGCATGGTGAATCGGTGGCTGTTGTATCAGACATTATCATGCCGCCTGTGGGGGCGCGCGGCTTTTTATCAGGCGGGCGGCGCGTTCGGATTTCGCGATCAATTGCAGGATGTGCTCGCGCTGGTTTTTGGCGCGTCGCAACTGGCGCGCGCACAGATATTGAACGCGGCGGCGCATCAATTCGCCGAGGGGGATGTGCAGCATTGGTGGCATCCACCATCCGACAAGGGTGTCAGGACCCGCATCTCGGATGACTTTATATGGCTCCCTTATGCGACCGCACACTATATCGCTGCGACGGGAGACACGGAAATTCTGCAAACTCAGGTCCCATTCATCGTAATGCCACTGCTCGCGCCCGACCAGGAAGAGATTTACGGCAAGCCCGGCGTGTCAACCGAGACCGCGTCGCTGTACGAACACTGTGTGCGCGCCCTTGAACATGGTCTGCGCTTTGGCGTGCATGGGCTTCCGCTGATGGGCACGGGTGATTGGAATGACGGGATGAACCGCGTCGGCGTACACGGGCACGGCGAGAGTGTGTGGCTCGGCTGGTTCCTGTACGAGAATCTCATCCGCTTTGCCGAACTGTGCGCAGAACGACGAGACACGGAACATGCAGCCAAATTCCGCGATCATGCCCGCGCGCTCGAAAACGCGCTGCAGGAACACGGCTGGGATGGAGCGTGGTATCGCCGCGCATATTTTGACGACGGCACGCCACTCGGTTCGAGTCAAAACGCAGAAGCGCGAATTGATGCGATTGCGCAGGCATGGGCAACCATCTCGGGCGCGGCGCCGCGCGACCGTCAGGAACAGGCGCTCCGCGCGGTGGACGAACAGCTGGTTGATACGCAGGACCGCATCATTCGTCTGCTCACGCCCCCTTTTGTCAATTCGCATCCCAATCCCGGTTATATCCAGGGTTATGTGTCAGGGATTCGTGAGAATGGAGGGCAATACACACACGGCGCGCTGTGGGTTGTGCTGGCGCAAGCGCTGCAAGGGAATGGGACACGGGCACATGAATTGTTCGAGATGCTCGATCCAATTACTCATGGGCGCACACCACAAGAGATGGAACAGTACAAGGTCGAGCCGTATGTGATTGCCGCTGATGTGTATGCGCATCCCCAACATCGCGGACGCGGCGGATGGACGTGGTACACCGGCTCGGCGGGGTGGATGTACCGCATCGCGGTCGAATCCCTGCTCGGTCTGCAGTTGCGCGGCGAGCATTTCACGCTTGCGCCCTGTATCCCGTCAACGTGGACCAATTACGAAATCGTCTACCGAGTCGGCGCAACGCGTTACGAGATTACGGTCGAGAACCCACACAGCGTCGAGACCGGCGTGGAACGGACCGAGCTGGATGGCAAAGGACTGGATACCCACCTCGTGCCGCGCGTGGACGATGGCAAGACACATCGGGTGCGCGTTGTGATGGGCGGTGCGCCGCCGGCAGAGGCAGAGGACAAAATTACGTATGCGCCGAAGGAATAGCGCGGTTGCCGAGAAAAGAGGTCTGATCGTTCAGGTAAAGCCGCAGGTTCTTGCAGAATAGGTCAATGGCGCGTTGGCGGCCAATCGGCATTTCGCCCGAAATGTGGGGGGTGAGAATCACGTTCGGCGCATTCCAGAGGGGGCTGTCGGCGGGTAACGGTTCGATCGTGGTGACATCGAGTGCGGCGCCCCGGATCCAACCCTGCTCGAGTGCGCGGACCAGCGCGGCTTCGTCAAGAATCGCTCCGCGCGCAACATTAATCAGAACGGCGCCACGTTTCATTTTTTGAAATTCGTTTGCGCCCAAGAGACCGCGCGTGCTGGAATTGAGCGACGCGGCAATGGCAATCACGTCGCATTCCCGCAGCATTTCATCCAGTTCATCCGTGTCCAACATGCGCTCGACGGGCTCGTTTGCGTCAATCACCGGAGTCCGGCGCATCGCCCAGACACGCATCCCCAGCGCGTTCGCCGAGTGAGTGAGCCGCATGCCAATTGCTCCGTAACCAATTATGCCCATACGCTTGCCATAGAGCTCTTGCGGAGGCAATTCGGGCACTCGAATCCTGTCGTCCCGATGCGCTTGTTGCGCCATATAATAAAGATGCAGATTGCGATAGAGCATGACGAGCATGCCGATCACATACTCGGCCATCATGGGCGCATAGACCCCCGCGCTGTTGGTGACAATGATGCTGCGCGCGCCAACTGCATCCCACGGGATATTGTCCATACCCGCAAAAATCGTGTGCAGCCATCGCAGGTGAGACATCCGGGCGACGACTTGCGCCGTTGTGACGCCGCCTGCAAACTCGCTGCTGATCAGGATTTCCGAGTCTTGCCACGCGCCACTCAGCGCGGGGTCATCCAGGACCATTAGCTCGATCCGGTCGGGCGCAATGGCTTGGATTTGCGCGCCATAATCTTGCAGAAAGCGTTTCGAGAGAGCGATTTGCGCCATAGGTCAAAAATCCGTGGTCAACGACTGTGTTTGTCCGGTTTCCTGGGCAAGCCGCGCCTTTTCAACAATCTCTACCACATGCCGCGCCTGTTCGCCGGAATTTCGCGGTGCGCGATCTTGAGTGATCGCGTCCACCAGTTCCATAATGTCAGCATAGACATGCGGCTCATCAAGTTTGAGATGCTCGCCTTGAATATACGGTTGATCGGTTAGGGCACGCGCAAATGTGTGCGTCTCTTCAAAGGGGACATCCTTGCCGTTCCACAAACCCCCATTGATTTGAAACGCAAGCGGGTACCCACTTGCCCAGTCTACCTGCGTCACTTCGAGTGAGCCCTTTCTGCCATAGACCCCCAGCCCACCCCACGGTAGTTGCGCGCTGCCCTGGCAATCCGCGCCCACCGCCATCGCAAGCGCGCCGGACGTAAACTCCATCATGACCATATTGTTGTCATTGACTTGGATAGCAATAGAATTGTTTTTCCATTCACGGAGCGGCACTCGCTTGTTGCCCAGTGCAGTCACGCGTGAAACAGGTCCGAGGACCGTGGTCGCCAATTGCAGCGCATACACAGTGACATCGGGGAGAGGTCCTGCACCCGGGCGATAATACCAAGATGGGTCAATGTCCGCAAGCGGACCCTGCCCACTCCGGATTGATTCCTGTTCGTGCGCGAACCCAATCGTACAAGTGTAGCCAAGATACACCGCGCCCAATACATCCTGCGTGACCAGATTGCACAGCTCTTGCACCAGAGGGAACAAAGTGAAACCGGGTGCGGCGGCGAGTTTTACGTTTTTGCGGTCGCGGGCAGCCATGAGTTCGTTCGCCTGCTCCAAAGTGGCGGTCATGGTCTTTTGCACATAAACATGCTTGCCTGCGTGTACTGCCGCCAGCGCGTTTTGGAAATGATACGGGATGGGGGTTGCCACAATAACCACATCCACGCCGTCTGCGTCCAGCATGTCCTCGATACGCGTATAGGACGCGGGAACGCCGAAACGCTGTGCGGTCAATACAGCGCGCTCGGGAACGGCGTCCACAACCGCAGTCAGTTGAATTTTCTCACGCGCATCCTCCAAACTCAAATGCGGCAAAATCCCGCGCTGAGATACGCTGCCGCAGCCAACCAGACCCGCGCGCAAAATGCTCACCTTTTCTCCTTGTCAAAACGTGCTCGAAACCGTTCGCGCGCAGCCGTCTCGCGCCGCTTGTTCCGCCTGTTCCAAAATGTCGAGGACATGAACGGCATGCGCCGCGCTCAAAAGCGGCGCGGTATTGTATTGGATGCAATCCACCAAATGCTCGATGCCCAGCAAATGGTCAGGACCCGCTTCTCGCCCCGTGCGCGGCAGTTTGATTGTTTCCCACGCGCCCGCGCGCAGGGCCTCCACCGGTGCGTCGACGTCCAGCAAATTCAGTGCAACAGTCCCCTCCAGCCCAAATACCTCGAGCTGCGGTGCACGCGAATCCTGCACTATATTATTCGCTTGAACCGACGCCAGCCGCGCGCCGCCAAAATCCAGCAGCATATGCCAATTGTCGTCCACCTCTATCGGCACTGTCTTTCCCTCGGCAGGACCATCCGTGACCAGAAAACTTGCGCGAGAGCGCGACGTAAAAGCGGTGACGCGTTTTGCGGGACCCAACAATCCTGTGAGTGCGTGCAGCGGATAAACACCCATGTCAAGTCCGGGCCCGCCGCCCCGCGCAAAAAAAGGCGAAGGGTCAGATGTGTAGCCGATCCACGGTGGCACGCCGCCATGACCATAGCCCCGCGCCGAATAGATTTCGCCGAACGCGTTTTGTTTTAACAGAGACTGCGCCTGTTTCACCTGCGGAAACAACATTACACAGGGCGCGCACACCAATTTCAAGTTCCGTGCGTGGGCTTGGCTCGCCAGCATCTGCGCATCCGCCACATTCAAAGCAAGCGGTTTTTCGGAATACACATGCTTGCCCGCCTTTAACGCAGCCAGAGTTGTCTCGCGATGGAGTTGGATCGGCGAGAGATTGACGAGCGCGTCAAATTCAACTCTGGCGAAGAGCTGCCCGAGATCGGTGAACCACTGCACATGGTATTGTTCGCCGATAGCGCGGGCGCGGGTTTCGGTTTTGCCGCACACAGCCACCAGTTCGATCTTGTCTCGAAGGCGATCGAACTCGGGAAGGTAATCGCGCTGAGCAACATCACCCACGCCAAGGATAGCCAGTTTTATTTTCATTCATCCCCAATTGTCTTGCGCGCCAACGCCGCCGCACCAATGATCCCGGCGTTTGCGCCGAGAGCAGCGTGCAGAATTGGCAAATCGCGCGCGTTCTCCGCGTAGATGCGCGCACGTGCGGAAGCGACCGCGCGTTCCCAATACACCCCATTTGCGCTGCCCAATCCCCCACCCACAATCATGGCAGAGGGGTCGAGCACATTCACATAGAGCGCGATGCCCAGCCCCATCGCATCGGCTGCGGACTCGACAACCTGTCGCGCAATAACATCTCCTGCCTGGAGCGCCGCAAGGACCGCCTGCCCCGCATCCAGATGCGTTTTCGAAATCGCGTTGTAGCGAGTCACCAGAGCAGAACCCGACGCGTAAGCTTCCAGCACAAAATCGCCGTCCGAGTTTTCGGCAAGCACGCTGCTGCCAAGGGAGAGCGCATTGCCGCGTGCGCCTGCATACGGAATGCCATTTTGGACAAGACATGCACTGATGCCCGTTCCAACTGTCAAATATCCAAACGTGCCAAAGGGGCGTCCCGCCCCGAAATGGGCTTCGGCAAAGGCAGCGGCGCGCACATCCGCTTCGATAATCGTCGGCGCCAGATGCAAGAACGCGCGGCGCAAATCAAAACCCTGCCACGGCAGTGTCTCGCAGCTTGTAATGTTCCCCGACAGATCCACGAGTTCAGGCAGCCCGACACCGATGCCACGCACGGGCGCAGCTGCTTTGCGAATCAGTTTCGACGCAAGCGCAAGACAATCGTTCAGAATTTCTTGCGCCGAACGCGCAGGCAGGGTTGGGACCCTATCGAAAGCGAGCAGCGTTGCAGCCGGAAACTCGACGATGCCGCCCGCGATCTTGGTGCCGCCGATATCCAGTCCCAACCAGAGTGATGCCGCCAAGCTTGTATCCGTGCTCATACACCGGCAGCAAGATAGTTGGGTGCGACACCAAAAACCAGGCGCGCGGGTTTGTCCGAAATGTTGTAATACTGGTGCGCCACACCCTCGGGGATATAGAACCCGTCGCCCGGATTCAACTCAAACCAGCCGGGTCCGTCAAAGCCGGGCAATCGCACATGCAGAGACCCCTCAGTCACATACAAACTTTCATCACCGCCATGACACTGCGGCTCACTGTTTTGCCCGGGCAATAAATCAATACGCCCGACAGTAAGATGCTCGGTACTGAACAGGATGCCGACCAGGACCTGCGATTCCTTGCCTTCCAGCCGCCAGAGAACATCGTCCTCGCGCAGCAATTTCAGGGTGGGTCGGTAGAGTTGGTTGGGTGTCTCGCTGCGTCGCGCGAGCTCTAGCGGATTAAAGTTGCCGATCAATTCGTCCTGCGCGTATTTGAGCTCGGTGAGGTTGGTCTTGGTGCGCGCATACGCGCCCGACGTGCCCTTGAGCGGCGGGGGCGCAAAAAATTCGAGCACACGCAGGGGCTGTGCGCCATAGTTAAAGCCGTGATGCCAGGTATCGCGGCGGAAAAAGATGGCTTCACCCGGTCTTGCGCGCTGCACCTCACCCGTTTCGGGGTTGGCAAGCACCAGAACGCTGTTCAACACAAAATAGAGCTCGTCGGCAGCAAAAATAGTCTTGTAGCTGTCGGAATGACGAAAAAATCCACCCACAGGCAGACCAAATACAATCTGGTGAATCTTGGTATTGGAAACATAGATCCAGTCGGCAACATTGCCCGCCGTTTCGTCGCCCCACATGTGGCGTGCCACATTCTCGTAACGCAAGAGCGTCGGACCGTCATACTGCGCACGCGGAGAAGGAGAGTAACTCATTGTTTCAGAAACCTGCCAGGGTTTAATAGACGTGCATCGTGCCGTCAATTCGGCGCACCATTGGCGTCGGAACGCGCGTGTACGGAAACTGCGCCGCCAATCCTTCGTTCACATCAATGCCCAGTCCGGGCAGTTCCTGCGGATATGCCAAACCATCACGCGGGGTGGAAATGCCGCTGACGACCTCGTGGGTTGCCGTGTTATAGTCCGCCCATTCCAGCACACCGAAATTGTGAATTGCGCGGCTGACATGGACCGCCGCTGCTTGCGCAACCGGACCAATGTCGTCGGGTCCATGAAAAGCGCTGCGGATGTCATACGGTTCGGCGAGCGCGGCAATTTTCATGGCTTCGCTGATACCGCCGCTGTGAACCGGAGGTAAGCGATAGTAATCAATCAGCTGCTCCTGAAAGAGAGGGAGCAGGTCAAATTTGCTTTGCATGATTTCACCCATACCAAGCGGTGTGGTGGTATGTTGACGCAGGAGGCGGAATGATTCGCGATGCTCGGGGCGCAGCGGGTCTTCCAAAAACATCAAGCGATACGGCTCCAGATTTTTGGCGAGGCGTGCGGCTTGGATGGGCGTGAGTTTGCCGTGAACATCGTGAAACAACTCGAGTTCCATTCCAAATTGGTCACGCAAGTATTGAAACAATTTCGGCACATTTTCGATATATGCGCCCGCGTGAAAATATTCGGTCGGTTCGAGATAGGCGCTGCCGCCCGCGCGCTCACCCGCGTACGATTGCGGGCGGTTCCCCACCCCACCATACTCGCCCACCTGGACACGCACAACCTTGTAGCCCCGGTCCACAAAAGCCGCGACCTGTTCTGCAGTTTCCTCGAATGTGCTTCCGATGGCGTGATTGTATACGACCACCCCCTCGCGCGATTTGCCACCCAGGAGTTGATAAACAGGCAGACCAGCGCGTTTGCCGAGAATATCCCACAGCGCCATATCCACACCCGCAATCGCCGCCATGCTGATCGAGCCGCCCATCCAATAGGTGCGGGCATACAAATAGTGCCAGAGGTCCTGAATCCGTGTCGGGTCTTGTCCGATGAGCAAGGGCGAGATTTGTTCCAGGCGCGTCATGACCTCAAACTCGGACCAATTCAGCGATGCTTCACCCCAGCCATACACACCTTGGTCGGTTTCAATTTTGACGAAAATATAATTGCGCTGGGGACACGTCAGGATAGATTTTACGGCGGTTATTTTCATGGACGTGCGTAATGGCGTCACCAATCGGCGACGCTGTTGTCCTCGTTATAGAACCATGTGTCAATCTCAAAATCACCTTCATAGGTCTTTTTGACTGCTTCTTCATCTATCTCAATGCCCAACCCGGGCGCGTCAGAGAGTTCAAGGTAGCCGTCCTTGACAATCCAATCGCGCTTGAGCAGCCCATCGCCCAGACACAGGTCACCGCGCTCTTGGATCAGAAAATTTGGAATGCAGGCGTCCAACTGTAAACAGGCGGCAAAGGCGACAGGACCGATCGCGCAGTGTGGGGCAATATGCATATAGTATGTCTCGGCATTGGCTGCGATTTTTTTGGTTTCGAGAATCCCACCGGCGTGCGAGAGGTCGGGCTGCAGAAACGCGGCGGCTTGTTTTTCAATCACCTCGCGAAAACCCCACCGCGTAAACAACCGTTCTCCCGTCGCGATCGGCACCTGCACCTTGCGCGTCACCTCCAACAGCGCCTCGATGTTTTCCTGCGGCACGGGCTCTTCGACAAACTGCGGACTCATTGCCGCGATTTCGTTGCATAAAGTAACTGCCAGCGCGGGCGTCATCTTGCCGTGAAAATCAAAGGACAGGTCAACGTCGTTCCCGCACCACTCCCGCATTAGATATGCCTTGCGCACAAATTCGTCAATGCGTTTGGGCGTTTCATACGCGTGCCACTTGCCGTCCGGTTCGGCTTTGAACGCACGATAGCCCTGCCCGAGAAACACTTCCAATTCGCGGCGCGCCGCGTCCTCATCCTCATAGATGCTCCACCACGCATACACCTTGATACGGTCGCGCGTCGCGCCGCCGAGAAGCCGATAGACCGGCGCGCTAAAATACTTGCCTGTAATGTCCCATAACGCCTGCTCGATGCCCGAAAGCGCTGTGAGCAAAACCGGCCCGCCGCGGTAAAACGCGCCGCGATAAATGTGCTGCCAATGATGCTCGATACGCAAGGGGTCCAACCCGACCAGATACGCCGCAATTTCCTTTACGGCCGCCCAACTGCTGTCGAGTTTGCCTTCGAGCGTCGTCTCGCCCCAGCCGACGATGCCCTCATCGGTTGTGATTTTGACGAGTTGGCACCGTTTGCGTGGCCGGAATTGTTCGATGGAAACAATCTTCATTCAATAATTCAAAGCCCCAGTCAAGCGCGCATTCAGAATCTGGCGGTGAAAGGCGACATAGAAAATCAGGGTGGGCAGAAACAAGAGCAGAGCCGCCGCGCACAGACGCCCGAAATCAGTGGTGTAGCGTCCAATAAAAAAGCCGAGCATAAGCGGCAGGGTACGCATGTCAGGGTCCTGAATGACCACCAGCGGCAAGAGATATTGGTTCCAACTCCAAATCGCCTGAAAAATCGCGACCGCGACGAGCGCGGGGCGCATCAGCGGGAGCGCGATATAGCGGAACCGCTTCCATGCGTTGCAGCCGTCCAGTTCTGCCGCGTCAAACAATTCCTGCGGCAAACCCACCGTAAAGCTGCGCACCAACAGGATGCCAAACGGCAGCGCCAGCGCGACCTGCGGAATGATCAGCGCCCAGTATGTGCTCAAGAGTCGCATCCCGCGCATCATGTAAAAAATCGGAATGATCAGAGTCTCGAACGGAATCACCAGCCCCAGCAGCAGCAGCGTGAGCCACAATTTTTTCTGTGAAAAGTGCAGTCGTCCGAACCCGAAACCTCCGAGGGCGGAAAGGACAACCGTCCCCACCACTACCCCACCGGTTACAATGATGCTGTTGACGAGATAACGGTCGAGACCTTCGCTTTGCCACACGTCAATCAGGTTGTTGAGATAGAGCGATTGCGGAATGCCAAAGGTATTGCGCACCAGTTCGGCGGGCGATTTCAAACCCGTGAACAAGAGCAGCATGATCGGATAAAACACAATGAGCGCAATCCCGAGCAGAATTGATGTCATGAAAGCGGCAATGACCCAACTGCGCGTGCGGCGCGGGGTATGCGTGCGCGGAACAGCGGATGAGGTCATCAGGCAGGTTCCTCGTCTGAGCGGCGGAGCGTGAAAAACGCGAGCAGCAAAATAATCAACGACAGAATGGTCGCCAACGCCGCCCCGACGCCAATATTCTTTTCCACAAATGTGGCTCGATAAATTTGCAGTGCCAGTACAGAGGACGAATATCCCGGACCTCCGCGGGTCGTCAGCCAAACCAGATTGAAAATCTGAAACGACCAAATGCCCATAATGATAAACACGGTAATGAGCGCGGGGCGAATGGCGGGCAGCAAGACGTGCCACGTCTCTTGAAGCCACCCCGCTCCATCCATCTTGGCCGCATCAAGCAAGTTCGGGTCTACCGCATCAATCGCCGTCAAAAAGGTCAACATGGCAAACCCATAAGCGACCCACGTATAGGCAATAAACAGCGCGGGCAGCACGGTCTGTGATTCGCCCAGCCAGGTGCGCTGCAAAAACCCAAGCCCCAGCGTTGTCAACGCCACATTCAACGGTCCGTCGGTCGGATAATAGATCCAGCGCCACATGATCGCCACGACCACCGAGGAAATCATCTGCGGCAGAAAATAGACGATTTGAAAAAAGCCCCGCCCCCACGCCCGCGTGCGCGCGAGCAGCAGCGCGAGCAGCAACCCCAAACTGGTCGTCCCCACCACGGTCGCCAGCGACCAAAGGAGATTGTTCTGGATTGAAATCCAAAACCGCGAATCTCGAAACACCCTCAAGTAATTGTTAATGCCCACAAAGGTCATGGGACCGAGACCATCCCACTCTACCAGCGACAGTGAAATCAAGTAAATGACGGGAAGGACAACAAAAACAATATAGATGGCGAGTGGAATGCCCACAAAGAACCAGGTCGCGGACCGCTCCTGCCGCGCGCGGGCGAGCGCCGTTAGTTTGGGGCGCGTAACTGCAATCTTGGTTCGCGGTCCGGTTTGGGGCTTGGTAGCGGGTGCAGCCATCAATTCTTGGTTTTACAGCCCTCCGCGTATTTTTCCTTGAATACCTTGAGAACTGCATCGGTCGTGGTCTCGCCAGCCAGTAATTTTTGCACTTTGAGTCCCGTCACATCCCCAAAACCGGGGACGAGCCAATTTTGGCCTCTAGCATTGAGGGCGTGACTGCATCGCCACCATACAGCCACGCCCTGCAATTGGGAAGAAAAGAAGAAATGTCGTCAGTTGAGTTTGCAGCCCTCTTTGTACGCCGCTTCAAAAGCTGCCGCTGCTTCGTCTACGGTGATTTCGCCGGCGAGCAGCCGCTGGACTTCGGGACCGGTCACGTCCCCAAGTCCGGGGACGAGCCAGTTTTGCCAACTGACAGCGGTTTGCTTTGCCAGTTCGTCCAGCTCATCCTGCATCCACGGCACGGGCAATTCCACCTTGGAATAGTCCGCCTTGTGCGCAGGGATGATGCCTGCGGCTGCCAGGGTTTGACCTACTTCGGACGAGAGCATCCAGTCAATGAATCCGGTAGCCGCTTCCTGGTTTTTTGAACCCGCCGGAATCACCATCAAGTTGCCCGGGTCCGACATGCTCAAAAGCGGTTTGTCGGGGTAGATCGCCGGAAAGTTGAAAAAGCCGATTTCAAAATCCGGATTATCTGCCTTGAGTGCAACGTTCTGCGAGGCGGCATTGTAGAAATACATCAGCATGTTTCCCTTGCTGAATTCCAAATGCACATCGGTTTCGCCAATGCCCTGATAGCCGGGATTGAAATAGCCGGCTTTTTCCCACTCGACCAACTGGGTCAGCGATTCCTTGACCGCTTCGCCATCCCACGACACGCCCGCCTTGCAAGTCATGTTGTTGGCAATGATGGTTTGCCAATCGTCATTTGCCCAGCGGAGATAGGTGGGATTCAACCAATAATACTCGGATGACCATGAGGTATTGTTGCCGAGACCAAAGGGAATTTTGCCCGCGGCTTTGGCTTTTTCAGCGAGCGCGATCAATTCATCCATCGTGGTCGGCACTGTGCCGCCGATTTCGTCCATGATCTTTTTGTTGTAAAAGAACCCGCGCACGGCGGGGCTGATGGGCGCACCGTAGGTCTTGTTGTCATGAATGGGCTTGTAAAAATCGAGCATCCCCGGAGCGAGACGCTCTGCCCAGCCCTTTTCTGCCGCGACGGCGCTCAGGTCCACCAATTGACCCGCTTTGATATAGTTCGGTATGACAGGTGGGGATGGGTCGGTGAACATGACGTCGGGGGGATTGCCCGATTCCAGGGCGGGCGCGCCGGCGGCGACCATGTCATTATACGAGTAGAACGTGCTGTTGATCTTGTTGCCGGTTGCGGCTTCGTATTGATCAAAGATTTTTCGCAACACATCCGAGTACTCGGGGCTGGACGTGACCCACCATACATTCAGCTCGGTGGCGGCAGGAGCCGTCGTCGCCGCGGGCGCTTCCGTTGCTGCGGGCGCAGTTGTCGCCGCGGGCGCACTGGTTGCGGCCGGGGCGCTGGTCGCCGCAGGCGCTGCGGGTGGTGCGGCCACGGGCGCGCACGCGGTGACGGCGAGCACTCCCAACATCATCAAGACAATCAGACCCAGCTTCAGTTTGCGTCGTGAATTCATTTGCTCCTCCTCATTATTACTTGCAGACAGTTTGATGAACGCGGCGGCCGTTGTGCGATACACCGGGCGTGATGAAAAACCGTCAATTTCGAGTCGCACCTACGCGAGCTCTTTCGCACACACACCTCCTTGTGAATCGTGGATCGAAATCAAGGACCTGAATCTATCTACGAGGAAAATAATGCGGAGCAATGCCAAACAAGAGACGCGCCGGTTTGTCCGACCAATTGACGTACTGATGCTGAACGCCCAGGGGAATAAAAGAGCCATCGCTCGGTTTGAGCTCAAACATTGCCGGAGAATCAAGACCCAAAATTCGCACGAATGATTGTCCCTCCAAAGCAAAGATTCCTTCGTCTCCGCCGTGCGCGTGCGGCTCGGTCTGCTGTCCGGGCAGCAGCTCCAAAATTCCAACAGTCAACTGCGCGGTACTGACGAGAATCAGTGTGACGCCGCACATACCGTTGCCATCCAATCGCAGAATCGCATCGCGTTCGCGCACCAACTTGAGTGTAGGAGCGCGCCTGTCGCGTTCCAGTGGGTTCCAGTGACCGAGCAGCTCGTCCTGAGCGTAGCGCACCCGATCCAGATTCAGCTGCTTGCGCGCGTACGCCGCGCCCGTGCCCTTTGCCGGGGGCGGGGCAAAATACTCGACGACCCGCAGTGGCTCATCTGAAATGTTAAAGCCATGATGCCAGGTGTCGCGCTGGAAAAATACAGCTTGGCCCCGTCCCGCGCGAACCGATTCACCCGTCGCGGGATTCGACAAAACCAACTCACCGCTAACGACAAAATACAATTCGTCCGCCGCGAAAATCGTTTTGAACTCGTCCGAATGACGAAACGTGCCGTGAGGGGACATTCCAAACAAGAGTTGAGTGAGATATTCCGAGGAAAGATAGGTCCAATCCGAGACCAGACCACTCGCTGCATCGCCCCAAAGATGCTTGATTACACCCGCATACGGAATGTATGCCGGTCCCGGAAAAGAAACCAATGGTTCGTCAATAACCGGGTTAACGCTCATTTTCCAGAACGAGACTGATGCGCGGCGCAATGGCAAGGTCGTTCACCCACGCGTTGCGTTGACTTGCCAGCTCGAATTTGAAGCGGTCACCGCGATAGACTGCCTTGAAGTGTTCGACTGGCACATCGCTCTCGCTAAACGTCACCCCTTCGGACAACAGCATTGGCGCGTGCAAGGCGATGTCAAAGAGATGCGCTTCATATTCATTTGCTGTTGTTGCCTCAAACGTCTGACACGCACGCTTTAATACAATGTCATATTTACTTTCCAAAAGCGCATACAAAGAATTGCGCGCGAGGTCTTGCTTTTCGAGGCGGGGGGCAAAAGTCGCGGGAATATGGATCGTCTCCAGCAACAGGGGCGTGTCTTGTTCGAGCCGCAGCCGCACGATTTTGATGGTTCGGGCGTTGCCATCCAAACCCAGTTTGGCAGCCACCCCATTCGGGGGCGACACAACCGCCTGTTCGAGGACGCGAGATGACACCACCCTGCCCTGCACCATCATTTCTTCCGTAAAGCCGAGAAGGTGCAGCGCATCGTACGTGAACTTGGGCTCAGCGACAAAGGTGCCAACACCGGGCTTGATGACCAGCGTACCTTTTTGGGCGAGATATGTGATCGCCTGGCGGACGGTCATACGGCTGATGCCCAGCTCTTCACCCAATTCGCGTTCGGAAGGCAGCTGCGCGCCCGGTTTGAGCGCCCCGGATTCAATTTCTTCGCGCAGGTTCTCGGCGAGCTGGTAATAGAGCGGAATCGGAAGAGATTTATCGAGACGCATCTTGTTCTGCCCTAGAGGTCTAGACCAGATTATAACATGGAACGCTTTGTAGTCAAGCTCTTGCCGTGATAGCAAATTCAAGACAAAAGACTTTAACTCGAGAATCAGATACAATAATGCGCGGGCGTACCGGAAGACCGCGTGTGTCGTTTTTTTATAGGATGCCTTTAAGCACGATGGAACGCCACACCCATGAATGCAATTGAAACAATTTTAAGCGAGGAGATTTGTCCCATGAGCGAACTGTCGTCATATTCAGAAATGTTGCATAACCGGATTGATCTCAAGACTGTGCCGTTCAGCGAGCGCGGTTCGCGCATCATGCTGTTTGGCGAAAATTCACACTTTTATATCAAACTCGCGGAACGCTGGGCGGCGTGGCAGCACGAGTTTGGGCATTACCGGAGACGACCGCCGATTGTGCGCGAATTGGAATTGCTCGACGGCAAAGGGAACCCGCTGAGCTTTGACCTGGACACCTACCCGCATGTCCTTGAGATGCATACTTCTCTCGGCGATTTCTGCTGGGTGTTTGTGGATGAAGAGACCTTGTATTTACATCTGCCGCCCGCGCCGTGCGGCGTGCGGTTCACCCTTTCTGCCGCACACGGCAGACCTGACCGTCGCGGGGGTCAATTCAAGGGCGACCCCGCGCACCGTGACATACATCGCAACGTCGCCTATACCACTGACGCTCGTATTGTAGAGAACCAGATTACTGCGCTCGAAAATGGCGCGCAACAGGTGTTGTTGCGCGTTGAACCCAAGAAAGACAGCGGCATCACATTGAACATTACGCCGCGTCTCGGTTTCAACCGCGCAATGCCCCCCTGGTCCGAAACCATCGAACGCGCAGAGCGCAAATGGCGCGATTGGTTCGACGCTGTGCCCAAAGTCGCGCCCGAGTACGAGACACAATACTATTGGGCGTGGTGGTGTCTGCGTTCAGGATTGATTAGCCCGCGATTTTATACCACGCGTGAGAGCATGGCGCCATCCAAGACCTATTATGTCGGTGTGTGGCAGTGGGACTCTTTTTTTCATGCGCTGGCGTATCGTCACGTCAACAAAAAACTGGCGCAAGACCATATTCGCATCGTCCTCGACCATCAACGCGCCGATGGGATGATTCCCGATGCGATCCACGACGAGGGCGCGGTTTTCGAGTTTCCCTTGCCACAGACTCTGGTCAATATGGAAGTGACCAAACCGCCGTTGATTGCGTGGACCGCGCTCAAGTTGTTTGACCAGTTTGGCGATATAGATTTTCTACAGGAAATCTACGAGCCGATCGTGCGTTGGAACCAATGGTGGTTTGACAAGAACGATGATGACGGCGACGGCATCGTCCAATACAATCATCCCTACATGGGGTCGGATGACAGCCCGTTGTGGGATGAAGGAATGCCCGTCGAATCGCCCGATATCAGTACGTATCTGGTATTGCAAATGGACGCGCTCGCGCGCATTGCCGAGATTATTGGTGAGATTCAGGATGCGCCGATGTGGCGCAAGCGCGCGGACGACCTGACACAGCGAATCATTGACCACTTTTGGGATAAAGAAGCGGGGCTGTTCTGGGCGCTCAAAGACCACAAACCGATCCGCACCTTTACGTTGTTTAATTTGTATCCCCTATTAACAGGACGGATGCCTGAATCGATCAAAAAGCGATTGATCGAGCATTTGACCTCACCTGCCGAATTTTGGACCAAGTACCCCCTGCCAACCGTCTCGGCGAGCGACCCGAAATTTGACGCGGACCAGATGTGGCGCGGACCAACATGGGTGAATGTGAACTATCTGTTCATCGAAGGGCTGGAAAAATGCGGGTATCCCGAGCTCGCGCGCGAGTTGTTGGAACGCACCCTGCAAGTCGTGCAGCTTCACCCGGATATCTACGAGTACTATAATCCCCTGACAGGCATGAATCCGCCCAAGGCAGCCGGAATCTTTGGCTGGACGAGCGCGGTGTTTGTGGATTTGGCGATCCGCGCATCTCGCAGCAAAATCCAGTAATCATGTCCAAGCCGCGCATAGCAATCCTGCACTATAGCACGCCGCCGACCATCGGTGGCGTAGAATCCACCATCGGCGATCATGCGCGCCTTTTTGCAGCGCATGGATATCCCCTCAAACTCATTACGGGACGCGGCGAAACATTCGACCCGCAGGTTCCGGTACAGGTGATTCCCACAATTCATTCGCGCGACGAACGCGTCGAGCAGATACAACGCGAGCTCGCGCGCGGCAAGGTCCCGGACGCGTTTTATGCGCTCGCGCATGAGCTGCGCGGCGCGCTCGAATCCGCACTGGCAGATGTGGATGTGTTGATCGCCCACAACGTTACATCGCTGCACAAAAATCTCGCGCTGACGGCGGCGCTCAAGCAGTTGACGGAATCCTCCGCGGCGGTGCACCTCATCGCCTGGGCGCATGATTTTGCGTGGACCGACCCGGTATATCAAGATGAGGTGCATGACGGATTTCCCTGGGACCTGCTGCGCGAAAAATGGCGCAACACCCGGTATGTTGTGGTTTCTGCCGCGCGGCGCCAAGAATTGGCAAAGCTGCTGAACGCGCGCGGGACCGAGATTGACATCGTGCCCCCGGGGCTGGATGCCGCCGCGTTCTTGCATTTGAGCGAAACCGGTAAAGAATGGGCGAGCCGATTCGAGTTTTTCGAATCCATCCCCCTCTTGCTCTTGCCCGCGCGGGTGACACGACGCAAGAATATCGAACTGGCAATCGAGGTGACAGCGGAACTGACCGCGCAAGGGATGAAACCAAAACTGTTGGTGATGGGTCCACTGGGTCCGCACAATCCCGCCAACCGGGCATATCTGGAGGAACTCTATACATTGCGCGCCCGGCGCGGGGTCGAGCAAGGGGTGCTGTTTTTGGACGAGTTTGGGGCGGTGGATGATGTGACACGGCGCGACTTGTATCTCTTGTCCGACGCGCTCTTTTTCCCCAGCGCGCGTGAGGGGTTTGGTATCCCTATTTTGGAAGCGGGATTGGCGCGCCTGCCCATTTTTTGCTCGGACATTCCCCCATTCCGAGAGTCGGCGCAAGCGTATGCGCACTTTTTTTCATTGACGGATTCACCCGCAGAGATCGCGCGGCTGATCCGAACCGTGTTGGAACAAGACAGACCGTTTCGGCTGAAACAACGGGTGATAAAGGAATACAATTGGGAACGGATTTTTGTCGAAAAGATTGAGCCGCTGATCAACCAAACCAAGAGAGAGCCATTATGAATCCACCGGGACGCGTGGTGGTCGCCGGGACAACCTTTGAAGAATTGGCGCGGCTGCTGCCATTTGCGCGCGCCATTGCCGACACGCGGAGACATTCGCTGATGGTGCTGGCGCTGGTCGTGGTATCTGAAGCCGCGTCACTGAGCGCAGGGACGCGCGCGGCAATGGAACTGCGGCGGCAATTGAAACCTCTGTTTGTCAAGAGCGCGGCGCGCATTGCGGTGCGGGTGACGCACGATCGTTGGAGTGAAACGGCGCGCGCGGTGCGTGGCGAAAGTCCGGACCTGATCGTGGTGGACTGGATGAGCGCGCCGTCTGCCGAGTGGATGCGTAATGTGCCTGCGGATCTCGTCCTCGTCAAAGGCAGCGCCGCGCGCACACTGCGGCAAATTTTACTGCCGATTCGCGGCGGTCCCTCCGCGGCGCTCGCGTTGGAGATGGCATTGGCTTTTGCGCAGGCGAACGACGCAAAAATCTCACTGCTTCACGCCGTGCGCCCGGAACAGCAAAAAACGCCTGCGATACGCGGCTTTTTGCGGCATCTCCGTTCGCTCCCGCAAATCACCGAGTGGACCCAACCCGAGGGTGACGCGGCGCAAGCGATTATTGACAAAGCACAGCCAAAATACGCGCAGATGTTGGTCATGGGCGCCGCCGCACGCCCCGATCCGGGCGCGTCGTCCATGGGGCGCACGGCTGCGCGAGTTGTAAGCGAGATCGCAATTCCGGCGCTGATCGTCAAAGCCAAAGGGGAACAATCGCTCTCGAATCCCGCCGCGCCAAGCACTCCGCCCGTTGACTATACCATTTCGGTTGTGGTGGACAAGTGGTTTGCGGAAAATACGTTTCACGCGCACGAATTTTCAGACATCAAACAGCTGGTCGAATTAAAAGAGCGACAGGGGCTGAGCATCAGTTTGGGACTGCCGACGCTGAATGAACAGGCGACCATCGGCAAGGTTATTCGCACCCTCCGCAAACTGTTTGTAGAGCGCCACCCCTTGCTCGACGAGGTGGTGGTGATTGACTCCAATTCGACCGACCGCACAGTCGAGATTGCCGAGTCCCTGGGCGTGCGCGTGGTAAAGCACCCGGAAGTGCTGACGCGTTATGGCACGGTGCGCGGCAAAGGCGAGGCGTTGTGGAATAGCTTGTATGTGCTGCGAGGCGATTTGATCGCGTGGATTGACACGGATATTGTGAACATTCACCCGCGTTTTGTGTATGGCATTCTGGGTCCGCTCATTCGCGAACCGCGCTTGATGTTTGTCAAGGGGTTTTACCAGCGCCCGTTACGCGCGGGTAAGAATCTGCATGCGCGCGGCGGCGGACGCGTGACGGAACTGGTCGCGCGTCCGCTGCTCAACTTGTTTTATCCCGAATTATCGGGCTTTGTGCAGCCGCTTGCGGGGGAATACTCGGGGCGGCGCAAGGCATTGGAAGCTGTGCCCTTTGTCACCGGTTATGGGGTCGAAATCGCGATGTTGATTGATATCCTCGGGAAATTCGGACTGCAATCCATGGGGCAGGTTGATTTGGAAGAACGCGTGCATCGCAACCAATCGCTCTTGTCGCTGAGCAAAATGTCGTTCGAGATCATTCAGGTCGTGCTGCAGCGTGTCGGGCACGCGCGCGGCGTGGACATTCTCAACGAGTTGAATTCCAGTCTCAAATTGATTCAATACGAAGAGGATGTGTTTCAGCTGGATGTGACGGACATTCGCGTGCGGGAACGACCGCCCATGATTACGATTCCCGAGTACCGGCGCGCGAGAAAAGAGGCGTTTGTACCCAAATCAAAGCGAAGGCGATAGCGCAACAGCATGATGAGACTGCCGTGTCAAATGACGGCGCGCGAGAAAAGAGGCGTTTGTACCCAAACCAAAGCGAAGGCGATAGCGCAACAGCATGATGAGACTGCCGTGTCAAATGACGGCGCGCGAGTTATAAATCTCGATGCGCTCTCGCACAATCTCATGGGTTTACGCGAAAAGGTGGCTCGAACATTTTTCCGAACGCGGGACGCGGGAACGCCCTTTCTCCCCGTGCGTAAGGGTTCCCATCCCTGGGGCAACCGCGCCCTAACTCGCCAGGACCTTGAGCAGGCACGTTTGATCCACCGTGGCGCGCAGGCGTTTGGCTTTGATCCCGATTTTCTCGGTTTTTTCCTGTTTTAACGGATTCAGCCCAATGTGCCGGAGCAACACAAAATTATGTGGTCCATGTCCTGTGCACAAGCGACTTTGGTCTTTCTGGAAGGCAGTGTCCAAAACCCAATGCAATCCATTCTCAAAGTACCAATGCCCGCGGACGGTTTTCAAGATGCGCTGGGCATCGTTCGGCAAACTCGAAATGTAATAGCGCGTTTGGCGGCTCCGCTGGCGTCCAACGCGACGTTCACAGCGCAACATCACAATCGTTTGCCGGTCTTTCCACGCTTCGCGCTGGCGCAGATAACCCAAAAAGTCGCCTTCGCTCAGCGGTTGAATCGGTTACGATTCGAACAATCGCGTATTTCGATGCGCCCGTGATCACCATACACATCCCGCACAGAGCCGTGCGTCACATCGCGCCAATATGCTTCCACGGCACCGGCAAAGAGGTCTTTGACATCTTTGTATAACTTGTCTTGATTCTCTTTCACCCCCAGGGCATAGTCGGCACCCTTGGCTCGAATGGCTCCGGCAATTTCCTTTTGACAGCCGAGGGCGCCCACCATCACCACGTAGCCCTGGATTTCCAACAGCCGTCACAGCGCTGCGATCGTACCCACAAGATATGGGAGGATGATCAAGTCGCCAGCACAGGAATATATGGCTACTCAACCTCCACCCAGAGCTCGATTTCCATCGCCTGATTGCCAATCATTGTCGGCGTACCCACGGTCGTCCGGGTATGTTTGCCCTCCTCCCCAAAAATCTCCACCAATACATCCGAAAAACTGTTCATAACCGGACCCTGATCGCGAAAATCTGGAGCCACCTGCAAAAACGCGCAGACTCGGAGAACGCGTTTCACGCGGTCCAGACTCCCCACCAGTTTTTTGATGCTGGCAAGCGCAGACAGTGCACACAGACGCGCTGCTTTTTGCGCTTGCTCTGAATCGACGTCTTGTCCGATCACGCCGAGACAAAATGGAACCTTACCGTCCAAACTCGGGGCATGTGCCGAGGTAAAAACGATATTGCCGACCTGGCGCGCCATTTTGACGCTGCGGAAATCAGGCCATGGTTCCGGAAGTTTAATACCCAACTCTTGAATTTTCGCTTCAATGCTCACAACATCCTCCTAAATTTTGGACTTGAAATGTATACCCATAATATACAAGTAGTATACCATATCGAAACATTCAGTCAATATCTTGACATATTTTTGAATCTATTGTATACTGTCTGTGCTCCTAGAGTATACAAATGACAATAACATATTCAAACCCTTTAATTGCTGTGGATCAGCGGTCCAGCGGCAAGCATGACAAATCCAATGCTTGGCGAACGATCTATGATCGCCTCAAAGCCGATATCCTTTCCAGGACGATCAAGCCTGGTCAGGCACTCACTGAGGCCGAGTTAGCAAAAGATTTTCAGGTCAGCCGCACCCCAGTCCGCGAGGCGCTCAATCTGCTCGAAAAAGAGGGGTTGATTCAGCGCATTTCGCGTCGAGGCTATATCGTTACCGAGTTGAGTCTGGAAGATGTGCTTGATCTCATCGAGCTGCGCATCATCCTCGAGCGCGAAGCCGTGCGTCTTGCCGCTATTCGCCGTGGCGCAGAGACCGCAGCAGAGCTTGAGCGATTGAACAATGCGGGTTTCGCGGGAGAACTCCCCCTCCTCGAGGTGGACCGTGAATATCATCGCACGATTGCTCACGCCTCCGGCAATCGCCAGTTGGCGGAGGTTCTTGAAATGGTGCTCGACAAATCCATGCGCCTCGAACTGAGTTTTATTTCCTCGTTCAACCCCGATCAAGTTCTGTGGGGACACGCTGAAACCATTGCCGCTTTGCGGCGCGCCGACCCGGATGAGGCTGCTCGAAGCGTGCAAGAGGGCTTTTACCATTTTGAGGATATGCTTCTCCGTCGGTCCCGCCCAAATGGGTAGACATTGAATCCCTCATACGATTATGAACCTGATGCCCGGTTTGGGAAGGGTTCTTTTCTGCATGATATGACGCTTCGTTAATCCAAGGAGAAACTCACATGGCGAAACGCCAAGTCCATTTGATCGCACGATTTCAATGGGAACTGCAAGCCAGACTATTGCGGGCGCGTGTGCCCGAGTTCACTGTACTCCATCCGGAGCTGGATCTCACCGTTTATATTCCACCACCGGAACAGGGAGTGACAGAAAAAGTTGTCAAAGCCCTCGCGCAAGGGCGCAAAGAAGCTGACATCCTCGACCTGCACACGAATTTTGAAGTACCGCTCATGGTCAAGGGTAATCTGCGAGACACATTTCTTGATCTCACGGACCGCGTCGCAGATGTCCGTGCCCAATTTGTGGATTGGGAGCCATGCACCTGGCATGGACGTATCTATGGACTGCCCAGTTTGCTGTCCGGCTCTGCCTATTACTATCGTCCTGACGTTTTCAATGAATTAGGCATTGACCCTACCAAGTTTGAAACGTGGGATGATTTCATCCGCGCTGGACTTGAACTTAAAAAAGCCAAAGGCGCCTATATGCTTGCGTTGGACACTTCCGGCTATAACCAATTCCAACCCTTGGCGTTACATGCCGGCGGCGGCTGGTTCAATCGAGCCGGAGAGTTAACGTTAGACAGCGAACCCACAATCCGTGCGCTCGAACTTTATCGCGATTTGCTGCTCAAGCATGAGATAGCCATGCCGATTGCAAAATTCTACGGTGCGGATATGTGGCAGGCTTATAAGGACGGTCGAGTAGTGGGTGCTTATATGCCGGAATGGTACGGCGCAAATGAATTGCGAACCAATATGCCGACCATGGCGGGCAAGTTCCGCATCGCTCTCGCGCCCGCGTTTGAAAAGGGCGGCCCGCGCAGCGGTTATCGCGGCGGCATGTGTGCTAGCATCGTCCGTGGCCCGGATGAAGATATTGCGTACGAACTGCTCAGTTTTTCACGCCTCAATCTAGCTGCGCAGGTTGCTATGTTCAAGGAAAACTTTTTGGCGCCCTCGATGCCAGCTGCCTACCTCGAACCAGAAGTCCGAGACTATGAATATGCCTTCTTGGGTGGGCAGTGTGTTGCATCGGTCTATGCCCAAATCGCACAGACCGTTCAACCGTTCTGCGTAGGCGAACAGCTGCTCGAGGTCCAGCAATCTGTCAATCAGGTTATCCCACAAGTAACCGCCGGCAATATCACCCCGCGCCAAGCACTTGTACAAGCCACAGCGAACCTTCCCAGGGTGACATTGGAAACAGCTCTCAAGATTGACGGCGATAATGCCCTGCGCCGCGCAAGCGATTAGTGAAATCGAATGATCAAAGTAGGGCTCTTGGGGTTGGGGGCGATTGCCGATATGCACCGCCAAGCAATCCATGCATCTTCCGATTTCGAACTCGTGGCGGGCTTTACCCGAAATCGTCCCAAACTGGAAGCACTCGCCAAAGAATGGCAATTCCGATCCTACACTTCTGTTGCCAGTTTACTGGACGACGGTGATATTGATGCCGTCATAGTGCTAACTCCTTCGAGCAATCATCATGAACATGCTTCAATGGCACTCAAGGCGGGCAAGCATGTCTTGGTCGAGAAACCGGTGGCATTGGGAGCCGACCAAGTGCATCAACTTGAGCGGCTCGCAAACAAACTCCAGCGAGTGTGTATGCCCGGACATTGTTCGGTCTATCGCCCCGTGCTGCAACGTGCCAAAGCGATCATTCGCTCAGGGCGGCTCGGTATCCCGTACTTTGGATCGAGTGCTCTTGCCATGCCGATCCCAGATGAGCAGCTTTACGGCTGGCGCAGCAAAATCGCGTATGGCGGTGGCGGAGCATTGATAGATAGTGGCACGCACCGGCTCTATCAATTGATTCATCTCATGGGTGCGCCGTGTCAAGTATTTGCGTGGACGCACAACTGGAAGCAGGTCATGGAAGGTGAGGATGTAGCGCTTTTGAGTCTGCGCTTTGAATCAGGTGCGCTTGGCAGTGTGTTTCAATCATGGGTTTCACGTGATTCAACCATTCCCGAGATTCGCGTGTTGGGGACAGAGGGCAGTCTTTGGATTTCAGATGCGCTCTATCTGGATGGCGAAAAAATAGTTCCTCAGCTCCCGCGTCAAGACTCATTCAATCGCATGTTACAGCAATTTGCCGACTGCATTCTCAAAGGCACGTTGCCCATTGCCACCATGCAAGAGGCAGAACTGACAGCAAGGACGATTCAAGCGGCGTACGATTCAACCCAAACAGCCACGGCAATAAATCTCTGCGATGCCGGGCAAGGAAGTGGATAACTTGTCAGCAGGTTGCTTTGGATGGCAATTGTGACCATGACTGTTGGCTTTGTTAAAGCGGCGTCAATCCGCGCTGAGGGTACTTGCTTTGTTGCACATCATCTTCCAATTGCCACCTCGGTTTCACAGTTGCGCTAGAAACAAGTGCAAGTTTCGATGAAGGAGGTGTGCGCATTTTTCCAAAAGACCCGACACAATCCATACACACTGCTGTTGAAAATGCAGCAACAAATTTAAGGCGCGCAAAAGACCAGAGCTTCAGTTCAAACATCTGAGTTTGGCTCAATGCATTATTGGCTAATTCAGAATGACAAGTCAGATCAGTAAGGAGAAAACCATGAGACCGCGAATTCATATCTGGGCATTTCTTGTACCAATTTTGGTACTTGCGGGGCTGATTGCTTGTGCAGGGACTCCCGCGCAAGTAACTCAGCCAACCCAAGCCCCGGCATCTACTGCGGCAGCTGTCGAGCCGACGCAAGTGACCGCAACTTCCGAGCCCTCCAGCAGTACTGGTGAGAACAAAGGCGGAGGCACTTTTATCTTTGCTCGAGCCGGCGATGCCATCACCCTCGATCCTAGCCAGACCAAAGAAAACGAGTCTGAAACGCGCGTCGTCCAAATGTTTGAAGGGCTTGTCTCAGTCAAACCCGGTACCACAGAGCTCGTCCCGGGCTTGGCAAAGGATTGGCAAGTCTCTGAAGATGGCAAGACTTGGACCTTTCACCTCCGCGAGGGCGTCAAGTTTCATGACGGGACACCCTTTAACGCAGATGCCGTCAAGTTCAACTTTGACAGGATGCGCCTCTCTGACAACCCATACCACATCGGAGAATTTAATGTTTGGAAAAACATGATGGGTGGGTTTCCCGGCGTCATGTCCGATGTCAAGGTGATTGACGAGTATACGGTCGAATTCACGCTTGAGCAAGCAATGGGACCTTTTCTTGCCTATCTCGCCGGGCCCGCATTCTTGCTGAGCAGCCCAACCGCCATTCAAGCCGATCCCGAGAACTATTTCAAGAATCCTGTGGGCACGGGCCCATACAAATTCGTTGAATGGGTTCAGGGTGACCGTGTAGTCATGGAACGGTTCGATGATTATTGGGGCGAAGCGCCCGCCTTTGACCGGGCTATCATCCGCGTCATTCCAGATTCCACTGCGCGTTTTCTTGAACTAAAAGCCGGCACTATCCATGCTATGGATGATCCAAACCCCGATGATATCGAGTTGGCCAAGAGTGACTCGGATCTTCAGGTGTTACTGCGCGACTATTGGCCCGTCGGCACCATAAACGTTGATCACACCATCAAGCCGCTTGATGATGTCAGGGTGCGTTGGGCAATTGCACATGCCATTGACCGTGAGGGATTGATGCCGCTTTATAACGGTATGGCGATCCCTGGCAATCAGGCGCAGACTCCTGCCAGCTGGGCATACAATCCTGACCTGGCACCCATCGAGTACAATCCCGAAAAAGCCAAGCAACTGCTGGCGGATGCAGGGTATCCTGACGGCTTTGAGATGGACTTTTGGTATATGCCGGTGGCGCGACCATACTACCCCAAGCCCGCCGAAATCGCCCAAAAGATGGCGGCCGACCTTGCCGCTGTCGGCATCAAGGTCAACTTGAAAACCGAGGACTGGGGAGCGTATATGAATGACCGCGCCGGCAAGTTCCCAATGTGGATGTTTGGCGGTTGGGCCTCGGTGATGGACCCCTCTTGGCTCATCTATGTTTATTATGGCAACAAGACGGCGCAAGAAGGCAACTATGACAATGCAGAGGTGCGCGATCTGATGAACAAGGCGCAATATAGCGTTGACCAAGAGGAGCGCGCCAAGTTGTACCAGCAAGCTGCCAAGTTGACATACGATGACATGGCTCGTATTCCAGTAGTCTTTGCCCGCGCGGGGGCCATTCTGGCAAACGCCAAAGTCAAGGGTTTTCCAACATCGGTGCTTCGTCAGGAGCGGATCGCAACAGCGCGGTTTGAAGAATAACTCGCATTCCAAGGGACGCAGTGAAAATTCACTGCGTCCCTTGTATCAAGGTCTGCAATGCTCAAGTTCATCATTGGGCGACTCATCGAGATGGTGCCGGTTCTCATCGGGATTTCTATTCTGGTCTTTTTCTTTATCCACCTCATTCCCGGAGACCCTGCCGCCATAATTGCCGGTGATTTTGCAACGCCAGAGTCCATTGCCGACATTCGCTCGAATCTCGGGCTGGATGAACCACTGCCGGTCCAATACTTTAGGTATATGGGGCGGTTACTTCGAGGCGATATGGGGCGCTCGATTCATACCTCGAATCCGATTGCCCAAGAGCTGCTTCAGCGTCTTCCCGCCTCAATCGAGCTGGCTGTCAGCGCTATGCTGATTGCAATCCTGATCGGGATTCCTGCGGGTATTGTCTCGGCGATGCGTCGCTCCTCGATTCTCGATACCCTAACCATGACGGGTGCCTTGATTGGCGTCTCTGTCCCTATTTATGTTCTGGGATTGGTTGCAGTTTGGTTCTTTGCAGTGCAACTGCGCATCTTGCCTCCGGGGAGTCGGATCGGTCCCGACATTGAGCTTCAGAATATTACTGGTTTTTTTGTGTTGGATTCGATTCTGACCCGCAACTGGAACGCATTGGTTGATGTGCTCAAGCATCTTGTGATCCCGGCGGTAGTCCTGTGCACCGTCCCAATGGCAATTATTGCGCGCATAACTCGATCCAGCTTACTCGAAGTCTTTTCTCAAGATTACGTGCGGACTGCGCGCGGCAAGGGCCTGTCCGAGACGCGTGTCGTAATACGACATGCTCTCAAAAACGGCATGTTGCCGGTCATTACTATCATCGGTCTGCAATTTGGCGTGATATTGAGCGGCGCCGTGTTGACCGAGACCATCTTTTCATGGCCCGGCATTGGCAGGTGGGTGTATGAAGCAATTCAGAAGCGCGACTATCCTATCGTGCAGGGCATGACCCTCTTTATTGGATTTGTTTTTGTCATGTCCAGCCTGATTGTTGACGCTTTCTATACTTGGCTTGATCCCCGTGTCCGCTATGATTAAGTCCGTAGGTCCCATCTCAACCCCAGTGTCATTGGCTCCCTCTGAGACGCGCCGCGAATCGAGTCTTGTTCGTGACACCTGGCATGCCCTTCTAAAGAGCCCATCCGGACGTGTCGGGGTGTTGCTTCTCGTGATCTTTATTTTGCTCGCGGTCTTTGCGCCCATTCTGCCGCTTCAAGACCCGCTGGCGCAAGACATAGCGGGGCGACTGATGCCACCCTCTGCGAGACATTGGTTTGGGACGGACGAACTTGGACGCGATATCCTCAGTCGAGTCATCTATGGCGCGCGGATTTCGTTAACGGTTGGCATCGTTGCCGTACTCATTTCCATGGTTTTGGGTGGGATTGTTGGACTGATTGCCGGCACTAAAGGCGGGGTGTTTGACCGTGTCTTGATGCGTTTGATGGACATTATGATGGGGTTTCCGAGCATGTTGCTTGCGATTGCTATCGTTGCCGTACGCGGCCCCGGTCTGTTCAACACACTCCTGGCAATTGGCGTGATACGCGTTCCTATCTATGCTCGCTTGACGCGTTCGACGGTGCTCAGCGTGCGCCAACTTGAATATGTAACCGCCGCTCAGTCAATTGGCGTCCCCTCACGTCGGATCATGCTGCGCCACATCTTGCCGAACTCGATTTCACCCATAATTGTCCAGGGGACGATGGGGATCGGCACTGCCATAGTCGAAGCCGCCGCGCTCGGGTTCTTGGGGCTTGGGGCGCAACCGCCAGAACCGGAATGGGGCGCTATGCTGAGCAGCGGCTATATTTATATCCTTCGCGCTCCCTGGGCATTGTTCGCTCCCGGAGCCGCCATTTTTCTTACGGTCTTGGCATTCAACTTGTTGGGTGACGCATTACGCGATGCCGTTGACCCTCGTTCACGACATAATTAACATGAAGACTCAAATACCCCATACTCCGCTACGAGTTGGGATTGTGGGCGTTGGCAACATTGCCGAACGCCACGCACAAGGATATCTAGCGATTCCCGAGCTTGCACAGATTACTGCTGTCGCGGACATTTCTCCCCAGATCGCGCAAGTCAAAGCAGCACAGTGGGGTGTGCCTGTTTGGTATCCAAGTCTTGACAAATTGTTAGCTAGTGATGTTGACGTTGTAGATATCTGTTTACCGCATGATCTCCATGTCTCTGCGGCGAAGGCAGCAGCACAGTCGCGTAAACACATCTATATCGAAAAACCGCTCGCGCGCACAGCTCGGGAATGCATAGAGATCTACCAAGCAGTTGAGCAAGCGGGTGTCTTTATGATGGTTGGTCATAACTTGCTCTTTAATCCGCTGATGACCAAAGCACAAGCGCTCGTCACCTCTGGCGCAGTGGGTCAAGTCTTTATGATTCGGGGCGCGAGTTATGGCTGGCCGCCGTTTCGAGCAGGCAACTTTCGATTGGAACGCGCCAAATCCGGTGGCGGCGTTCTGATTGATACAGGTGTTCATATCCTGTATCTGATGCGCGCCATGGGTGGCGAAGCGCGTTCGGTTTCAGCAACCATGTCACACGCTCTCCGCAGCGAGATGCAGGGCGAAGACAATGCCCTCGTACATCTTCAATATGCAAACGGAGCGCTGGGCGAAATGGCTGTCAGTTATTCCACCAAATTGAGTACCTACGCTTTGGGTTTTCCCGATGGCTGGGACCAGCGAATCGAAGTCTACGGCACTGATGGAACCCTCAAAGTGGATTTGGTTCGAGGTACGCTCCAGATCTTTGCGGAAGGCGCTGAATCACACCCCATCCTGGCTAATTGGGCTGTGGCAAACAAGAAGTTGCAGGGAACAACCCTATTCGAACTACCAAACGTCTATTTCGACTCGTTCAAATTTGCTATCCACGCCTTTGCACAGACCTTGTTGTCCGGCGGACCCTCACCTGTAAGCGTTTCCGATGGCTACCGGGTGATGCAATTGGTGGATGCGGCATATGAATCTGCTCGCGAGGGCAGGTATATCCACGTGAGCCAGGGCTAGAGACCATGCGCGTTGGGATTATTGGCTGCGGACAGTTGGGACGGATTCACGCGCATGCGTATGCCCGCGCCGGAGTACAAATCGCGTGGACCGCAGACGCAGATGAAAACGCTGCTCGCGCGCTGGCTGCCGAATACGATTCGCAATGGACGAGCTCCTTTGACCAGCTCCTCAAAGATGATTCGCTGGCGGGTATATCCATATGTGTGCCAACACATATGCATTTCCCGATGCTCAAGGCGGCGTTGGAGCACGGCAAACCAGTTTTATGCGAGAAACCTCTCACCGCTACGCTGCAAGAGGCATATGAACTCGTCCGCATTGCGGCGGAAAAACCTGCTTGGATCCAAGTTGGCTATATGAAGCGGTTTGACCCAGCGATTCGGGCGGCGCGAGAGGCATTGACGCAGATTGGCACAATACAGAACGCACAGTTCCGTTCATATCTCCCCTTTACAGCTGCCGGGTGGGAGCGTGCCAAACAACGCTGGATTGTGGACAAAGCCCGTTCAGGTGGAGGAGCACTTGTCCATTCTGGTAGCCACACTCTGGATACCGCCCTATGGTTCTGTGGACCTGTCGTTTCTGTTGCCAGCCAGGTGCAGTACAAACCAGATTTGCCAGAAATTGACTATTCCGCACAGGCGCTGTTGTGGAATGCTGAATCTGTCCCGATCTATTTGGACGTTGCATGGCTGCCCTTGACCGGAATCGGACATCGTCACGATGGTTGGGATGAGGTCTTTACAGTCACCGGAGAGAAAGGTATCGTCCAGGTTCGCACGAGTTGGTGGAGCCAGTTCGAGACAGGGCGAACAGTCCTTCAGGTCTATACCGAGACCAACAGGAGCTCGCAAGTCTCTAGCTTTGGTCCACCTGACTATTTTGCACATGAGATTGCCGCTTTTCTGGAATCTCTCAAGTTGGGCGAGCCGCCCCAAGTGGGCTTGCGTGAGGGGATACAGGTTCAAATATTGATCGATGCGATCTTCAAATCGAGCCGCGAGGGGCGACGACTTGATGTTGAGCAGATTTAAACTTTCAAGGAGAGCCAATGTGATACCTGAAACGTGTCAGGCAGTTGTATTTAGTGGGCAAGGAAAGGTCGAACTCCGCGAAATTGCCATTCCGCCACTTGAAGCAGAAGAAATCCTGGTGCGAACGCTTTGTACAGGCATCAGTATTGGGACTGAGCGATGGTATCTGACCGGCAAGGTCAAAGGTGTCGCGGAGCGTTATCCCCTCATCCCCGGATATCAACGCATCGGTATTATTCAGGAAATGGGTTCAGCGGTCCCGAATTTCAAGGTGGGGGATCGAGTATATCTGGGCGCGTGGGCAATGCGTCTTGATCCTGCGGATGGGTTGAGTGGCGGCGGCGCGCATTCGTCTCATGCCGTTTCACACTATAGTCGCGCTCTCCCAATCCCCGAAGGGGTCAAGACCGAAGAAGCAGCACTCGCGACACTGGCTGCCGTCAGCCAGGTGGGGCTTGAATTGACTCCGCCCAGACTGGGTGATTTGGCGGTTGTCATCGGACAGGGGATTGTTGGGCAGATGTCGGCACAATTAGCACGGCAATTGGGCGCATATGTGGTTACGAGCGACCTGATAGAACAGAGGGTAGCGCTGTCGCAGCAATACAGCGCCGACCTTGCCGTGAATCCCCAAGTGGAGGATCTGGCAAACATCGTGCGACGGCTCAGCCAGGAGGGTGCTGACCTGGTCGTTGATACTTCGGGCAATAGCAATCTGTTTGCGTCTGACCTTGGCCTGCTCAAGACCCCTGGCAAACTTTGCCTACAAGGATACTTTCCCGAACCGATTCAGGTAGATTTTCACGATGCCCACCTCAAGCGCGCGACCGTCGCATTTCCGTGGGGCTTTGACCTCAGCGGCGTCCGTCGTTCTCTTCAATTGCTCCAGCTAAGGCGGCTGACCATTGGACCACTCATCACGCATCGCATTCCCGCTTCCCAAGCTCTTGATGCCTACAAGCTGCTCCTGGAGCATCCAGAAGAGATTTTGGGGATGGTGCTGCTATGGGAATAAGTTGAATACGCAAAAGGAGTTTTGACATGCACAAACGGCGAGTGGGTCGTACCGGTTTGATGGTTACGGAGATTGGGTTTGGCGCGCTCGAAGTAGGGCGTGATTGGGGTGTTGTTGTGACCGACATGACCAAGCCGGATGAGGAAACGGCAATTCAGCTTTTGGTAGATGTTGTCAAGAGTGGCATCAACTTTGTAGATACGGCGATGGCATACGTGAAAAGCGAAGAACGGATTGGCAAAGCAATCGCTTCTGGACGACTACAACGCACGAATTTTTATCTGGCGACCAAAGGCGGAGAGCGATACGACGAAGTGACCGGGTCAATCTATGACTATACGTACGAGGGAATGGTTCACTCGCTCCACGAAAGTTACGAGCGGCTGCAAACTGACTATATAGACCTTCTCCAAATCCATACTGCTTCTGCGGACGTGGTACGCGCGGGCGAGGCCATGCGCGCGCTAGAACATTTCCAAGAATTGGGTAAATGCGGGTTTGTAGGAGCCAGTTTTGAAGATACACTGGCTTGCAAACTGGCGCTCGAATCCGGTCATTACGACACCATTCAAATTACATACAATCTCTTGGAACGGCAGGAAGCAGAGGAATTGCTAGCGCTAGCCCAGCGGGCAGATGTCGGAGTTATTATAAAACTACCATTGGCAAAAGGGCTGTTGAGTCGCAAAGCGGACAAACTCGGTTCCGCAGAACAAGTCCAAGTTGAGCCGTACCGCTTTCTCGAACGACCCGGTCAAACCTTGGCACAGGGCGCGCTGCGTTTCGTGTTGAGCCACCCTGCTGTAAGCACTGTGATTGTAGGCACCAAGCGGTTGGAACATCTTCAAGAGAATCTCGACGCTGCCGATGGGCGCGGACTCACACCAAAAGAATTGGAGCGGGTCCGACAGATTGAGGAACATTAATTTTGATAAAGGAGCTCACCTATGCATTCCAAAGAACGGCTTGAGCGTATTTTGCGCGGCGAACCAATTGATCGCATTCCATTCGCACTGTGGCGACACATTCCACCCGAAGACACGACACCGGAAGGTCTGGTCAACGCGACGGTTCGTTTTGTCCGACGCTGGGACTTTGACCTGGTCAAAGCCATGTTTCCCAACCGCATCTGGACAGCTCACTGGGGAACTGACTTTGCGTCGTATGACCGCGGCGGCGGGTTCTATCCCATTCAACAGTACGTGGTGCGAGAGCCCGGCGATTGGACAAAACTGCGCCCCTTTGATCCTACTAAAGGACTTTTTGGCGAACAGATCGAAGTTCTACGCCAGTTGCGGAATCAGCTCGGACCAAATATCCCAATCATTGCGACTATGTTCACCCCAATGACGGTCGGACTGGAACTTGCGGGCCAATCAGCGCATACCCATGCTGTCACTCATCCAAAAGAACTCCATGCCGGTCTTGGCCTCATTTCCGAAGGACTTGCGGATTTCGCCGAGGCGTGTGTGCAGGCGGGTGCCGACGGTATCTTTATGGCGGTTCAATCCGCGCGTCAGGATGCGCTATCGGCGCAACAGTTTCAAGAGTTTGGACTTGCATATGATTTGCCAATTTTGGAACGCGTCCGCTCGAAAACGTGGTTCAACATTCTGCATCTCTGCAAACCTCATCTGCGTTTTGAGACGGTTCGCTTCTACCCGGTACAAGCCGTGAACTGGCATGACCGTGGGACTACCGGGCCTTCCCTGCGCGCTGCCCGCGAAATGTTTGAAGGCATCTTGATTGCTGGTCTTGACCATGAAGGTACTGGCGCGTTTGTCCAAGGCGTGCCGGCCGAAGCGGCGGCGCAAGCGCGCGATGCCATTGAACAGGTGCAAGGCAAGGGGTTCATTCTGGGACCGGGCTGTGTGAGCCATCTGGGCACGCCCGAGGCGAACATTGACGCAGCCCATCAAGTAATCCAAAACTATAAACTACAGGGATAGATTCTTATGCAATTATCAGGCCAGGTGGCGTTTATAACAGGCGCAGGACGGGGCATTGGTGAAGCCACTGCGTTGACCTTTGCGCGGGAGGGGGCGGATATCGTTCTCGCCGCGCGAACAGATTCAGAATTGCAGCGAGTCGCCGCCCGAGTACGGGAGCTGGGACGGCGCGCTTTGCCGTGCGTGATGAATCTTGCAGACGAGCAAAGTATCGCGCACGCCGTTGAACTAGCAGTCGCCGAGTTTGGACACATTGACAGCCTGGTGAATAACGCAGGCGTGATTGACTTTAGTCCCATTTCGAGCGCCCCGATAGAGATGTGGGACAGAATCATGAACGTCAATCTGCGCGGCGTGATGATTCTCACCAATGCCGTCCTCTCCACGATGCGGCGCCAGGCCAAGGGTACCATCATTATGGTTTCAGCAATTGGTGCATTTGGCGGAGGCGGGATTGCTCCGATTTACCGCGCCAGTAAGGCGGCTCTCAATAATGTTGCCGAAGCCTATGCACAAGAAACGCTGGGAGGTGGGATTCGCGTCAACACGATCTGCATAGCAGAGACGGATACTCAATTGTGTCGTTCTTCGTATCCAAGCTCCACGGACACAACCAAGTGGATGAAACCCGAAGATGTGGCTGACGTGATCCTCTTTCTTGCATCAGACCAGTCTCGCACAATGACGGGCGCAACCTTGATTGCCTGCGGCACGACCAAATTATCTCGCTGGGGGTAAAGAGAATTGAAACACGCTGCCAAGTTCTTGAATATTGACGATATTCCGGCGCTGGTCGTCGGTCTAGAAACACACGTCCCCGTCCTCGACGGTGGATCGGTTCCTTATATCAATCTGGACAATGCTGCCAGCACGCCGGTCCTCAAGCCGGTGTTGGACAAACTCAATGTATTCATGGGCTGGTATTCCAGTGTCCATCGCGGCACCGGCTTCAAATCGCAGATTGCAACCCACATCTATGATCAAGTCCACGATGTTGCTCTTGATTTTGTCGGGGGGGATCCCGTTCGGGATACTGTCATCTTGGTCCGCAACACTACCGAGGCAATCAATCGCCTGGCACGGCGCTTTACATATGGGGATCGCGTCGTGCTGTGCTCCAAGATGGAACACCACTCTAACGACCTACCGTGGCGCGCCAATGTTCACGTGGAATACATTGAGTTGAAATCGGATGGTTCAATTGACCTGCAAGATCTCCGAGCCAAACTTGATCGCAGCTCTGGCCACGTTGACCTGGTGGCGATTACCGGCGGTTCGAACGTCACGGGCATTATCAACCCTATTCACGAGATTGCCGAACTAGCACATGCGGCGGGCGCCAAGATAATGGTGGATGCTGCGCAGCTGGCACCCCACCGGCGAATTGATATGCTGTCGCATGATGATCCGCGGCATCTCGATTTTGTCACCCTCTCGGGGCACAAACTCTACGCGCCCTATGGTGTTGGCGCTCTCATTGGCTCGCGCAAGACGTTTGAAGAAGGTGCGCCTGACTTGGTCGGCGGAGGAAGCGTAGACATTGTGACTCTCTCCTCTGTCCAATGGACCAGTCTCCCTGACAAAGAGGAAGCGGGCAGTCCTAATGTCGTCGGTGGCGTAGCAATGGCAGAGAGTATGTTGTTATTAAATGAGCTGGGAATGGATACAGTAGCCGCACATGAAGCGGAGCTGACCGCCTATGCGTTGGAAGGACTAGCGCAGATTCCACGAATTCGAGTATTTGGTCCTACGGATCCTCAGCGCGCAACGGAACGGTTGGGCGTCATCTCATTTCAAGTCGAGGGGCTTTCGCACTTTCTGGTTGCTGCAATTCTCAGTGCTGAATTTGGTATTGGAGTGCGAAATGGCTGTTTTTGCGCACATCCATATGTGCTCGAACTGTTAGGCTTGGATGAACAAGACGCGGCATATCACCGCAACGAGATTAAAAGGGGTTCTCGTACCAACCTGCCGGGTTTGGTCCGGATCAGTTTTGGGATCTACAACACGCGTGCCGAGATAGCTCGGCTGCTTGAAGCGCTGGCTGTAATCGCGCAGGACCGGTATCAAGGTGTCTATGAGCAAGATCCGGCAAGCGGATCGTATGCTCCGCAAGGTCACGTGGTTGACCTTGACGATTATTTCCGCTTGGGAGTACCGAAATCTTTTGCTTGAGGGCTCGGATATGCGCGCGATACTGATGCGATCCCCTGGTCAGATTGAGCTGGGTGAACTGCCAATCCCCGACTATGGCCCCTATGAGGCGTTGATTCAGGTCGAAGCATGCGGCATCTGCAATGGCACAGACACCAAGTTGATTGATGGCGAATTCCTGCCCGGGGTTTTTCCGTCTGCATTGGGCCATGAGTCTGTAGGGCGCGTAATACAGCGGGGGGCACGCGTTCGCTCGTTCGAAATCGGCGACCGGGTGCTGCGACCAATCTTGTATGACCGACATGTGCCGGGGGGTCGCAGTACCTGGGGCGGCATGGCAGAATATGGGATCGTTATTGACGGCGAAGCGATTCAAGCGGATGGTAACACTGAGCCAATCCATTGGGTGGGTCCCAAACAGCAAAAGGTTCCCCTTGACATCGGCCCGGTCCAAGCCGTAACTTTGGTGACTCTCAAAGAGACGTTGCATTTTGTCCGCACCTTCGGCATTGGCCCCGGGGATTCAGTGGCAATTGTTGGCACAGGTCCTGCGGCACAGGGCTTTTGTCACTTTAGCAAATATCTGGGCGCTGCCCAAGTGGTTGTCTTTGCGCGGAATGCTGGATATCGTGAGCGCTTTTTGTCTCGTGGTGCCGATGCCTATATCCTTGGCGATGATTATCCCAAAATGGTGCGAGACCATCTTGGGCAGGGGGGCTTTACACATGTCATAGAAGCTGTGGGGAGTCGCGAGGCGCTTCAACGCTGCCTTGCCCTGGCAGGAGAAAAGGGCCAAGTTCGAGTCTATGGGATTGCCCCCGCATCGCGGACATGGAATGAGCAAGACCTCCAACATGCGCGCGTGGAACGACTCGGTGCCAAAGAAGATCAGGTGCATACAGAAATGTTGCAGCTTGTCAAAAACGGCCAGGTGAGACTTGAAGAATGGGTGAGTCACGTCCTACCGCTAAGCGAGTACTCGCGCGCATTCGAATTGGTGCGCAACAAACATACATTCAAAGCTGTACTAGAGTTCTAGAGCGGATTCCTAACTGATTCAGGGTTCGACATAACAACAATGAGCGAACCACACACACATACCTTCAGGTATAATCGATTGGAAGGCAACGTTGAGCGCTTCGACTAACTCGGAAACGGTGCGTGCTTTCGGGCGAGCCAGCACGGTCTTGACTTTCGCCCAACCTTTTTCGATCGAGTTCAAGTCGGGCGAATGGGACGATAGAAGTTCCATTCGCACCCCACGCGCTTCAATTGCGTGGTGGGCCGTTTCACTTGTTTGCGCGTTCAAATTATCCAACAGCACCAGATCTCTAACTTGCAAGATGGGCACCGAGACTCGGGTGACATATAGGTCAAACGATTTGCCTGTCATAGCGTCTTCCAATTGCCAAGCGGCACTCGCGTCCGTGAGACTTGAGACGGCGATCAGTGTGTCGTGTTGGTCGGAAGAGCCAGGCGTGGCTTCATGCCTGGAGCGGAGACCACGCCGGTTTTAGTTGCTACCAGCGCGCGTGGTGCTGCGGGGCCAGCATCGGGCTGTTGCGCCACTGCAGCACGAATCGCTTCGGCATGCGGTTGTAACACGCGGTTTTTGCCGCCTTTGAACGGCAGCGCTTGGATGCGCCTTGTAGTGCGAAATGTGCGTCGCCGCGATCCGACGCTGGAGAGACCGGCGGAAAAGGTTGCGGAAATTTCGGGCTGTGTCAGGTCGGTCTCGTGCGCGGCGACAATGACGCGTTCCCTCAAGTCAGAGGAGCAGGTATTCAGTTCTTTCAATTTGCCACGGATATTCCTACTATGGTTCTGGGTCGGCTAGATTTGCTTCACCGCATCAACCCGCGATATCAGGATTTGGTAGCACCACGTCACGAATCAACGCAACGAAATCATGCCAGCCGGCGATAAACGAGCGCAGCGTCCGCACCGTGGCACCAAACGTATCAAATTCGTCTATACTCATACCATCTTCTTTCTGGAGTTTAGACTAAAACAGGCGATAGACTTTGCAGCATATCGCCTGTGGCAGACAATAGGGTTATGCCAAACTCTACTGTGCCTGCCACAGGGCACCTTAACAAACTGAAGACCTTTCGTCAAGC
>JADZCJ010000003.1 GCA_020851635.1 Anaerolineae bacterium
ATCAGGGCACGCACGTACCTCACATCAACGCCCATGTAATTCCTCCTCTCGCGGAGAGGGTTCTTCCGCGCGCTCATCAACACCTTGAATCAGTCTGTGTTTTGTGAGTGAGTTGCCAATGTCCAGTTATGAAGAACAACTCGCCATAGCCCGTGAGCTCGATGATCGTTCTGGAGAAGCGAGCGCCTTGAACAACTTGGGGCGCGCTTACAGCGATTTGGGTGAGACGCGGCAAGCGATCTCGCTCTGGGAGAACGCCTTATCCATTACGCGCGAAATCGGTGATCGTCAGGGTGAAGGGATCGCTCTGAGCAACTTGGGCAATGCCTATTCCGAACTCGGTGAGACTGATGACGCTCTTGAACTCTGTGAGCATGCGCTGTTGATCGCGCGCGAAACGGGCGACCGGCGCGGCGAGAGCATTGCCAGTTGGAATTTGGGGGATCAGTACGTTAAAGCAGGTGACATTGCGCGAGGAATTTCACTCATGCAACTTTTGGTAGATTATGAGCGTGAGCTGAATCATCCTGATACAGAGAAACACGCCGCGCACGTAGAGTCACTGCGGGAACGAAGAGAGCATGCCCAATCTACATGAAGCAGAATTACGCCATGCCGAGTACTACAACGGGCTCACCTATGACGCAAATGAACTCTATCTCAAGGGTGGCGAATACATCAAGCGCGCGCTAGATTGGTTCGACCTCGAAAGGTCCAATATCGAACTCGGACAACAGTGGAGTGCAGAACGCTCGCAAGATGATGCGGCTGCCGCTCACCTGTGCAGCACCTATCCAAACTCTGGCGCGTATTTGTTGGAATTGCGTCAGCATCCCACCGAGCGTATTCGCTGGCGTGTGGCAGCGCTCGCCGCAGCTCGCAAAATCAAGGACCGTGCGGCGGAAGGTGTACACCTCGGCAATCTTGGCTTGGCTTATTATCATTTGGGTGATCTGTGGAGCGCGATTCGGTATTACAAACAGCGGCTGAAACTCGCACGTGAGATCGGAGACAAGCACGGACAAGCCGCTGCATTGGGTAATCTGGGATTGGCTTTTGCTGACGTAGGGCAAACGCGGCGCGCGCTAAAGTATCATCAGCAACACCTTGCACTTGCTCGCAAAATCGGCGACCGTCGCGCGGAAGGTGCTGCCTTGGGGAATCTGGGTCTCATCTACAAAAATCTCGACAATGTGCCGCGCGCGATAGAGTATTATGAACGAGCGTTAGCCATCAAGCGCGCAATTGGCGACCGCATCGGGGAGGGGCACACGCTGAACAATCTCGGCGTAGCGTACCGGCTTTTGGGTGACGCGCCACGCGCAATCGAATTCCATCAGCAGCGTCTTGCCTTGGCTCAGGAAATCGGTGACCGACGCGGCGAAGCGTCCGCTTTAGGCAATTTGGCAAGAGTATATCAAGACCTCGGCGATTTGAAACGCGCCTTTGAATTTGGGGAACAGTTTCTCGCCATTGCCATAGAAATTGGCGATCGCCGCGAGCAGGGTATTGCTCTGGGTAATCTAGGACGGGTATGCTTGGATGCCGGTCATCCGCGCGAAGGGCTCGAATTGGAGGAACAAGCGCTGTCCATTGCGAGGGAAACCGGTGATCGCCGCGCCGAAGCGGAAGCGCACGATACCCTGAGTCTTGCGCTCGACGCATTGGGCGAACGTGAATCAGCGATCAAGCAAGCGGAGGCCGCACGCGATTTGTACAAGCAACTCAAGCACCCAAATGTAGTGCTGTTGCAGGAGCGACTCACTAGATGGAGCGATTCCTCTGCGGCTCAATGAATTGGTGTTGTTACTATGCCATCTCTCCAATCGGCGCAATTTCGGCATACGATTCATTTTCTGACAATTCTGCGTGAGGGGGAGAATCTCTATCTCGCAGGCGGCGACGCCACTGCGCGCGGACTCGCATTGTTCGACCTTGAACGAGGTAACCTTCAACATTGCGAAAAATGGATAACGGAAAATGCGAACCACGATGCTGCGGCTGACCAATTATGTGTGGTCTATCCCGACGCGGGTGCGAATCTCCTCTTTTTACGTCAACACCCACGTGAGCGCATCCGTCACCAAGAAATTGCTCTTGAGGCCGCGCGACGATTGGGCGATCGTGCAGCGGAAGGGAGGCAGTTAGCGAATCTCGGCAGTTGCTATATCGAGTTGGGCGAGCCACAGCGCGCCATCGAACTCTATCAAGAACGGCTGACTTTAGCCCGCGAAATCGGCGACCGGCGCGGAGAAGGGATCGCGTACGGGAATTTGGGAGTCGCATACGCTGATTTGGGAGCCGCCCGTCAAGCGATCGAGTTCTACGAGCAGCACTTGAACATCGCGCGCGAAGTGCACGACCGACGCGGCGAGAGCAGCGCGTTGGGAAATTTGGGCGCAGCGTATTCCGACTTGGGCGAAACGGGCAGAGCAATTGGCAAATCGGATAGGCAAGCAATTGGATGCCTGGCGCAAGGCCGCGAGTTAGAATATGAGCGTGCGGTTACACACCCCAATCACACTCACATTTCGTTTTCGCATGCTTGACGTGCCGAGTGTTCTATTGCCGTTAACCTATTCCGTGCTTAAATTCTTTAGCGCGTTCCTTTGCTTAAACAGTTTCACTGCAAATGTGACGCTCAGGCAGATGAATGATTTACTCATTCACGCCAAGCCCAAGCCGCAGTTCAACTAGCAATCGGCCCCAAAAATACTTTCAACAGATGGCAGTATGGACAACAAGTCCGATTTGCATCCTGATGAATTGAAGACTGCTTTCGAGCGCCTGGCGTCGGGCGCGGCGAGCACTGCCGATCGTCAACTCATTGAACAAGCACTCTTCACCGAACGAATCGTCGTCGCGTCGAGTGAGCGTTCTGTCGCGGTCGGCGGCGATGTGATTGATTCGGTAATCGTCACCGGTGATGTAACTGGCGCACTGCTCATCTTCAAAGGCACTGACGCGGCAGCAATACACGATGCAGTCCAAACAATTGCCACGCGTCCGCGCGAACTCTCTTCTGCTGACCGCGCCGATCTTGATCGCGCCTATCTCACTGAGGTCATCCAAAAATATGAATTCTGGCGCGATCATTACACTCCGCTTGCAGCGGTCGCACGATTGCGCGCTGAACGCGTTGGGGTTCCAACCGTCGCGCCGCGCGAATTCTTGCCGCGTGGGTTCGATGTGTTGTTGCGCGAAAATTTTAAACCCGCGCGCGAGCCGCGAGAAGAGCCCAAGACTGAGCATTTCGATGATCTGCGAGATGCAATAGAAAAGCACGGCGATTTGGTCTTGCTAGGCGAGCCGGGAGCAGGCAAGACAACAACCCTTTGGCGTTTGATGTTCGATTATGCACAACGCGGACTGACTCCCCATCAAGCCGCTCAATCTCCTATTCGCCTGCCCGTTTTAATCTCCCTCGGTCGTTACGACAGCAATACTCCAATTTTGGATTTTGTCCGAACGGAACTCGTCCTTGCGAGCAAGAGTGAGGCAAAGGTTTATCCCGCTCATCGCCGCCTCGCTGCACACCTTGAGGAATATCTCGAAGATGGACAGTTGGTTCTTCTCTTTGACGAGCTCAACGAAATGCCGCAAAAGGGCTACACCGACTCGATTCGTCGACTCGAAAGATTTGGCGACCAGCAGCGCGGCAATCATTTCATCTTCACCTGTCGCGCGCTCGATTACACGACCAAGTTGGCTGTGCCTGAAGCGACGATCCAAGAGTTGGATGAAGACGCGCAGCATAATTTTCTCAGTACGTACTTCACCGATGTGGGAGAGCGACTCTTTGACATTCTGCGCGATGAACACAAAGTTTTGCTGGAGGTTGGCCGCAATCCATACATGCTTTTGATGATTGGGCAAGTTTCTCAGTTAAACGGGAAACTACCCCCAAATCGTGGTCTTTTGTCGCAGAGTTTCGTGAGTGCGTTGATAGAGCGTAAACGCAAATCGCATCCCGACCGCTGGCTCGATGCTGAGATTCAGATTCAAGTCGTATCTGACCTGGCATTCGCGATTCAGCGCGAACACGGACGCGGGACGAGCGTCCCGCGTGAATGGGCTAACAAGTACATCACAGGCAGTGTGCGCGTGAACGGGCGCGATGTTACTTATGATCCTTCTGATTTGCTCTACCTTGCGCGCAGCGCGTCTCTACTTGATGAATCCGCGGATGGCTCACTCTGCTTCACGCATCAACTCATTCAAGAGTATTTTGCAGCCGTCGCGTTGCTCTGCAGAGAAATGCCCGAAATTGCCGATTACGCGCGTTATTATGCTTGGGATGAAGTGTTGGTGTTATTGGCGGGATTGATGGAAGAGGCGACGCAGTTCATAGAGAAAGTGATGGAGGTTGATCCATTTCTCGCGGCGAGATGTACTGGTACGGCTCTGATGGTATCGCCTTTGACGGTTGATCAAGTGACGGAGAATCTTGGTCGGAAATTAGTCGAGGGCTCAGTCTACGAAAGTGTACGATCAATTAGGGGCCTGAGCACGATCAAGACCAATGAAAGTATGCAATACTTGCTACCGTGCTTACGTAGCAAATACAGGAATGTTTGGAAGGAGGCCAGGAATTCCTTACGAGAGTTTTCTTCGCAGATGCTTATTCCAGACATCAAGCCCTATCTTAAAGACCGCGATTATGGGATTCGTTTACTCGCTCTTGAAATCTCAAGCTCCGTAAGCATTGATTCTGCATTTCCCTATATCAAAGAGATGCTTAACAGTCCGCTTTGGTTTTGGAGAATGCAGAGTGCAGATTTGCTCATCTACTTGAAATCTGAAATATTCATACCATATTTATTGTCCTTGATCAGAACCCATAGTGGCACATTTGGAACGTTCCGTTATGTTGGCTCCGGTCTTAGTAGCGGTGACTCGGTGGCAGACAACCGAATATTGCAGATGGCCGCGATTGCTTTGGGTAGAATCAGGTCGGATTTAGTGTTACCTGAGCTGTTGCAATTACTCCGTAGCCGAAACGCGGATAGAAGAACTGCAGCAACGTTGGCACTAGCATCTCTTGGGGCACCAAAAACAATTCCCTACATAATTCCGATGTTGACGGACAAAGATTCTAATGTGCGTGAGGCAGCCACAATTGCATTAGGTAATATAAGTGCAGACTCAAATGCTGAATACTTCCAAGCGTTGCTAAAGGACAAGGATTCAGGTGTCCGTCAGGCTGCAATTCAAGGACTTTCCAACCTTAAACTGGAGAATCTTATTGCTCTGATATTGCCCTTGACTAGAGATAGGGCCCCAAGTGTTCGGCAGGTTGCTATCAAGACACTTGGAAAACTGAGAGCCCAACCTGCTGTTCCCCAGCTGTTACAATTACTGAAAAAAAACGCTTGGATGCGTAAGAATTTACTCGGAAAGGTAGTGCGCGCTTTCATCTCTAACTCTAGTACTCTCGCTTTTCTAGATGAGCCGCCAAGCGTTCGTGCTAGAGTCGTTGAAGCGTTAGCGGCGATTGATCACAATGTGGTGATTCCTATTATGCCTGCTCTCATAGCCGATGAAGACTCAGATGTTCGCCGAAGTGCTGCAGAGGCAGCTAGCAAACTTAAAATAGACACAGCTATTCCGCTTCTGATTTCGCTGCTCAAAGATAAGGATTGGGGGGTGCGCGATGCTGCATTATTCTCGTTACAAGCAATGGCCACCGAAGAGCATTTAGCCTTTTTTGCATCCTGCTTGTCCGACGATAATTCCATAATACGCTATTCTGCATCTGAAATCATCGAGTCCATCAAACGCCGCCTCAATCTGCCGAAAGATTATCAAATCCCGACAAAAAGCGCATCAGATGGACAATGAACCTGAACGCCGCGCATTTCTCAGTGACTATATTCGATTGGTTTTGCAGGCAAGTCCTAACGCGGGCGTGATGGAATGGGTGCAAGCCCTCGACCATGCCAACGCGCAACGCGACTACTCGCAGTTTCGACGATTACTCCAGGATATAAAGCAAGCCGTCGCGGCGGATCGTCGTCAGCCATCGCCTGGGGTATATTTCTCATCTCGAACGCCAAAGGCGAATTTTAGGCGCAATGGGGTGATTGGGATCAAGCGATTACTTGTTATCAATGATTTGCAGCTAGGCATGCATACTTGTTATTGGGAGAGCTACACGCATGGTAAACCGGAGAGAAGCGCATCTGGCCCATTCGGCATTCTATCTTCAAGTAACATGGAATGCCAATAGTTTGTATCAAGAGGGCAGCTCAGAGGTTCAAAATGGCTTGCGGCTATTTGACACGGAGCTCGATCAAATTAGGGCGGGGCAAGCTTGGGCGGCGGCGCAGATGCATGATGACAAAGACGCAGCGATCCTGTGTGTGGTCTATTCTAGCGCAGCAGAGGCATGTATGGATCTGCGGCTCAGTGTGAAAGAGCAAATCAGTTGGATGGATGCGGGCTTGAATGCAGCCCGTAAGTTGCGTGACGAAGAAGCTGAGGGTGATCGTCTTAGCAATCTTGGGAATGCGTACCGGATCCTAGGTGAAGCAGGGAAGGCCATTGATTTTGCTAAGCAGGCATTGATTATTCACAGAAAGATCAAGAATCGGCGTGCCGAAGGGGTAGATCTGGGCATTCTAGGCAGTTCCTTTCTTGCGTTGCAGAAGATAGAGGAGGCGATCGAGCACTTTGAGCAAGCGCTGACCATTGCTCATGAGGTCGGAGATCGGCGAAATGAGGGGAACCGTCTCGGCAATTTGGGGACTGCGTATTCAAGGATTGCGCAGGTACGTATCGCCATAGATTATTTCGAGCAGGCATTGGCAATTCGTCGAGAGATTGGAGATCGACGCGGTGAAGCGGTCGACCTCGGAAATCTAGGGACCGCCTATGCAGACTTGGGTGATGCGCGAAATGCGATTAGTTATTTCGCGCAGGCGCTGGCAATCGCACGGGAGATTGGAGATCGACGCGGTGAGGGAGTAGATCTCAGCAATCTGGGCAGCGTATATACAGATTTGGGTGACGCACGGATGGCGATCGTGTGCTTTGAACAGGCGCTGTCTATTGCAAGGGAGACTGGCGATCCATTCAACGAGGGGAATTGGCTGGGTAACTTGGGAAACGTCTATACAGATTTAGGTGAGGTTCAAAAAGCGATCGAGTATTTCGAGCAGGCGCTGACCCTCGCTAGGGGAATCCGAAATCGCCGCGTCGAGGGAGTACACATGGGTAACCTTGGGAATGCTTACTTGCTCTTGCATAATCGGCCCAGGGCCATTGATTGTTATGAACAAGCGTTAACAATCGCACAAGAGATTAGAGATCGTCGGGCGGAAGGGAACGATTTCGCGAATCTGGGACTGGTATACGAAGAATTGGGCAACATAGATAGGGCAAGGGCTTATTGGCTGTCAGCGCTCAGAGTGTATCAAGAGATCGAGGATCCGAATGCGAGTCGAGTAAGGAATTGGTTGGAGGAATTGGATATAAAAGAACACGAAGGGTCGCATGACAGTGGTGACGTGAAAGGTGACTAATCTCGCGCGTATCAATGAGAATTGACCGCCCCAGATGATGATTCATTCATTTGAAAAGTACAAGACTACGCCGGGTTCGAGTAGCAGAGACAGATGAGTTCAGCATACCAGCGAATGGTCGGGTATTACTTGGAATACGCGCGTCAGCACAAAGACGATTGGCAAGCGTTGGAGCGCGCGCCGTTCGACCAATTTCGGCGCGCGTGGAATCTGGTCAGCGAGGCTCAATTCCCAATCACGTCTGCGGAGCGTGCGCGAACGCGTGTCGGATATCTCAATGCGCTGAACGAGTATTTCGAAAAGCGCGGACTGTGGGGTGAGTATCGGGGATGGATTGAACGCGGTATCGAAGCTGCGCGCGTCTTGGAGGACAATGCGTTATTGGGAGGCTTGCTCAACGATCTGGGATTGTGCTATCGGCAGTTGGGGCAACCCGATATCGCAAAAAAGTATTTTGAGAAAAGTCTGGAGATGCGACATCAATTCGGTCCAAAAGCAGGCGAAGCCGTGACGCTTAACAATCTGGGGTTAGTATCCGATGACTTGGGTGAGCGACGCCAAGCCATATCGTTTTACGAACAGGCATTGCAATTGCGCCGGGAAGTGGATGATCGGCGCGGTGAAGCGCTCACCCTACATAATTTGGCAACTACCTACGAGGGATTGGGCGATTGGCAATCTGCGCGGGAGAGTTACGAACAGGCGCTGCGAATCGCACATCAAACGGGTGACACTATTGGCGAAGCAGGAACGTTGAGTAATCTCGGGCATCTGCTCTTGCAAATGAACCGTTTCGATGACGCGGAAAAAATTTTGGATCAAGCGCTTGAGCTGATGCAGGAGATCGGTGACCGGGGGCATGAACCTGCGGTCCTGAATAATCAAGGATTGTTAATGTTAGCACGCGGCCGCCCACGCCAAGCTATCCCTTTATTTGAGCAAGCCTTGGCGTTACAGCGCAGTAATCGCCAGACTGACACCGAAGCCCCGATTCTTAATAACCTCGGAACCGCTTATCAGTCCTTGAGCGAGTGGCGAAAGGCGTTGGAATATTTCCAGCAAGCTCTGGAGCGGCATCGTGCTGCCGCAAATCGAGCAGGTGAAGCATTGGCGCTGGCAAACATTGGCGGCATCCATCATGAAAGGCAAAATTGGGTTGAAGCAATCAGCGCCTATGAGCAGGCATTAGCGATTTTACGCAGTATAGGGGATCGGGATAGTGAGGCGACCTTGCTCAACAATCTTGCGGTGATTTATCGCGCGCAAGGTGATTTGGGAAAAGCGTTCGCGTATCTGGCTGAAGCGCTCTCGGTCCACAAACAAATTGGTAACCAGCATATGCTGGCGACCACACTCAACAACATTGCCAGCGTCTATTATGAGATGGACGACCTGGCCAGAGCGCGCCAGTATTTTGAAACCGCGCTGGATTTGCGTCGGGCAATTGGCGATATGGCAGAGGCCGGCTCCATTCTTAACAACCTCGGCGCTTTATCTAGCGCGCAAGGCGATCCAGAGAGCGCGTTGGCGTACTACGAACAAGCCCTGGCGTTGCGAAGAGAGATCGAAGATTATGTAGGGCAAGCGCGCACACTTTACAACGCGGCGTTGTTGAGTTTCAATCTGGGCAAATTGGCGCACGCCGAGAAATTGGCGCGCGAAGCGATTGCGCTCGATCAAAGGTTTGATTTGCCTCAACTGCCCCGCGATCTTGGATTGTTGCAAGAGATTCAGGACAAACGAGAAACAGGTTCCATTGAACCGGTAAGGGCGTCGGAGACGAAATGAGCGACTCATCCAATCAATACTCTATTACCATCCACGGCACCGTCTATGGTTTGGCGATTGGCGATCAGGCATCCGTCGCAATGGGGCCGATGGGAACCCGCGCGGCTCTATCCTTTATGACGCCACCGCTTCCACCACAAGGAATATTTGGACGCGATGATGCATTGACAAAAATCTATGACGCGCTTGCTTTGAACGACGACCAGGCGAGCAATGTGCCACCGTTCGCGCTGCGCGGAATGGGAGGCATTGGCAAGACCACATTAGCAAAAGCACTCGGACGACTCGGGTTCATTCCTCAATTCTTTCCCGATGGGGTGTTGTGGACAGAATTAGGACCGAATCCGACGATTCGAATTCTGCTCGATAGCTGGGGCAAAGCGTTAGGCGTTGATCTCTTGCCCGAACGCGATGAAAGCGCGTGCCGTGACCGCCTGCGCGCCATCCTTTATCATCGTAGAGTGCTATTGATTGTTGACGACATTTGGCAAACAGCACACGGAAATTATTTTCTCGTCGCAGGTCCGCGTTGTCGGACATTGTTCACAACGCGCGATCTAGCAGTTGCGCAAGACTTGGCGACACGCGAGCGCACGTTGCTGGTTGACGTATTGAGTCCAGAGGCATCACTCGCGCTGCTGCACAAACTCGCACCTCATGCCGTCGCCGCTGACGAGCAGTCGGCAACACGCTTGTGTGAACGTCTTGAATTTCTGCCATTGGCATTGACATTGGCAGGTCGACTACTCGCAAACGAATCAGACATTCCATCACGAATGCAACGACTGGTGAGTGAACTCATCGAACGGCGAGCAGCGCGTTTGAATTTGCTGCAAGCAGAGGGAAGGTTGGGTTTGCGCGAAGACGAGCCCGTTTCACTCGAAGCCATCTTGGGAATGAGCGTGGAACGCCTCGATAAGACCGATCAGGAGCGTTTTGCGATGCTTGCAGTCTTTGGAGGCGAACCTTTGACATGGGAGATCAATGCAACTGCTGCCGTGTGGGAATCCTCCGTTGAAGAAGCGGAAGCGACAATAGCGCGGTTCATACAACGCGGGTTGGTTGAGCGCCGTGGTGACCGTTACTGGATGCACGCGCTGCTTGCAGACTATGCGACGGAGATGATGGAGAAAATGGGGCTGTAATGCCAAACCTGAATCAAGCCCGTGAGCGTCACACAAAATATTATCTCGAAGTTGTCCTCGCTGCTATTAATGGAGAGGGCTTAAATCTAAACGACGCGGACGTAGCAAATGTTCGGGAGGCTTGGATATGGGTGAGCAAAGTCAGCAGGGATCCAGATCAAATTATTGCTTTTGGCGAAGTTGCATGGCGGCTTTTTGAAGCGACCAGTCATCGACTCACCGAGACTATCAAAGAGCTAGAAGAGATGAAAGTTCTTGGAAGTGATGCGGCGACCATGCGCGAGGTAATTGAAAAACTGGATGAAATAGCCCGCACTCAGTTGCGTATTCAGTCTGCCTTGGGACCAAACATTTCTGCGGGTGGTGAACGGAGCGTTGCTGGCACGACAATTGTGAACAGCACCATAATCACTGGCGACAATGTTGTCATTCAGAAAGAACAGGAGAGGGCCGCTCAAGATACCCAAAAATGAGTGTTTCTGATCGCCATTCTCTCTACTATCTCGCGTTAGTTCAAGCCAACCCTCAAAAGTGGGAACGGATCGAATTAGAGCTGCCACAAATTCGTCACGCCTGGCAGTTCATAACCGCACTCAACAATCAGAGCTTGATTCGTGACTACGTGGAAGCCGTTTCTCCCTACTTTGAACTGCGCGGTTTGACAAAGGAAGCCCTGTCCTGGGCAGAACACGAATTAGCAGCAACCCGGATCCTGCAAGATAAGGTTGGGACCTTGTTCGCCTTGATACGCATTGGTAACGCGTATGACCGTTTAGGCCATAGCGAACGCGTTATCGAATATCACGAACAAGCACTGGAAGTACTAAAGGCGGTTGAAATTCAAGGTGGGTCACAGCTTGAAATAACTATTCTCACCACACTGGGTATGGCGTTACTCTCATCCGGGCACGTTGACCACGCAGTTGCTCATTATGAACGCGCTCGTGACCTTTCCAGGCAAGAACAGAATTGGCACGTAGAATTCATTGCGCTGACCCATCTCGCGCGCGCCTATGAGGGCTTTGGATACCACACAAAAGCAGAGGAGCACTACGCAGAACTCTTGCGAATGGCTCGGAAATTTGAGGACAAGGTCTACATCGGGCTTGCGTTGCGCTGTCTCGGCAACCTATACCAATCGCTAGCCGATTTTGAGCGTGCACAACCACTCTATGAAGAGGCGCTCCAGCTAGCGCGGGAAGAAAATGATAGGGCAGGTCAGATTGGAGCGTTGATGGACTTGGCAGACGGTGCGGCTATACATGAGAATCTCGCAGACGTGGTCTCCTATCACGAACAAGCATTAGCCATCGCTAACGAGCAGGGAGACAAACGCGGGGAGGCGACTGTGTTGGGGAATTTTGGACAGGTTTTGCTCCGCGCGGGTGAGCCGGAGCGCGCGATACCTATGCTGGAAGCCTCGCTCGAACGCCAACGTGAAATTGGCGACACGATAGTGGAAGCCGGGACATTGGGTAATCTTGGGCAGGCGTATTTTGATCTTGGGGAACTCGGAATCGCCGAGAGATATTTTATCGAATCTCTCGAACGTGCACAGCAAATTGGGGAACCGCATATCGAAGCGCGAACGTTACGTGCTCTGGGGGAACTTGCCGAAAAGCACGGAAACGACGAGCAGGCGCTAGACTATTACGAACGCTCCTTGCAACATGCTTTGTCGCTCGGTGAAGAACGCTTTGCGAGAACAGTGCGCTGGGATCTCGTGCGACTTGTCGAGAAGCGTGGAGATCTAAAAGGCGCACTCGGTTACGCACATTCGGCTGTGGAATATGAGACGGCGCACCAGCATCCTCAGCTTGAAGAAGGGTTTCAACAAGTCGCCCGTTTGGAACAGAAATTAACGCATGCCGAGTGACCGTGAAGCCGCGCGACGACATGCAGCCTATTATGGCGAGGCTCTGAGCATCGCCGATAGCCTGTTTGTGCGCGGTGGAGAGAATATCAACCGCGCCCTCTTTCTCTTTGATTCAGAGTGGGACAATATCCGAAAAGGGCAGGCTTGGTCAGCCGCAGAAAGTCACCGTGATGACGAAGCCGCACAGCTCTGTAGTGAGTACGCCGTGGAAGGCGCCTACTTGCTGAACTTGCGCCAATCGCCGCGCGCCAATATCGAATGGCTTGAAAGCGCCATTAATGCCGCCCAGCGTTTGGGCGACAGTGCATCCCAAGCAGCGCATCTGGGGAACCTCGGGCTTGCTTGGGCGAATATAGGTGAAGTAGACCGGGGTATCAAATGCTTTGAACAGCATTTGCTGCTGGCACGTCAATTGCAGGATCAGCAGGGTGAGGCAAGTGCGTTGGGAAATCTTGCGCGCGTCCACAAAGATCGTGGTGACAGTCGCCGAGCAATTGAGTATTCAACGCAAGCCCTTGAACTCGTTCGACAGTTGGGCGACCGGCGCGGGGAAGAGAACGCATTAGGCAACCTGGGCCTGGCTCATATGGCGTTGGGTCAACGCGATATAGCGATTGATTATTTTCAACAAGCGTTGGCGTTGGCGCGTATGCTTGGCGACTTGCGAGGAGAGGGAAACGCGCTGGGCGGCTTGGGCAATGTCTATGCAGCCAAGGGTGATATAACGGGCGCGGTTGAGTTTCACACGCGCGCTCTCCACATCAGTCGGATGTTAGGTGACCGCAGAGCGGAGGGTCAAGATCTCGGAAATCTCGCGTCGGATTTTGAACGACTCGGCGATTTGGAAAAGGCGCGCGCGCTCTACGAGGAACGAGGCCGGTTCGCTCAACAACAAAGCGATCTACGCGGTGAAGCGATCGCGCATCTTAATCTGGGGAATGTACTCTTTCGCGCGGGTCATCAGTCACACGCTGTTGAATTTTATGAGCAAGCCCGCGCTGAATTTTCGGAAATGGGAGATCAACGCCATCTTGCTATTGTTTGTTGGAACCTGGGGTCGTTGTATGTAGAGCAAGGAGAATTATCTCTCGCGCTAGCTTTGCTGCAGGTACTCGTGGATTATGAGCGTGAAATCGGTCATGAAGAAGCTGAGCATCACGCGGGTATTATCGAAGCAGTGCGGTTAGAAATGAGTACCAGCCTGTCGAGTCAAGGATCATAAATCCAGATTGGCAGACTAATTTGGGGCACGCGCGCATGGTTCGTGCTGACATCTTGAACGCACCATAACATTGGTCTATCGCCGGCCTTCAATTATTGCGGGCAATGCCCCTTACTGGTATTCCCGCGACAAGCTGGATTTTTGGGGGGGGGATCGCTTGCAGGACTATCTCGTCTTGGCAAGTTCTGACCAAATGTATGCCTACATCCCGTCGTGACGCACAAATCCGGCATGCTCGCTACTATACCTCTATCCTTCAGACCGCGAATGAATCATACAAAGCTGGGGGCGAAGCGTTTCAGCCCGGGTTAGACACGTTCGACATCGAGTTTGAAAATATCCGCGCAGCCCATCGCGAGGCGCAAGCGCAGGCGACGAAGGACCCGCTCTCAGCAATCATTATCAATTTGCTACCCGATGTGGGAGCACATATTCTCAGACTGCGCCTCCCAGCGAGCGAACAAATCGATTGGCGGCAAGCGGCTCTGGACGCGGCGCGCATGTTGGGTGAGCGAGCCTCGGAAGCGGCGCACCTTGGTAATCTGGCTCTTGCCTATGCCTCCATAGGGCAAATTCACAAATCAATGCAGTTGCATGAGCAGTCTCTGATCATTTTGCGCGAGATCGGTGATCGCCAGGGGGAAGCGAATACCCTGGGAAACCTCGGCAATGCATATTATCTTCTCGGCAACAACCAGCGCACGATCGAGTATTACAATCAAGCCTTGGCAATCGCGCAAGAGGTGAATAATTTGCGAAGCGAGGCAAACATACTGTCAAGCCTTGGTAGTGCCTACTATCGTCTTGGTAATTCGGCAGAGGCGATTCGTCATCACGACATGAGTCTTGAAGTCTTTCGCCAAATCGGCGATCGTTATGGTGAAGGGGCGGCGTTGAACAACCTCGGATTAGCATTGTCCGAGCAAGGTAATGAACTGCGCGCGAGAGAGCTTTACGAAGAGGCACTGCATATTGCTCGTGAAATCGGGGACAGCTATGGGGAGAGCGTGGCACTGACAAATCTGGGCAACTTTTACGCCGACCGGCAAGACTTTCAGAGGGCGATGGAATCTTATGAGAATGCACTCGAAATTGATCGGCAGAGGGGCGACCGACATTCTGAGGCCGCAGATCTGGGGAACCTGGGTGGGCTGTATGCGGAAACGGGTCAGACGTCGAAGGCGCTTGAGGTATACGATCAGCGCCTGTCACTCAGTCGAGAAATTGGCGATGGGCGAGGGGAGGCGAACTCGCTCTGGAATAAGGGACTCGCCCTGGACAGTTTGGGGAACCGCCAAGAGGCAATCGAGTGTGCGCAGGCGGCACTTGAAATCTTTACAATGATTCAAGACCCCCACATTCAGCTGGTAATTGACCAAATTACAGAGTGGGAATATGCCCTCCAAAGATGAGGCGTATCGCCGTCATGCGCTACATTATTTGACGGTCACACGCAATGCGAACTCGCTGTATAGCGAGGGAGGCACATCGTTTGCACCGGGATTAACTCTGTTTGATCTGGAGTGGGCAAACATTCAAGCGGCGCAGGAATGGGCACAAGCCGAATCTGGCGCGGATGAACTTGCCGCGAATATTTGCAACCAATTACCCGATGCGGCCACGCAGTTTGTTTTGCTTCGTCAGCATCCGCGAGACCAAATTCAGTGGCGCACAGCCGCGCTGCAATGTGCGCGCGACTTGAACGATCGCGCGGGCGAGGCCGCACATCTTGGAAATCTTGGTCTCGCCGCGGTGAAGCATACGCGCTAGGTAACCTGGGGATCTGCTATTTGGATCTGGGTGAACCGCGCCGCGCAATAGAATGTCATCAACAATGTTTGGACATTCTGCACGGACTCGGTGATCGCAAAGGTGAAAGTAATGCGCTCGGTAACCTCGGCGTCGCCTATGCCGTTATTGGCAAACTCGAGCAAGGAGTTGACTATTATGAGCAAGCCCTTGCCATTGATCGAGAAATTGGCGACCGTCGCGGGGAAGCCCAAGACCTTGGCAATCTCGGTATTGCCTTCACGAGTCTGGGAGAGCCTATGCGCGCCGTCGAATATCATAATCAAGCGTTGATAATCGTCCGCGAGCTGGGGGATCGCCGAAGTGAGGCACAAGACCTGGGTAATCTCGGATCTGCATATTCAGCGCTCGGCGAGACTCACCGCGCGATAGGGTTTTTGGAGGAAGCGCTAGCGCTTTTTAGCGACCTCGGTGATCGCAGGAGCGAATGGATTGCACTAACCAAACTGGGCGATGCGTACAAGGATTTGAAGGATTGGGATAATGTACGCAGGTTTTACGAACGAGCACTGACACTTGCGCGCGAATTGAGCGAAATGCGGGGTGAAGCGGATGCGTTGGGAAATCTGGGGGTCGTTTCAGGCGTAATGGGTCAGCCAAAGCTCGCGCTCGAATATTTCAAGCAACAATTCGACGCGGCACGCGAAATCGGAGACCGTCGTGGCGAGGGAAACGCGCTTTGGAATACAAGTCGAGCATTGGCAAGACTGGGAAAAAGTAACGAGGCGATCTCAGAAGCGAAAGCCGCACTAAAAGTATTTGATGAGATTCACGACCCAAGCTCGGATCAAATAGAGGAACAGTTGAAAAAGTGGCAGGATCAGAGTGCAAGTAGTTGATTTTGTATGGAAGCGAAATAGTCATTGGCAGAATGCCACGTGACATTTGGCTTGACGCATCAGCCATCCATCGCGAAGTAAATATGCATGCTGGAGCGGTGCGCCAGCCTTCCTTTTCTGGGAATCGCACAATGGCACCTCGGTGAAATTCTAAGCTGTCAAATTCTGCAGGTAGTTTCACAACGTTCGCTGTTAAGCCGAGTCAGGATCGGGGCTATAAGATGTCTGAAGAACAAAATGCAAAATACCATATTGTAATAGGAGAGGCGATTGCCCCAGTCATCGGCGATAATGCCCGAGTTAACATAGATATTCATCCGCCTGCACCGGCTCCTGAATTCACTCGTGAGCGCCTCTTGGCAGAAATCCACAGCGCCAGTGCCGAGCTGCGAAATGTCAGGCATAAGATTGCGGGAATTCACCTCGAACGCGTAGAAGTGTCGGCAATCGTCGAATGGCTAATCAACGCTGAGCCGCGCGAGCGACTTGGAATGCTGTTGGATCAGCCCGGTGCAGGAAAAACCGTGGTTATGCACGATGTCATGCAAAAATTGGAAGAGAGAAACATTCCTGTGCTCGCCATCAAAGCCGATTCCCTCTCCGGGGTCGCTGACCGCGCCGACCTTGCAGATCGTTTAGGCCTGCCAGTTGCGGTCGAAGAATGCATCCGGCAATTAGCCACTGACAGTCCTGTTATTGTGCTCCTCGACCAACTAGACGCGCTTTCGCTTGTCCTCGCACGCGACCCGACCACGCTTGACGTGATGTTGAGTACCCTACATGGGCTCACTGAATTAAAGGGGGTGCGGGTTCTAGCTTCCTGTCGCACCTTTGATTTACACAACGATCTGCGTTTGTCTACTTTGTACGATTACCGCGTGTTTGAGCTCAACTCTTTGACGGATGAGCCGGTGAATCGCCTACTCAAGAAAATCGGTATAGAACCAGCCCAGCTCACCGGAGATCATCGCAAGCTGCTCAAGACACCGCTGAATCTCGATGTTTATTCGCGAGTGATTGGCGAGAACCCACCAGTACAAGCGCCTGAGAGTTTTCGCACCTTGCAAGAATTATATGAAGCGCTCTGGCAAAAATTCATCGCGTCCGTGCGGCAGGACTCTCCACCACCTCCCGAGCGCACCGCCGCGCTCTATGCCTTGGTAGACAACATGAACGCTCAGCATCAGACTGTTGCGCCGTTCGCTGTCCTTGATGAACATCAGCCTGCCGCAAGTTATTTAGAGCATGAAGGATTAATTCGTCGTGAACAGGGTAACTGGCTGTTTGTACACCAGACCTTTTTTGATTACTGCTATGCGCGTCGCTTTGTCGCTCAGGGAAGGTCGTTAAGCCAAGAAATCCACGCCAGTCCGCAAGGACTCTTTGAGCGTTCGCAAGTGGTACAAATCATGGCATATCTGCGGGGGGCAAATCCAACCGTTTATCAACGGGAACTGACCACGTTGCTTTTTCAGCAGCGCCCTCGCATCCACCTGCGTTTGTTGCTCATTGGCTGGTTTGGCTCGCTGCCCAATCCAACCTCTGAAGAAGTACAGATTGCGCGGCGCTTGATACACGATTCCGAAGACCAAAGATTCTTTTTCCAGTACATTGCTGCGAATACTCATTGGTTCGATGTGCTAAATAATGGCACTCTGCAAGAATTGTTGCACTCGGATGATGAGCAAACGCAAAAGATTGTCGTGAACTATTTGGGGACAATGATAGAGGAGCGGACGAATGCTGTGCTTGAGCTTCTTCGTCCGTTTTTTGCTCGAAGCGAAGCTTGGGATGGACATATCGCTTTTTGCCTCTCGCGCCTGCAGAATTGGCACAGCGAAGTAGCAGTGGAAATGCTCTGCGATTTGCTTCGCCGTGGATTTACCGGAGGATGGACAGTTGAGCTTAGCCTTTCATCCCTGGCAAAATCAAATCCCGCAGCTGGGTGCAAAGCATTGCGTGTTTATCTTGAGAATCAGGTCAAAAACTTGAACAAAGAAGGACACCAAGAGCGCTCTCCCTTATCGTCTTCAAATCAGGACTCCTTTGGAGAGCACATGATTACTGAGGTCCTCCAAGCAGCACTCGCTCGCTGTCCTGAAAAAATCATCGAGTATATCATTCCGTGGTTTATCCGTGTTTCGGCTGAATACTCGACACCCCGCTCGGCGGGTGAATACGCAAGAGATCCGATCTTCGGCCAAAGTCGGTACAACGGTCGCCCATCGGCAGGTGAATCAATTTTTGTTTCGGTGGCACGCGCTTTAGAGCAGGAGGCCCGCACAGATCCAGCTATGTTTCGAGCGCACGCTGCCGCACTTAGGGAAGTTGAATCAATGACTGTTCAGAGAGCATTACTTCAGGGCTACCTGGCTGATCCTGAAACCTATGCCGATGATATGTTCGATTATTTGAACGGAGACCCACGACGACTTCACATCGGGGAGCATGTCGAAGGTCGAGACCATGAATCGGCTCAGCTGTTTAGTGCGGCGTTTCGGTACGCGAGTCCGGATCGTCGTCTCATTTTGGAACAGCTTATTCTCGAACAGCGCCCTGAATGGGAAAAGCACGGGCGCGGAGCGCAAGGGTTCACTCAATTGCGTTTTCTCAAAAGCGTCCCGGCAGAATTGTTGAGCGTAAAAACACGAACCAGGCTCTATGAATTGGAACGCAAATTCCCCGACTCGCAGTTGAGGGCCCAAGCACAGGTCGGGTGGTCCCGTGTCGGAGCCCCAATTCCAGCTCAAGCATTCGACAAAATGTCGGACGAGGCATGGCTCAGCGCAATGCGCAAGTACGACGATTCGACAGACTGGTATGCACCGCGAGAATCTCCGTTGAAAGGTGGGGTTGTTGAATTGTCTCGAGCACTGGTTGAACAAGTCAAGAAAGAGCCTGAACGCTTTTATCGAATAGCAAGAAGTTTTGATGAAGCAATCTCCGTGCAATATATCGTCGCCGTTGTTTCCGGCCTCGCTGACTCGGAATGCCCAATCGAATGGGTTTGTGATTTGGTCCGACAATTTGTAGCTCGGTTTACTAGCTTAGCTAGACTCGATATCTCGCGAAGCCTGAAAAAACGCGCGCAAGATCAAGTTCCCGATGACCTATTGGAGATGATGACAGATTGGGCATTGCATGACCTCAATCCATTAAAGGATCAGGATGACGAAGGGGACCCCCTGCAGCAAGGAATAAACTCCACGAGGGGAGTGGCCGTGGAAGCGGTAGCTCAATGTGCCACGGCTCGTCAACCCGCACAAATCGAGCAGGCGTTTCAACTACTCGAACGAGCAGCTAGCGATCGTACATTGGCAGTACGTGCGTGTGTAATCGAGAGTTTGGCTGGGTTGCTCAATGCCGACGATCAGCGCGCACTCGCTATTTTCGAAGCCTCTCTAGAAGCATCGCTGCGGCTATTGCAAAGTAACGTATCACAGCATTTTCTGTATTGGAACTATTTTCGCGACTTTCCCCGCATTCGCCGTTACGTTGTGACAATGCTTACCAGTGAGGATGAACGAACACGCAATTCGGGCGCCATCTTGGCATGTCTAGCTGCTTTCAAGTATCCTGAAGCGGAAGATCTCGCACGACGCGCACTAGAAGGAGATGCGGCATTACGGCATGGGGCTGCCGAGGTCTATGCCCGAAATTTACGTGAGCATGGAGTTGAATCAATCTGTGAAGAGCGCGAGTTGGTACTCATGAATGATACAGATCAAAATGTCCGTAGTGCTGTTGGCGAATGCTTTGAATATCTGGAACCTGACGATCTTGAAGGACTTCGCTCTTTTATTGAAGCGTTCCTTCAATCTCCGGCATTGATGGACGGCACTCTGCATTTCATAAACTACCTGAAAAAAATCACGTGGGACGACCCGAGCCTTGTTCTGCGCGCGGTCTCGCGCCTTTTGGATGTTTCCGGAAATCAGATTCTTGATATCCGGACTATACATGCCATGCACGAGGGGGACCTCGCGCAACTAGTGCTGGCTGTTTATAACCAGGTGGGCGACAACGAAATCAAATCACGGGCAATGGACTTGTTTGAGCGTTTGCTGCTGATGGGTAGCGGCGCTGCACAACGTGCTTTAGCGCAGTGGGACCGCAGATGAAAGAAAATACGTGCAGTCAAAAAGATAAAGGTGCGTGTTACGCGACCGGCGTATTGAAGCTCTTTGAAGAAATCGCAACCCCTCATGCGGATGCAGCACCAACATTGTTGGCTGAATGGCATGGCCTTTCTATCAAAGCCTCCCGTGCGCGCAAAGCATAAAGACGCATACTAGTGCGATTGAGCGATTTGGCATCATAGCCCGTTCAAGGTTTGGACAAGGAGCGTCTGAATGGCAGATTTGAATCGGACACGTCAACGTTTGAAAGAAGAGCTCTCCAGATTGGACCTCGAACATGTTGTTGGGGTTGGCGGTCTTGCTGTTTTTTCGGCAGCCTCTGCGTTTGCCCTCGTACATCCGACGGACCCCAATTTTGTGGCGAGCCTTCACACTGCATTTGGAGCTCTCGGTTTAAATGTTCTCGCCAGTCTCTTGGTGCAAGGATATACCAGTCTAATTGCACAACCGACAGGTAACGAGCAAGAGAGACTTGGGCATTTGGCTCGAACGCTAGAGCCTGCGATCAAGCGTGATGCCAAGCTACGCAGTGAAATCGGCGCATTCCTCAACGAGACAGATGCATTTGACATTGCGAGGGAAATCGTGGAAGGAAATCCGACAGTTCACGGCTGGCTACTTTTCAAAATTTATACTGACCTGGTTGCGTACCGAAACGATTTTGAGCAGATTCAGTCAAGTCTTGATCGGATTCTGGCGGCGGTAGAACGACTGCAAGAGGCGCACTTATTTCTTCGCCCTTTTATCCTGCCTCCTTTGCCCTCTATCTTTCTGGGACGTGCCGACGTGTTGGATGATTTAAAAGCACGCTTGGGGATCACGAGCGCTGGGGCAAACCGAAATTTGATCAAACCATTGACAGTCGTGTGTGGGTGGCCCGGAGTCGGCAAAACCACTCTAACCACAGTTCTGGCATATGATCCGGATATTCAAGCCCTTTTCCCAGACGGAGTCCTATGGGCGTCTCTTGGACTCAAGCCCAATCTTTTATCCGAACTGGCTAACTGGGGACGTGCGCTGGGAACGGATGAACTCTTGCGTGCGCCAACCCTCGAACAAGCAAAAGCAGAACTGGCTGCGCTGTTACAAAATCGACGCATGCTGCTCATTGTAGATGATGCCTTTGATGCGGCGGATGTATTTCCATTCCAGGTGGGCGGACCGCGCTGTGGGCTCTTGGTAACAACACGCTTTCCTGAGGTGGCAGAGCTGCTTGACCCCACGCTGCAACAAATTTATATATTGCGGGAGCTCAATGATCAAGATGGGCTAGAACTGCTTGGCTCAATCGCGCAAACCGTAGTCAAGCGATACCACGCCGAATCTTTGATCTTGGTCAAGGAGTTGGAAGGGCTGCCGTTGGCGCTCCATGTAGCGGGTCGTTTGCTGAACGTAGAGCAAAAGCTCGCGTTCAGCATCACAAACTTGATTCAAGACTTGAAGCAGGGTGCCAAAATCCTTCAGGCCAAGGCACCCCAAGACCGGACCGAAATCGAAACGCAAACTCTGCCTACCGTTGCCGTTCTTTTGCAAAAGAGTACAGACCTATTGGATCCAGCTACCCGCGATTACTATGCTTTTTTGGGTGCGTTCGCGCCCAAGCCCGCGACTTTTGATGAAGCTGCGTTGCAGGCGGTCTGGCTCGTCCAAGATCCAAAACCAATCGTGCGCAAGTTGGTGGACCGTGGATTGCTTGAACCAGTCCCACCGAATCGGTTCCAGATGCATGCGCTGCTTGTCATGCATGCCAAGTCTTTACTGACAGACTAGGGCTATGCCAACTCTCTATCAAGCGCAGTATCGCCACGCCCTCTACTTTCTCGCATCGGCGCAAGCATACACCGAACTCACGCGCGAACTGAATAGGCCTGAGGGAGCGAGTTTAGAACTGTTCGATCAGGATTGGAATAATATTCAAACTGGGCAAGGATGGACGGCGGAGCAGGCAGCCACGGATACGGAGGCTGCCGCGATGTGCAGTGATTATGCTGAGGCAGTCTCGGATTATTTTTTGACGCGTGAACATCCAAGCGAATTCATTGCGTGGCTGCAAAGCGGGCTTACGGCGGCGCGCCAATTAAACCAGCCCCAAGCTCAAGCCCACCATCTGGGTAACTTGGGATTAGCGTACTGGAACCTGCGCGAACACGAGCGCGCTGTGGAATTTTTCGAGAAAGCCTTACAGATTGAACGCAGGCTGGGCAACCGGTATGGCGAATCCGTGCAACTTTCGAATCTCGGGATGGTCTATCGCGATTCGGGTCAACCACGGCACGCAATCGAATGCTATGAGCAGTCACGGCTCATAGCACTCGATCTGCGTGACCGTCGCGGTGAGGGCAGTGCGTTAGGCAATTTGGGACTGGTGTACGCTGATCTAGGAGAGCTTGAACGTGCAATCGAATTGTACATGAAGCATCTCGAGATTATCCACGAGTTGGGTGACCAAGAAGCAGAAGCATATCTGTTCGGCAATCTCGGAAACGCCTACCTTGCGCGTGGCGAACTCGACCCGGCACTTGAATCTCACATGCAAGCTTTGGAGCTCGATCGAGAACTGGGAAACCGACGAGGTGAAGCTGCAGACTTGGGAAATCTTGGAATCGTTTTCAGACATTTGGACGACCCGCAGAAAGCAATCGAGTTAGCAGAAGAACAGCGTGAAATTGCTAAAGCGCTCGGGGACAAGCTGATCGAATCGAATGCGAACGGGGCAATAGGAAACGCTTATGATGACCGAGGGGATACCGCCCGCGCGCTACAGTTCTACCATCTGCAATTCACGCTCGCACAAGAGATTCACTATCTGCGCGGACAGGCAATTGCGTTGTGGAACTCTGCTTTGACCCTCGACAAGCGGGGTGAGCACTCGGAGGCAATCGAGCACGCGAAATCAGCTAACCTACTATTCAAGCAGATCGAAGACCCTACCGCAGCAAGCGTTCAGATGCAGCTGGACGAATGGCAGGCGTAGGTAAAAAAACAGTGCGGTAGCATTACCGTGAGTCCCATGCAAGGTATGGTCAATGTCGAGTCTTTTCGAAGCAGGTTACAGACACGCAAAATACTACGTCGATGTCTTGCGTGCCGCCGACACCCTTTATGTGCGAGGCGGCAAAAACACCAAGCAAGCGCTGGACAAATTTGACCTTGAATGGGAAAACATTCGAGCCGGTCAAGCGTGGACACTAGCTCAAGTAGTTGAGCCGACCGCCGAGTTGTGCAGTCGTTACGCTGGTAATGGTGCGCATTTACTCCAGTTGCGACTAGGGCCACGAGAGCGCATTCGGTGGTATCAAGCCGCGCTCGATTGCGCATCCAAACTAAAAGATCACGCGGCGGAATCGGTGCATCTGGGCAACCTCGGCAGCGCATATCAAAATCTGGGCGAGCCGGAGCGCGCGCGGGATTGCTATGAAAAGGCGTTAGTGCTCAATCGCGAGCTGGGCGATCAGGTCAGGGAGAGTGCGAGCTTGGCGAATCTCGGTGTCATCTATCTCACTTTAGGCGAGATTCAGCGCGCAGTTGCACACCTCAAGCAGGCACTTGACATTGCTCGGGCCATGGGTGATAAGCCATCGGAAGGTGAATATCTGAATAATTTGGGTGGAGCGTATTACTTACTGGGTGAGACAAAACTGGCTGTTCAATACTATGAGCACGCTCTGGAAATTCATCGAGCGACAAACGACCAACATGGTCAAGCCACTTCCCTTATCTATTTAGGCATCGCTTACAAGAACCTGGGGCAAATCAATCGCGCGATCGAACTATATCGGCAAGCACTTGGCATCTATCAGGAATTGGGTGATCGGCGGGGTCAAGCACAGAGCCTTGGGAATCTTGGCAATGCCTACTCCGCAGCAAAACAGTTTGGGCACGCCATTGACGCGCACAACCAAGCCCTCGAGCTGGACCGCGAGTTGGAAGATCGGCGCGGCATCGCGCAAGACCTCGGCAATTTAGCCATTGCCTATTATGATCTAGGACAGCTGGAGGTGGCGCTTGAATTGAATCAGAATGCCCTAGCCATCGATCGTGAGATTGGCGACCGCCGTTCCGTCGCCCAAGACTTGGGGAACCTCGCGAACCTTTATGCAAACTTGAACGAACCTGACCGCGCAATGGAAGCATACGAACAAGCCATAGCTATCGCTCTGGAAACAAATGACAGACGTACCGAAGCAATCGCGTTATTCAATCTAGCACGAGAACAATATCAAGTCGGAATGCATAATGCTGCCGGAGCTAATGCTGAATTGGCCCTGGAAATATTGACAGACCTGGGCGATGCAGGCACAGCTGTGATCCAGAAGCAATTAGTGCAATGGCAGCAGGCGACCTGATCGGCTAAGGCAGCGTGAAAATAAAGAGTTAGTTAAGGCTTAGCTCCATAGAAACCAGTCAAATCGGCTGGTTTCTTCCCTTTTTGCAGGTATCATTTGTTCATTTGCCTTTATGGGGTCTGGCACCCAATTCATATGGTTCCGAGGCAAGTATCATCAAAAACTCGTTTTTGGTGGACACACTTTGAGCGTATGCTGTATGACAATGCGCAGTTGGCGCGGGTGTATCTCCACGCATATCAGATTACAGGGAATGAATATTACAAACGCATCACGACCGAGATTTTGGATTACGTGATTCGGGAGATGACCGACCCGAACGGCGGTTTTTATTCGTCGCAGGATGCGGACTCGGAGGGACACGAAGGCAAATTCTTTGTGTGGACGCCCGAGGAGATTCGCAGCGCGCTGGGCGGCAGTGCGTCCGGGTTGTTGATTGTGTCGAAATCGAAACAGGATGTGAGTGATGCAGCCTTGTTCATGGATGCGTATGGCGTGATCGAACGTGGAAACTTTGAAGGCAAGAATATTCTGCATCGCGTCCGCGACACGGACGTACTGGCAGAGATGCACCGCATGAGCGCGGAGGAAGTGGAGCGCAAGTTGGAGGCGGCGCGGCACAAACTGTTTGCGGCGCGCGAGCGACGGATCAAACCCGCGCGGGATGAGAAAATCCTCACCGGTTGGAATGGGCTGATGTTGGCGGCATTCGCGGAAGCAGCGCGCGTGCTCAAGCGCGAGGATTATCGGCAGGTGGCGGTGCGGAATGGGGAGTTTCTTTTGAACAACTTGACGAAGGACGGAGGACGAACGACGAACAAATCAGAATCGCCCGGCGTTCGTCCTTCGTCTGGATTGCAGGTTTTTCCTGCCGCCGAAGGCGGCGAAATACCGCAATCCATCGTCGTTCGTCTGCTCCGCAGTTACAAAGACGGTCAAGCGCGCCTCAACGGGTATCTGGAAGATTACGCGAATCTGGCGGAGGGATTGCTCGCGCTGTACGAGACGGCGTTCGAGGAAAAGTATTGGGTCGCGGCGCGCGAGTTGGCAGAACAGATTCTGGAACACTTCAGCGACCCGCGCGGAGGGTTTTTCGACACGAGCGACGACCATGAAGAACTTGTGGTGCGTCCGAAGGATGTGCAGGACAATGCGACACCGTCGGGGAGTGCGATGGCGACGATGGTGTTATTCAAGTTGGGGGCATATACGGGCGAGGCACGCTACATAGAGGCGGCGGAAGCGGCGGTGGCGCCGTTACAGCCCGCGTTGGCGCAAGCGCCGACGGGATTTGCATGGTGGTTATGCGGGTTGGAATTTGAACTCGCACCGCCGAAGGAGATTGCGATTGTTGGCGGAGACCTCCCCCAAGCCCCTCCTTATCAAGGAGGGGGGGCAGAGCCGCTGCTGGAGGTGGTGTTTGGGGCGTATCGTCCGAATCAGGTGGTGGCGTGGAAGAGTGAGGGTGCGGAGAGTGTGATTCCGTTGTTGGAGGGGCGCGATGCGATTGATGGCAAAGCGACGGCGTATGTGTGTCAGAATTTTGCGTGCCAGATGCCGGTGACGGAGGGGGAGGGGCTGAAGGCGCAGGTGGAGAGGTGATAGTTGATGGTGTCTATTGAGAATATACTGCGAGCGGAGAATACAGGGATCGATAATGAAAATGGACTTTAATCGTGTTGAGAATCCCGATCTTTCTATTCTCGTTTTATGGTCACTTGATCGGTAACATCTATTAACCCGACAAATCCAAATGTAGATTAGAGCGGGTTCCACTTCTGTTTGTGGGATAAATATGTTACAGTCCAAGCCATGAAACCCTATTCCCTGGATTTGCGAGAACGCGTCGTCGCCGCGCTGGACGAAGGCGAACTGACACAACCGGAAATTGCGGACAAATATGATATCAGTCTCCGCACCGTCGAAACGTGGGCGCGGCAATGGCGTGAAACCGGCACAATTGAACCCAAGCCCCACCGCCGCGGCCCGCTGCGCACGTTGCAAGCTGTCGACCTTCACTGTAAAATGTACCAGGTGTACTCAGCCAAACTACACCACGCGGCACTCACCCAAAATGCACCGCGCGTACTCGCCCAAACTACACCAGGCGTACTCGGCTAAACTACACCACC
>JADZCJ010000004.1 GCA_020851635.1 Anaerolineae bacterium
CGGTCCGACTAATCATCAGGCTCATGGCACCAAGGAAAGGACGACCTCTGTGCCAGCCGCACACGCGGAGTCTAGCATATTTTCATTATTGGTGGTGAATGCAATTCATGTGGACTAATCGGAAATCGCCGACTCGTGCCAATATAGCAGACGTTTTTCAAGCCAACTCACCAGGGCGGTTAAAAAAATGCCCATGCCGGCGAGCACAACCACCGCGGCGAATACAGAGACCTGTTGCAGGTTCGCAGCCGCCGTAAAGACGACGCGCCCCAGCCCTTCCCCTGCTCCTGCCCACTCTGCCACCAGCGCGCCAATCACGGCGAGACTTACCGAAGTCTTGAACGCGGACAGCACATACGGCAGTGCGTGCGGCGCGCGCAGTCGCCAAAACACTTCAAATTCGGATGCAGATACACTTTCCAGAAATTCGAGCGACGTTGGGTTGACCGAACGCAGCCCCACGATGGTATTCACAAGGATGGGGAAAAAACAGAGGAGTGCAGCCATCACGATTTTGGGCGTGGGTCCATACCCCATCCATATAATCAGGAGCGGCGCAATGACAATCATCGGGGTCGCTTTGATCAACACAACAAGCGGAAACACGGTCCGCTCCATAAAACGCGATCTGGCAAGCACGGCGGCGATGACCATTGCCACGATAGCGCCAAAGAGGAAACCGGCGACAGCTTCGTAAAACGTCACGACGCCGTTCCGAAAATAATAACTCGCGTTTTCGACGAGCTCTACAAATACAGCCGATGGCTTGGGGAGGATGATGGGCGAAATGTTTTGAACGGTGACGATGATCTCCCAAAGCAGTCCGAGACTGATCAAAAAGAGCGCGGGGGGCAGCACAGATTCGACCAGGTAGCGCCAGCGCGTATCTGTCCGCTTGACCTCTTTGACCGCACCGCCGTCCGCGACCAGTTCACGCATCTGTTCCGCCATTTCCATCCTCCCGCAGCAATCGCTTTAGTTTTTCGTGATATTCGAGAAACTCGGGCGTGCGTTCGATCTCTTCTGTGCGTGGGCGCGGCAGTTTGATTTCCACCACCCCGCGCACACGTCCCGGTCGCGCGGACATCACCGCGACAACGTCCGACAGGATTATGGACTCGGGGATGCTGTGCGTCACAAACACAACAGTTTTGCGCGACCGTTCCCAAATCCGCAGCAGCTCATAGCGCATCGCCGCGCGGGTGATTTCGTCCAGCGCGCCGAACGGCTCATCCATCAGCAAGATGCGCGGGTCGAACGACAATGCGCGCGCAATCGCCACACGCTGCTGCATCCCGCCCGACAACTGGTACGGGTATGCGTCCTTGAACGCGCTCAACCCCACCAATTCCAACAGTTCCGCCGTCGAATGTTGGAGCGGCTTGTTCGCCTTGCGGTTCACCGTCAGCGGCACTTCGATGTTTCCCGCCACCGTTTTCCACGGCAGCAGCCCGGGGTCCTGAAAGACAAAACCAAATTCCTTGGCGCGCTGGGCATGATGAGGCGTCTCGCCATTGCCGATGGTCACTTTGCCTGTCGTCGGCTCGATCAGTCCGCCCATGATCCGCAGCATCGTGGACTTGCCGCATCCGCTCGGACCCAGCACGGAATAAAACTGACCCGCACCGATACGCAAATACACATTGTCGAGCGCCCTGACCTGGATTTGCCCCTTGCCGCTCGCAAATACTTTATTCAGGTTTTGAATGACGATTTGATCTTGAGCAGACAACGTTCACTCCTTCGGACCAATCATGGGGGACCCGTGACGACGTTCAATTTCGCATACAAAGGTTTCACGCTCGTATACAATTCGCGATACACCCCATACAGGTCCTGATAACGGGCGTGGTTTTCGCGGTTCGGCTCGATCACTTGCTGCGGTCGCATCATCGCTCTAGCTCCGCGCCCAAAATCCTCAAATACGCCGACGCCCACTCCCGCAATCATGGCGGAGCCCAACACCGCCGCCTCTGTCACCTGCGGAACAACGATGCGCGTACCCGTTACGTCTGCTTTGATGCGGCACCACAGCTCGCTCGTCGCTTGCCCACCGCAGCAATGAATCTCATCCACTCTCGCGCCTGCGGTTTCGATCTGGTCCATAATGTGCCGTATCGAATACCCGACCGCTTCCAGAATCGCGCGGGTCATGTGTGCGCGCGTGTGATTCAGCGCCAGACCAAAAAATACCCCGCGCGCCGTCGTGTCCCATAACGGAGCCCGCTCGCCCGCCAAATACGGCAGAAAAATCAATCGCTCGCTGCCGTCTTGCGCCGCGCCCGCCTGCTCGACCATGGACCAATCATCTGGCTCTGCGTAAAGCACATCGCTGCGCCACCAGTCCAGCGCGCGCCCCGATGTAAAGGTCGGACCGCCGAGATAAAACGAGCGCCCATCAAAGGATGGGATGCAGAAAATACCTTGCGCCGCAAGCGGCTCATCCCAGCACACATTAAAACTCTGCGAGGTCCCGCCATTGTCACACGCAACGCCCCGACCCACCGCGCCGCTTCCCAAAATCCCGCCAAAATAATCAGTGATGCCGCCAATCACGGCAAGACCCTGCGGCAGTCCGGTCAATTCCGCGGCGCGCGACGTGACCGATCCGACCCGCTGACCCATCTCGCGCGTCTCGGGAAGTTTCCGCTCGTCGAGCTCTGATGTCTGCACCAGTCCCGCATCCCACGGCGTCACGCTCGCCCAGGTTGAGACCACCGGCTCGCCGGTCAGCTGCATCGCCACAAAATCCCATGCCTGGCAAAACCAGCGCGCCCGCGCATATGCGTCAGGGTTCGCTTCCGACAGCCACATTACTTTGGCAAGGAACGAATGGGACGGCACAGTCCGTTTTGCCCGCTCGGTCAGCGTTTGCGCGTGTCCCGCGGCCCGACGGTCCATCCACGTCAGCGCCGGCGCAACCGGTGTCAGCGTTTCATCCACCGCCACCATGGTGGGACCCTGTCCGCCGACACAGACCCCCAGAATCGCGCCCGGCTCGACCTGTGCGGTCGTTTCTCGTATTGCTCTGACAACGTGCTGCCACCACTCGCGCGGGTCCTGTTCCGCCGCGTCCCCGTCGGTGCGCAGAGCGTCCGGATAGTTCGCGACGCGCATTGCCGCCGCGCGCCCATCTATCCCGAACGCGCCCACCTTGACGCGCGTCGTCCCCACATCAATCCCCAACAGCAGCGGTCCAGTCACGCTATGGATTCACCACCACCCGGTACGTGCCCAAATCCACCGATGCTTCGAACGCCGGGGTAATCTCATCCAACGAATACGTCGCCGAAATGACAGAGCGCAAATCCAGAGCGCGCGAGCTCACCACCTGCGCCGATTGTTGAAACTCGATCGGCGAGGTGCTGATCGTGCCAGTCAACACAATCTCGTTGTCGTGAAACCAGTTTGGGTCCAGATTCAACAGCGCGCCCTTGGGCTCCATCCGCGCATACACCATCACGCGCCCCCCCTTTGCCAGCGCGCCGAACGATGCTTGCAGCGCGGGCACATAACTCGTCGCCACCACAATCACGTCCGCGCCCCGCCCGTTCGTCAGCCCTTTGACCTGTTCCGCAAAATCACCCGCATTCGGATCAATCGCCGCCGACGCGCCAAATTTCAGCGAGTCCGCGCGCCGTCCCGCGTGCGGCTCGCTCACGATCACTTGCGCGCCGCGCCCTTTGCACACCATGACATGCAAGAGCCCCATCACGCCGCCGCCGACAATTACCACCGAATCACCCGCGACCACATTCGCCTTGTTCACGCTCCGCAGGACGCAGGCGAGCGGTTCGGTCAATGATGCTTCCAGCAAATCCGCGTCGGGAGAGAGCTTGAACACCTGGTATTCTTTGGCGAGTTTGTGCGTCGCCAGCCCGGCGGGACCCATCGGACCCTTTGGTTTTTCGCCGCCTGCACGCTTGAACCACACATTTTCGCACGCATATCCGCGCCGGCACGAATAGCAGCTGCCGCAGCGATCAATCGCCCAAATAGCCACCTTGTCGCCCGTCTTGATGTTGACGACCTGCGGTCCCGTCGCTTCCACGACGCCCGCCATCTCGTGCCCGCCATACAGAGGATAAAAACGCGTGTCCGCGCCCGTGAACGCCCGCTGTTCGAACGTGCATAGCGCCGAATGTCGCACGCGCACCAACACATCATCCCCAGCCAACCCCGGCAGCGCCGATTCTTCGATCTCGACGCGTCGAGGTCCGACAATCACCGCTCTTCGCATCAATTCAGTAGCCATAATTCGCTCTAGTGACGACTTTCGTCATTCCTTTCAGCTTGACGGATCGCATCCCCAAAAATTGCATCTCGCCAATCAAAAATCAAAAACCTGTCTTGGGCTCAGTAAAGGACCGAAATTCGAAAACTACTCAAGCTCTAGTCCCGCAACAGCTCCATCGCCTCTTCCACCGACACGCCGCCATGCACAATCGCCACAACCGCTTGTGTCATCTGCTTTACTCTGGCGTGCCCCCAAATGTTGCGCCCCATTGCCACCCCGCGCGCGCCCGCATCAACCGCCTCGCGCACCGTCCGCAGCGTGCCCGCATCGTCCTGGCTCTTGGGTCCGCCGAGCACCACAACGGGCACAAAACAGTTCTCGATCACCCTTTGAAAACTCTCGCGACTGCCCGTGTATTGCGTCTTGACAATATCCACACCCAGTTCCGCGCCCACACGCGCCGCCAGCGCCAGTGTTTCGGGCAGTCGCGCATCCTCGCCGCCTTCAAACCCGCGCGGCAGCATTTCACCCATCAGCGGCAAACCCCAATTCACACACTGTTTGCTTAATGCGGCGAGATACGACAGATTCTTGTCTTCGTTTTCCGAACCCGGAAAACCCATCACCACAACCCCGTCCGCGCCGAGTTTCAAAGCCGTTTCCGCATCATTGATCAGACTGCCGCGCCACGCCTTGCTGCCCAGCTTGGTCGCCCCGCCGTCTACCCGCAGAATCATCGCAGTCGGCATCAGCGGCTCGGCAAATTTTTGCGCGATCCCCACCGTCGTCATGATCGCATCCGCGCCGCCTTCCACCACTTGCTCGATCAGCGGCAGCGGGTTCTCCAGCCCCGGTTGAATTCCAAAATATGCTCCGTGGTCCATCGCCACGATCACCGCGCGTCCCTCCGCCGAAAAAATTCGGCGCATTCGTCGCATTTTTCCAATGCTCATAAGAGTCCGTTATATACAGCGCGACGCAGTCTTACCCGCCCGGGTAAACACTGCGCCGCGCCTTTTACGTTTCAAAGATGGTTTGTTTTTCGATCCGAGCTGCCAACGCATCCAGCGAAACTTGCATCACGCGTTTGCGCCATTCCAATTCGTGTTCGGGGTCTTGGGTCGGGTCTCCGGTCGGGTGCGGGATCCGTCCCGCGCGCACGATCCGATTTGCGCCGACGGCGGTCGCAACCGATGTCATCGCCGTAATCACAACGGCGGGGAGTCCTTCCCGTTCGATTTCTTTGACGAGCGTTGCGCCGCAACGCGTGCCCGTCCCTCAGGTAGCTGTAATAATGATGCCTTCGATGCCCTCTTGCTTCATCCGGTTCGCCATCGCGCGCCCGATTTCCGTGCCCGTCGCAATCGGCATCCCGCACCCTACGGTTGAAAAGAATGCATCATACAATTCTGCAAACGCGCCGCCCTTTTCCAGTACGCGCAGCGCGTCAACGGGGACCATGCGGTTCGGGTCCGCATTTGCAAACCGCGCGTCATATCCGCCGTGCGCCGATTCGTATCCACCCGCCGCAAGCGTGTCCATTCCAAGTATCGAGTAGGTTTGCCATCGGGTCGCGCGCACCGATTCGATATGGTCGGGATTTCCGGTCGGCACCGTGCCGCCTTCTGTGCCCACCGCAATTGTCGCGTGTTTCAAATCGTTCACGGGGTTCGCGGGCGTAACGCGGTCATAGGTCGGCACACGCAGCTCGGTCTCGTATGGTTCGCCGCGCACCTTGCGCAGCAGCATTTGCACGCCGCGCTTGGCAGCCGTCTCTGGCACAAATACATTGCGCCGTTTGCCGCTCGGCAAATATCCTTCTTGCGCGGGCGTCCCGAGGGTTTCGCCGCGCGCCAATTTCAAACCCAGCCGCGCCATCGGCGCAACCGCCTCGCGCATTTTCGCCGCCGTGCCGCCCGTCGGGACCACATAAATATACGGCGCATACACTTCGGCGGCAGGATTTTCAGGGGCAACACCCGTGAGCGCAGGAATGCCCAGTTTTTCGTGCGCCACCACGCAAATCTTGCCGCACGCCATTCCATAACGACCCGAATCGAATGCGGGTCCCGCAATAATCAAGTCGGGCTTGTCGTCCGCGATCTGCGCAATCAAATCATCGGCGACGCGGTCGGCGTTTTCGTTAAAATAGGTGTCACCGCACAAAATCGTCGCGACGATCTCTGCGTCCTGCCCAAATGCCGCCTGCAGCGCCCGTCCCGGACCCACCGCGCCTGCGCGCCGTTCCGGACGCGCGTCCGCCTTGTCCTCGCCGCCGATTCCGGCAAAGAACTGGTTAATGTAATGAACAACCCGAATTTTTTCGCTCATCGTTTCCCTGCCACCATCTCCGCCACCCTCTCCCCCGAGCTCACCGCCGTCTCTTGCGAAGGAAAAATCCCCGTACAATCTCCCGCCAGGAACAATCCATCCCCCCACTCTATCGGCAGCGGCTGTTGGTTCGGCTGCGGCGCCGCCACGGCGGGACAAATCTTGTATTCGAGCACCTGCTCGTAGCGTTCGCCTTCAAACATCCTGCTCAACGGCTTGTCCGCGCCCGCGCCTCGATAGGTCAAGACGTTAAAATACTTTAGCCCCTGCGCATCCGTTTGCGCTTCACCGCCAAACAACACCGCACCTCCGTACCCCTCGGCTCGCCAGAGGTGGAGATTGCCGGGCACATTAGTCTTGCCGTGCAGCAGCCGCGCCGAGCCGCTTCCATACACCACGGCGCCCATTCTTGCGCGCATTTCCGGCACAACTGCGGCAGCCGCGTTCGCCGGAATCGCCACGACCAATCGCCGGGAACGCACCAGATGTATCACCTCGTCCTGTCTGTAATGCGTCACAAACCCGTCTGCGTCGCGTTCTACGGCGAGCGCCTGCGCGTTCGTTTCGATCAGCCCGTTCAAACGCGCCGCCAGCGCTTCGGGCAGCTGCATCAGCCCACCGGTCAAATTGGCGGGGTGACTCAGGTTGAATCCGAGCAGCAGCACTCCAAACGCGGCGGAAATTGTTTCGGGTGCGCTGAACGTGAACGCAATAAACGGGTCAATAAATTTCCGCCTTAAACTCTCGCCAAATCCAAATTGCGCCGCCCAATCGCTCACGGAACGGTCGTGCAGCGCCAAGAGTTCGTCAAAATGGGTGGGAGACGTCACGCGGCGCATGTAAAAATAAAATCGCAATAACTGCGCCGCTTCGCCCGGCGTAAAGACGCCCCGCCCCACCAGACCCCGCGCCCCTTCCGCGACCAGCGCGAGATTGTTTGCGTGCATCACACGCCCGTCAATGCCCAATACCATCTCGCGCCGCGGAATGATCCGCACCTTGTCGCGCAGCCCCAGCTCGTTCACCAGCGCCATATATCGCGGATACGCTGACGGTTGAAACGTCACTGCGCCCAGATTCAAAACATTCGATTCAATTTTTAAACTGCGTACGCGTCCCCCTACCGAGGGTTCGCGTTCCAACACCATCACATCATCCTGTGTGCAAGGTTTCGCGACTGCTTGCGTATAGCGGTACGCGCACGTCAACCCCGCCAGCCCTGCCCCCAAAATCAACACCTGCGTTTGATGTTCTCTCTGCGCCCCGCCCGAGAAATCCTTGTCCTCCGGACTCTGGTCAAACGAAAACCGCTCTCCAAACGCAATCGCCATGATCTATTCGCGAATCTTTTATCGCAAATCGCTGATCGCGGATCGCGGAGCGTCTACCCCTGACGTATCTCCCAATCGAAAATCAGCAATCAAAAACCTAAAATCTCTCTCAATACGCTTGCGCCATCATGTAACCCGCACCCAACTGGTTCGTCGAGCAGTACACCTTGTCCAGCATGATTTCGCGCGCCTGCGTCGCGGGTTGCGCCGTGTCCAGATACGCCACCCCGCCCAACACTTTGGCGATTTCGGGCAGGAGAATCGTCTTGTCACAGCTCCCCGTGCTCACAATCGTTTCCGCTTCCGGCACGCTGTCCACCAACGGAAAGTCTTTGCCCTCGGGACCGCCCAACTCGTAGGTAATCACCGTCGTCTTGATGCCGATGCGTTCACATTCCTGGAGCGTCAGCATCATGTCAATTGCCGAATTGCCCCCGCCTTCGCCCGTCAGCACCACGCCGTCCGCTTTCAAAAATTCGGCGAGCTTGGCTGCGTAATTTGCCGCGCGCTGTTTTTCCGCCTGCGTGTAATTGTGCCCGCGATAAAAAACAACGCCTGCAAAATCCAACGACTTGCTGTGCTCGGCATACAATTCCTTGATCACGGGATTGTTCAAATGCAGATACGTCGGATTTTTGAAACAGGCATAGACAAAATTGGCGCTCACAATCGCCCCGTCCATCGTTTCGTTCGGGTGAATCAGCGTCGGCACAATATTATTGATTTGAGTTCCGTACAACAACGTGTCGGCGAGCGTCCCCTGCGATTGCGCTTGATAGATATACACGATGCGCGGCAGGTCTCGCTCGGTGGGCGTCAATTCATAGACCTCACTGCGGTCCGGCTCACGGCCGCCCACCTGTTGTGCAAGGTATTCTGCGAGGCGAAGCGACGCCACACGCATGGCGGAATCAAAATCGGCATTGTTGGCGCCGGGAGCAGGGACAAAATGCAGCACGAGGTTGGCGGTCGAGGAAAAAATCGAATACGTCGCGGCGGGACCACTCATGTCCACCACCGCTTCGCGCGCCTGGAGCAGCCCACCGACCGGGACGGGGAACTCGGCAGTGGTCAGGATCGCCATCCCGTCCAGGCGGCATGTGCTCCCCGAACCCACCGTTGTGGGGTCGCCGAGCACACCGGGAAAGATTCGCCCGCGTCCCTCGAGCTTGCAGCGCGGCTCGACGGCGTCCAGCAGATGCACGATCCGCACCTCGTCGCCGGGGTGCGTGATCGCAATCTCGACATCCGCAATGGCCGGATGTTGGGTCAAGAGCGCGGAAATTTCGGCAAGATTCAGATAGAGAGTGGCGTCAACGAGGCGCGTCCGGTCGGAAAATTCAAGCCGACGAACGGAAAAGGTGTCTAGTTGTAGGCGCATTAGATGATTCGGCAGCGAACTCTATGCAGTTTGGGGGAGATACCACCGATTCTATCATAATTATCCAATTTGTCAAACAGATAGGGTATTTTCTTTTTCGCTTCCTTGTCAAGCGATACAAAACAGTTGTATCGGCGCGATTTTCATTGACATTGATTCCCAATCCCTGTATTCTTGCCGACATGCAAGACGAAACGTCTTGGCTTGGCTCTTGCCGTCGCCGCGGTTCGATTCAAGTGATATTCATTCGGCGCAGCTCAAGGAGGTTCACCATGTTTCGTCAGGATACTGACCGTAGGCATTTGTTTCTCCTGTTTGCCTTTGCTTTGTTGATCGCACTGCTCGTTGCAGCAAATCCTTCTGAGGAGGCGCAAGCGAAAGGCAGAAAAAATCACCGGATGGTTGGAAGCTCCGGCACAAGACTGCTGGCGCCGGATGCGGCGGGCAGCGTGGAAGAATTGTTTGACGGGAGTGGTGACATGGCGGGGATTGTTGCGGCAAATGACGCTGCGGGCGAAAGCGAATTGCCCGCCATCCCGTCACCGCTTGGCATCGAAAGCGTCATTGGCTCGGACGGACGCGCGCAAGTGACCACCACGACAAACTATCCGTATCGCGCCAATGCGTTCTTGAAAGTAAAGTATAACGGAGGCAGCGGCACCTGCACCGGCTTTTTTATCGGCCCGCGCACCCTCGCTACGGCAGGCCATTGTGTGTATGACCAAACGCTTGGCTGGGCAACATCCATCCAGGTCTTTCCCGGTCGCAATGGCGGCACCTCGCCGTATGGCAGCGCCTATGCATGTTACCTGTGGTCGGTTGATGGTTGGGTAGATAGCGGCAGTACGAACTATGATTATGGGGCAATCATTTTGCCGTCGAACAAAGCACTGGGCAACACCGTGGGTTGGTACGGATTCTTTTATACCACGGATGGCTCCTCGTTGGATGAAGACAGGGTGCGCATCTATGGCTACCCCGGCGACAAAACCTATGCCACACAGTGGGGTATGCGGGGCAGAATCAAAACCGTCAACAGCCGCAAACTGCATCACAATCTGGACACCGCCGGTGGGCAGAGCGGCTCGGCGGTCTACGAGACCCGCACCAACGGTCCATACGCCAATTCGATTCACACCAACGGCGTCTATGGCACTTCTCCCTACAATCGTTCCACGCGCATCGTCAAGGGAGTATTTAACAATCTCAAGAGTTGGAAAGACAATCCTGACTGCACCCCATAGAGTGCTCCCACAACTTGATTCTTGACACAGCGCGCACAAGAGCATTTTTGTGCGCGCTTTGTTTTGAAACCAATTGCTCTTGCCGGTCATCAGCCCGGTGTGTCTGTGTGGAGGTCCGCGATGAAAATGCAATCAAACGGTCCTATCGGATATTTCAAGCTGCCGATGGTAATTCTGTGGATGCTCGGGGCAGGGATATTCCTTTGCGGTTGTGCCATGCTGGGGGGCACAAATACGCCGCAGGACCCCTTCACTTCTGACACGAGCGAGCCGCCCGCCATTGTTGGGAATACAGAAACGCCTATGCCACAAGATGCCACCCTCACCGTGCCCGGCGCAACCCCCTCGGCTGTCGGCGCCGACCAACCTGTCTCGAATCCGGCGGCAGTCCCGTCCGGCACATCTCTTGTCACCGCCGAGCCGCCCGACCTCAATCGTCCGCACATTACGGGACACGTCACCGATACTCGAGGTGAGCCGGTGATAGAAGCCATTCTGATGATCACGCGCGGCACGGCGGAATATCCCGAGCGCACCTTTCTGACGGACGAACATGGAAGCTATATCATCACGGTGCCGCAGGGAACTTTTACGGTGGTGGCGAACGGGGAGGGATTCCGGACTGCGGAAAAGGAGGTCGTGGTCGGAGCCGGCGCAGCGATTCTCGATTTTGAATTAGAGAGCGAATAAACCGGCTGCGGGGATGACCGCGCCTGCGTTGACCAATCCGCTTGTATGATTTTCAGTATCAACAATTCCGCGCCATTAGTCCTCCCCCAACTCTACTTTTCCCTCATTCCAACGCACCATGCCGCTGATCACCAGATTCTCCATCGCCACCCCAATCCGCCGCTTGACCCTCTCACTCGCGCGCGGGTATCCCAACAATCGCGCCGTCAGCAGCACCCAGTCCTCTTGCGTCAACGACAACGCGTTTTTCAAATTCAAATACGCCGCACGGGCGATCTCTTCCAGCGCAATCTCCTGGATCGGACGCGGCTCGTCGCCCGGCGCGGGCTGCCGCACCACCACATCCATCGTCACAGGCGACCACAAGAAATCATCCCGCAGCAGCACGCGTCCCTGCGCGATCAGCGCCGCCAGCATCCCATCCAAATGGCTCTCGACCGCAGGCGTCACGCGCGCAATGCCCCAGCAGCCCGCAATTCGCCGCGCCGCCGCATTCCAATGGATCGGACCCTCCTGGTCTGCCAGTTGCGCAAACAACCCTTGAAACGTTCGCTCGTGCGCGCGATAAAATTGCTCGGGCGTGCCCTGCCGCGCCAGCGCGACGGGCGCATAGATCGCCATCCCCGTCGGCACAAGCGCGCCGCCGTGCATGCCGTTCCCGTTCGCCGCGGCGTTCGTTCGCTGGGAATGGAGCGCGTTTTTTGCCCGCCATTCCCAGGCATCGGCGGGTGTGTCCAACACTGTGACCATCTGCTCGATTCGCTCCAGCTCCACATCCCGATTCGCCAACCAATCGCGCGCTCGCAGGCGATACACCTTCCACCCCAATTGCTCGAGGACCTGCACTCTCAGTCGCTCCCGCTCGCGCGCCGTGTTTGCATTGCGATAGCCGTCCCCTTCCAACTCGATTCCCAGTCTATACCGTCCCTCGTCTTTGGCATCCACCAACGCCAGGTCCAGGCGCTCACTCCCCGCCCCCACCCGCGCGCGGACCTCGAACCCGCGCTCGCGCAGCGCATTCTGCACCAGTTGACGCAGTTCTGCTTCATCCCCGCCCGCGTCCGTTTCCGTCGGCGCAACCGTCCATTCTGCCCGCCCTTGCTGCGCCGCATATTCCATGTATGCGCGCAGCAGCTGCGCGCCGCGGCTGTTTGTTCGCGTCAGGTCCAGGTCCACAGGTAAAATTGAACTCACCAATTTCACCTGGTCGCGCGCCCGCGTCACTGCCACGTTCAACCTTCGCGCTCCATCCTGTCCGTTCAACGGACCAAAATTCATTGTCAGCGTCCCGTTCAGGTCCCTGCCATAGCCGACGCTAAAGAGCATTACGTCACGTTCATCACCCTGCACATTTTCAAGACTCTTGATAAAAAATCCTTCGCTCCCTTTGCCGTTCAAATGCGTTTCAAATTCAGGATGCTCGTGGATCAACTTTTGCAATTCCAGATCGATCGCTCCGCGCTGCGCCTGGCTGAACGTCACGACACCCAGCGAACGCTCGGGCGATTGCGTAAAATGCTCCAGCACCAGTCCCGCCACGCGCCGCGCTTCAACCACATTGGTCCGCGTGTTGGCGCGGTCATACACCCCATCCGGCACATGCACCAACTCGACCCCCAACCGCGCGTCATGCGCCGCCGCATTCGGAAAGGTCACCAACCGGTCCTCGTAAAAATAATGATTCGAGAAACCCAACAACGCTTCGTGCCGACTGCGATAATGCCATTTCAAGCACACACTCGGCAAGACGATGGACGCTTCCTGCAGCAAACTCTCCAACACCATCGGCTCACCCACTTCTTGCTCTTCCAACTCGCCCAACGTTTGAAAAAATGGCGTCGGCGGCAGCTGTTGGTGATCGCCCGCCACGATGACTTGTTTTGCCCGCACAATTGCCGTCACCGCTTCTTCGGGCGGGATCTGTGACGCCTCATCAAAAATAACCAGGTCAAACATTACAGGCGCGGTCGCCAGATACTGGCTCACCGACAGCGGGCTCATCATCAAGCACGGCTTGAGCGCCAGCAAAAGATTTGGAATCTCTGCCGCCAACCGTCGAATGGACTTGTGATGTTTCCGCTTTGCCATCTCACGCTTGAGCAGCGTCACCTCCGAGCTCGGCGCGTCGCTCCACCCTATCGCGGGCCGCGCCGCCGCCAACTTGGTCACCAATCGTTCGCGCGCGATCCTGAGCTGCTCCACATCTGACCGGCAGAATTGCGCCGCCCCCTTGCGATACACCTTTTCACCCTGTTCCAAGATGGGCGTCCGGGCATATACCCCGTCCAACCACAAGCGATAAAACCGTTTCAAGAACGCGGGTTTCAATTCGTCGCTCGGCAGTTTCGCCGCCCGCGCCGATTCCAAAAACGCGCCCCCGCCCAGTCTTGTCAGCTCTTTGCACTCGGCTCTCAGCGCCAGCCACATCTCCAGCTCGCCCACTCGCTCCAGCCGCAGCGCGAGCCAGCTCCGCACCACACTCAGAGTCTCGGCATACAAAACAGAGACCCAATCCGGAAAAAGATGCGCCAGATAATCCCATTCGCGTCGCCATTCCTCACGCACCGCCTCGAACTTTAGTATCAGAGGACGTTTCGCATTCAATCGCGCAGGACGGTTGCACACCAGGTTTGTCAGCCCCTCCGGCACGCTCTCGGGCGCAAAAAGGGCGGACAGCTCATCCACCCAGTTCAACTGCGTCAGGACCACGCCCCAGTCCGTCTCGCGTCCTGTAAATGCCCGCTCAAAGCGCGTCCGATACTCTGCCTGTCGTTCCTCGATTCGTCCGGTTCGTTCCTGCAGCTCCACCGCCTCCCGGACCGCCTCGATTGCGCTTGACGGCTCCACAGCTTCTTGTCCCCGACGCGCGGCGCGCACCAGTGCCATGTCTTGCCGGTATTGTCCATCCAGAATGCGCAGGGGCTTGCCTTGTGCCGCCTCCAACCGCGTTTTTATCTCGACAAGGTCACTGCGCTCCAAAAACTCGTCTGTGTATCGCTCCGACCACCTTGCATACGCTTCGCCATATTCGCGCGCTTGCTTTTGCGCCTCCCACGCCAGCGCGCGCAGCTCGGACGTCTCACCCGCGCGAAACCATCCGCTCGGCGGCATCGGTGTTTCCAGCGCATGTTTCGCAATCGCGGCAAGCCGGTCAATACCCTCACAAGTTGCCGGTTTCGGCAGTCCAAACGACTCGGCAACTTGCTCTGCGGTGGTTTCCAACCCGGTCAACGCGCGCATCAGTTCACCCAGGCGATACTCTATCGCCGTCCGCGTGTGAAACGTATATTTGGTCAGCTCCACCCCGCGCCAGGGGTTCGCCTCTTGCTGTTCCCACACCTCGCCGCGCGCCGCGAGATTCTCCAGTGACTCGTCCAACGCCGCAAACTGGCTTGCGTCAATCGTCTCAACCGCAGGCAGCTCAAAATAAAGTTCAGGCGCATCGCCCAATCGCGCCAGCGTCACATATACATGAAACGGCGATTTATTCAACGGCGCGACCGGCGTGTGCAGCGCGCGCGCATACGCATTCAATTCATCACGTAACTCTGCCAGTTGCGCCAATCGTTCCAGAGCGGGCGCATGTTCGGGATACGACTCGTACAACGCCTGTCCCAGTTGCGCGACCAGCGCCCCCCGGCTCGAGTTATGGCTGTGTGCCTCCAGATAAAAATTCGCCAGCCCGCACTGTCCCAATCGTTTCGCCACCACATCCAACGCCGCCATTTTGGCGCTGACAAACAACACCTTTTTGTTTTGCGCCAATGCCTCGGCAATGATATTGGCAATGGTCTGGCTCTTGCCCGTTCCCGGCGGACCCTCGATCACAAAATTCGCGCCGCGTTTTGCCCATTCGATCGCCACCTGCTGGCTCGAATCCGCATCCAGCACTTGAAAATTCTCTGCGGGCCGAGTCCGGTCATCCAGGTCGCGCGCACCGGGCAGGTCGGTCGGGGGCGCGGGCAGCTGTGATGGGTCACCCGCCAACGCCCGCAAAACCGGATGCGCCTCGATCTGTTGGGCATGTGCTTCCAAATCTCTGAGCATCACCAATTTTTCAAACGAATACAATTCCAAATAAACGTCCGGCGTAATCCTCCATGTCGGCAAATCCGGCAGGGCAGCGCGAATCAAGTCAAACACACCGCTCGGCGTCAGCCCTTCGCTCTCTTCCGGCAAGCGCGGCAGTTGAATTCGAAAATCCATATAGAGTTTGTGCGCCAGCGTCGGGTTCAACAAAATATCTTCATCCCGAATCGTCAGCGTAAACGGCTGTGTCACCGCCTGACGGTCCAACTGCACCGGCGCCAGCAGCAGCGGCGACTGCGCCGCTTCGCGCGTCGTCGGATCCACCCAGTGCAGCAAGCCAAACGACAAGAACAAAACATTCACCCCCTGCTCTTCCAGCGCCGTGCGTGCGTGCGCGCGCAGGTTATACAAGGTCGTCGCCAACGCCCCCTCATTCAACATCGTCCGCAGCTCATTCCGCCGACCCCCAATCTTTTCCGGCTCAGCAAGAGACTTGGCATCTCCCTCCGTCGGACCGGTCTCTTGTTCAGCAAGACAGATCACCGCAGAAATCTCGACTCGCTCAACGGGAATCTGATTTCGAGCCGCAATGTCCTGCATCGCAGAAATATCCTCGCCGTCGGGACCGTTGTCATTTCGCGTCGCGAGGGGTTCTCTCGCTGCAATGTCCTCTATCGCAACGATGTCTTCCATCGCAGCGATGTCTTCTACCGCAGCGATGCCCTCCATCGCAAAAATCCCCTCACCGTCAGGACCCTTGCCATTTCGAGCGGCGCGAGAAACCTCTGCGCCCGCATCAATCGAACTCCCATTTCGCCCCGCGCCGTGCTCGATTGCCGCAATGCTCTCAATTGCCGCAATGCTCTCAATTGCCGCAATGCTCTCAATTGCCGCAATCTCTTGCCCTTCCTCAGGCAACGCGCCCCCTTCCTCATCCTCCCTCCCCACAAACGTCAGTTTTTTGCCTTTTTGCGCCAACGCCTCAAAAATCTCATCCGCGCCCGGCGCGACGATTTGCGCATGTCCCCGCCGCGGCGTCAGATACAACAGACGATTACGCCTGCTCGTATCAAGCAGGCGTGTTTTCCAAACCGCAAATTTTTCCATCAATTCTGACATCTGCCCACCCCCCGCCTACTGGTCCGGCGCACTTGTGCCCTTGCGCGATCGTCCCTTTCGTTTCCGCTTGGGCTTGTACACCGTCAACTTTTTCACCTCCGCCGCGCTGTAAAACACCCTCTGCCCGCCGCGTCCCAGCCCCGGCGTCCGCACACCCGTAATGCGTCCCGTCGCAATCCACTGGTTCACGATCCGCTGCGGGATCTGAAACAGCGCCGAAATCTGTCGCCGCGTCACAAATCCCAACTCGCCCTCTTCCGCGGGACTTGAAGCCATCAGCCAATCTCCTCCGCGCCCACTGTAAACTTTTTCACCGCCACCAATTCTTCATTCGCAAACCCTCGCACCTCGATTCGTTTCGCCCGCTTGCCCAGCGCGACCGCGAGCATGGTCTTGCCGTCGCCCACATCCAGACTCGATTGTGGACGCCCCCCCACCCACATATCCAGGCGCTCGATATTTTTCGTCGTGACCGTAAGTTTGACCGTCCCGTTCTCTCGCGCTAGAAATTTCACGTCCAGCGTCTGTGCGCGCATCTCCGCCAGCAGCTGCGCCGCCCTGTTGATCAGGTCCTCATTCTTGTTCAACAAATCATTCGCCGTCATATGATGCAGCTCGTCCGGCGTCACGCCCAGCCCCTCCACCGGCACACCCGAACGCTCGCCGATGCGCGTCGTGCGGCGCACCGCCACCCGGAACGACGCGTTGTTTGGCAGCTCTCGAAACGGCGAATGAGGTCCCGGCACCAAATGTCGCAGCAATTCGTGCGTCCACACGTTCGCGCCGCCCGCGCCCATATTCCCGCTGGAACCCAGAATCTTGCCAATGTTGTGGTCTTGAAAACCCGCCGCAAAAATATCCGTCGTGCTATAGCACAGCGCATCCACGATCAACACCACCGGCCCATAATAGCGCTGTCCCAGTGTATTATTTTCTTCCGCCGGTTTGATCGGGAACCCATACGAAAACGCCGAACCGGTCTCTACCGCTTGCTCGATCGAATCATGCCACGGCGACAACCATTCGATCTTTTCGCACAGGAATTGCGTGAGCGGCGTATTGATAAACTGCATGCGGCATGGCTCGATCGTGCGCGGTGTCAGGACCTGGAGCAATCGTTCCCCCGCCGTAATCAAGCCGCCGCCGTTCGCCCGCACATCAATGATCAAACCGTTTTGCGGCAGCATCTCGACAATGCGAATAAACTCGTCCACGAACGACACATCGTCGTTCACCATAAACGTCCAGAGACGAATATATCCAAATTCGCCGTGCGGTGTTTCTACCGTCCGAAACGCAAAAATATCGGGCAACGTGCTGTGCTTTTTCAACTCGCGCGCCGCTGCTCTTTCGTCTGCCCCTTTGGGTTGTTGGCTTGCCGCCGGCGCGGTATTCGTCTGGCGCATGTCGCTCGATACGCGCATGTCGTTCAATGCGCTCATGCGCTGTTCGGTTTCTAGCGCTTTGGGCGCAAACAATGTCTTTTTTACGCGCCGCGCCGTCTCGGTAAGCGCGTCATAACCCAACCCATAGGATGCGATCTCGCCGATTGAATTTGGATCGAGACTTTCGGGCGCATACGTCGGCACCAGCACGCGCCATTGAAATCGAATATCGTGCGGCTCCTCTTTGGCGAGATAGCGCACCATCACCCACTCTTCATCCGGCGGGATTGACATCATCAACGGGCGGATCGTCATCGCCTCCACCCCCCGCGCATGACGCGCTTCCGGATTGCTCCCCATCTGGTTCTCGGCGTTCAATTCCACCGCGCGCTCGATCGGCGTCCCGTTCCAATGCGTCACAACCACACCCGGCTTGAACCAGCTGTGCCGGAAACCTTGCACCACATGCGAAACCATATACTTGCGCGTCCCATCCTCATAAAATTCTTCGATCAAAAAGGGCAGCAGCGCCGTGCGATTGCGGAACGGGTCGGGCAGCAAATAATTCGTGTGCAAATCGCGCAGCTCGGTAAAAATCGAAAGCATCTCGCGGCTGAATTGCAGTTCCGACAACGTTCCAAGACGCCGCCGCAATAATTTCAATCTCTGCACGGGGTCAACCGCGTGCATCGCGCGTTTCAACGGCAAATGCACATACAACTGCTCCAATAAAAGCTGCGCCTGGTCCACCACCCGCGCGCGGTCCCGAATATCAAACTGGCGCTCATCCGCCTCGAGCAAGAAATCATCCAGCATCACCGTCGTTCCCAAAATGGACTTGACGGGACGCTTGCGCGGTTTTCGCCTGGGCTTGGCTTGCGCCTCACCCTCAGCATGGTCATTGTCGGCATGCCCGTCATCTTTTGCAGCCGCCTGCTCCTCTATTCCCGGCTCGCCAACAGGCGCCCCCATGCTCGCTTCCAGTTCGAGCATCGCATCCGGCGCGCTCACAACTTGCGACGCCGCGTTCTCGCGCCCCTCGTTCCCATTTTCCCCAACCACATCCAATTCCTCTACCGCTGTTTTGTCATAATCCATATCCCACCCCCACCTCTTGCGCGTAGCATTTCACGGTCTGCGCCTGCCGTTACATGTTTCAGATTCACTCGACGCTTTGTCACAGTCCACAATCCTCAGCGCTCACTGCTCACGCCCAACGCCGCCCCTCATGCCGGCTGCATCGAAACAAACCCATACACATTTCTCCGCCGCGCCGGCGCAGGCGCCTCTGCCGCAGTCATCCCCCGGTCCAGTCCCAGACACTGCTCCAGCGCAAAAACGCGTTCCTCATCCACCTGCGTCACGCGCGCCAGACCCGCCCACGCGCCCGCATGTGCAGGATTCAATTCCGTGGCGCGTCGAAACAACTGTGCCGCATAGTGGTCCAGTCCGTTTTCCCCCACAAAATTGCCCAGCTCGACCAGCCGGTCCAGTTCCGCATAGCGCACCGTCTCGATTCGCTCGATCAAACACGTCTCGAACACTTCAAGCGCGTCGGCGCTGTCCGGCTGTTCCACCAGTCCCAGAACGGCGTAACGTACCGCCTGATTCAGGTCCGCGCTGCTCTCGGCGCGCTCACGCCAATTGGGCGCCGTGTTTTCGTTATAAACCGGTGTCGCATCCGCCGCCGGCGCTACATCAATGATGGGACTTGCGAACGGCTCGTCGGCAAGCGTCCCAACATCCAGTTTGGCGCGTCCCGGCATCATCATCAAGAGCGGCATCTTGGTGCTCGGCTCTGCCGCGTTCGTCAACTGTTCCGCCAGCCGGTAAAAGGCGTGCGCGGCTTGGGATGTCGGCGCATCGGCAATCACGCTGGTGCGTCGCCGTTCCGCCTGCCGGATCTCTGCCGATTCCGTCAAATACGCCGAAAAACAATTCACCGGACCCAGCACCTCCAAGACGGTCGTCAACATTTCGCGGGCGCGTCGAAAGCGCGGGGAATAGTGCGCCAAAAACACACCCCCAAATTCCAATTCCGGGTTCATCACATTGCCCGTCGCAATCAAGTCCGCGATGCGGTCGAGCGAATCGTGAAACGTCACCGCTTCGGAATCGAGAGGCACGATCACTGTGTTTGTCAATGCAAGCGCTTCGATCACCACCGCGCGTTCCGTCGTCGAACAATCCACCAGCACATAATCATACGCGTCAAACATGGACGCCAGCTCGTCATAGTATCCCGGTCGAGACGTCAGGCGCTGTTTGATTCGCGCGTGCAGCAGCGGCACGCTCGCGCCGCCCGGCATCAGGTGCCATCCTTCCAACGTCAACAGAATTTTTGCCGTGCGGTCGGGTCGCGCCGCGCGCCCCGGATTGGGGAGCCGTATGCGGTGCAGCAGCTCCTCATCCGCGTTCAAATCCACCGCCAATACACTATGCCCGCGTCGTTTGAGCGCTGTTGCCAGGTTTACGACGGACGTCGTCTTGCCGCCGCCCTGTGCCAAATTCAAAAAGGAGATGACCTGGGTCATGATGGGGGGTATCGGAGCGAATCATCTTGTTGCGCCGCGAGCGTATCAAGATGATTCGCCCCCATTGTTGACTTTACAATCAGCCGCGTATTTATGTTTGTCGTTCGTCCGCGCCATGCTTTGCCGCATCGTTCATTGTCGCCTTAGAGTCTCAGCGACGCAATCAATTTCTTTAATCCCTGTTGATAACGGTTGTCGCTCCGCGTCCAGCCGCGAAAATCCGCCGCCACGCGTTCCTCGACCAGCCGCTTGTGCGGGTGCTGCCACGCCGTGTACAAAAAGTCATCCAGCAGGACCGGATAAAACACATCCTTGTGCTCCATCCGCTCGCGCTTCAAATTTGTATCAATCTCGTGCACGATCGAGCGCGGGTTGAGCGAATGTTTCGAGCAGACAAAAATCACCTTGTCGAAAATTCGGTTATAGATTTGAATTTCCTGAAAAAATTCTTTGCTGCGTTTCGAGTGTTTTGGAAAATACCACGTCCGAATCCCGCGCGCTTGCAGGTCGGCATACAGACGATCACAAAAACGCTGGTCCGCGCCCGCATAACTGATCGTGCAGGCATACATCTGCTGCTTTTGCCCTTCCAGCGATTTTACAAATCCGATAAAACTCTCGGGCACCCCTGCCCCGCGCATAAACACTTCCGGAATCTCGCCATGCGAACGATACACTGTATCAATTCCGATGCTGGAGGGTCCGCTGTGCCGCACCGTCGAAAGCCCGACCACCTCCGACATATCCACGTTCCCGAATTTCGTCTCGGCGGCCTGCGCTTCCAAAAACACCGCCCCCGTCAGATTGGCGCCAAAAAAATTCGCCCCCGTCAGGTTTGCGCCCGTCAATTTCGCCCCACTCAGGTCCGCCCCGCTCAGGTCCGCCCCGCTCAAATTCGCGTCGCTCAACATCGCGCCGCCCAGGTCCGCGCCTCTCAGGTCCGCCGAGCGCAAAAACGCCCAATCCAAAATCGCCCCGCGCAGACTCGCGCCCCGCAAACACCCCTCTGACAGGTCCGCTTCCGACAAGTCCGCTTCGGTCATGTCGGCGCTGATCAAGTCCGCTCCGCGCATGATCGCCCCGCGCAGATTCGCCCACGTCAGGTCACACTCGCGCAGCGTCACATCGCTCAAGTCGGGTCTGAGGACCGACTCGTGAAGCCGCCATTCGTTCCAGGCGTTGACCCCCTCATACAAAACAGCCAAATGCTCTTGAGTAGCCATAAATAATTTGCCCGTCATCGTTGATCAGGCACCCCCCAATCAACGCGGCGTTCTTTCTACCTTTCTACTTCCAGCCATGCCGGTGGAACCAAGGTATAAACGTGCTCCAGCTCACAATCCGGACAACGCACCATCAAATCAAGCACCAGCGCCTGCCGCTTGCCAATTCTCAAGGCGCGCCAATGCGCGGCAAACAAAGGGCGCGGCGCCAGCGCACGACGTTCGCGGCGTTCTTTGCATTTTCGGTTTTGACAAACAAATTGGTCGGCGGGCAACGCGGACGAGTCAATGACCCCGCGCGCGCCGGGTGTATCTGTAATTTCAAAAAGGGACGATTTTATCGGGTCTTGCGCGGGCGTAGTCTCGGTCGGGGCGGTTTCAGCGCATGGGGTATCGGCAGTCAGATTCTCCGTCTCGGAAAGCGGCGAACTACTGTGTAGGCGCTGGGGCAGAGGTGCGAACTTGCTCCACTCGGAAGGCGAGTCAGGTTGTGAAGCAGAATCCATTTCTTGTAGGTCGAGGGTCACTCGTTGACCCTGATATATGGTTGTGAATCGAGACGCGACCACTAAATAGCGGTACACGTTCGTATCGCGCATCTTACACCCAACGCGCGCGCGTGTCAATCCCTTTATTACAAACTGATTACAAATTGTAATAAATGTGCTAAAATAGCTCTCGGAAAGCGCCGTTCTTCACCCAAATGGCGCCTCCAACAGCCCCTCGGAACGCTCGCGTCGCTCCCTGGGGCGATTTTTTTCAGCTGTCAAGCCCTCCGGCTCTCCGGTCTCCGCTCTCCAATCTCCCCGTCTACCCTCTCCCCCAAAACAAAAACCCCCTCTTCTGTTCAATCAGAAAAAGGGGGTCCACGACGCAGGTGCCGGTCTGAGCCACAAACAGAGGGAGAGCCGACTACCTCCCGGGCAGCACCCACGGCAGCGCAAAAAACAATACAACCATCCCGATCAACACAAGTCCCAGAAACACCGTGCTTTTCCTGTTCGCCTTGAACGTCCAACGCTCGGTCGGTTCCGCCTGCAAAAACGAGCCAAGAATCCCATACATTTCTTTTGCGTCCTTGTTGTGCGGGTTCAGCTGCCGGACCCGTTTCAAATAGTTCATCTTTTCCACCAGATTATCCGCCGTCCGCGCACATCCCAGCCAAGCCCGTTCATCGTTCGGGTCAATCGTCACTGCATACTGAAACAACATATGCGCCTGTGCCATCCGCTCGGGATCGCTCTGTGCCGTCCCCTCTTCCAAAAGCGTATACGCATGCTCTTGCAAAATCTGCCTCGCCACAGCCAATTCGCCCCGCAGTTCGCGCCCGGGTTTCAGATAGAGCGCCTTTTGAAGATGCTTGACGCGCTCCAGCGGGTCGTCGGTCAGCCGCGCCAGCCCGACCCAACCCTCGACCTGTCCCGGCTCGAGCTCGGTTACGCGTTCAAACACCTGCTGTGCCAGCGCGCCGAACCCTGTTTCCAGCAGGACCAAAGCATCCTCCATCAAGTCCTGCGCATCCTCACGCGTGCTTATAAACAACACATGCTCACAGTCCGTGCGCACGTCGCTCTCGAAAGCCGCGTCAACCGTGTCCGCTGCCGCTGCGCGCGCCGCCGCGCGCAGTGCCATGTGCGGATCAGTCGGCTGCGAGAGGAGTTCCGTCGTGCCTATTTCTTGCGCCGGGGTCAGACCCGGTTCGAACGCCGGTGTTGCTATGGTGAAATTGAATCGCGTCACATCCGCGCCGCTCCCGCCCAAGTCCCCGCCGCCGTTTCCAGTTCCCGCATAGTGCCAGTTGCCGCTCCCAGTGTTCGGCACAGTTTGTATCGGACTCGACACCACCGCATTTCCTCGCCGTGTCAAAAATGCTGGCACATTCGACGCCGCCGCGTCGCCTGTGGACGTGTCTGCGCCGCCCATGGCGACCACCGCCCCCACAGACGCACCGCCCGCCTTTGCAGGCGCCGCGATGGGTGTCGCCGCAACCGCAAATGATTTCCCCACAGCCGCGAACGGCGCCGCCGGGACAGCGACCTGTGCTGGCGGTGTCACGCCCGGCGTTTGCCCGGACATGACGGTCGGCATCACTGGCATTGTTCCGATTGCCCTGGCTGGCGCAACCACAATCGGAGCCAGCGTGCGCTCTGTCCCCTGCGACGACTCGTTCGCGACGGGCAGCGGCGTCGCAATCCCATGAACGATCTCGTGCGCAATCACGCGATACGCTTTTGCCGCTTGCGAGTCCGGCGCATGTCTCAGCACGCTCTGCCCCAGAGACGGCGCTTCCTTGACCTTGACCGATTGCCGCACCACGGCGGAAAAAAACGGCACATCTTCATACGTCTCGTGAATCGTCGTCATAAAATCACGCGCATACCGCGTGCGCGTGTCATACATTGTCAGAAAAATCCCGCCCACCCGCAGCCGCGGGTTCACATTCTGCCGGATCGCCTTGATGATCCGAAACAACGAGCGCGAGACCTGAAACGCCAAATAATCCGGCGTCAGCGGAATAATCACCTGGTCTGCCGCCGTCAGCGCCGCCCCGATCAATGGACCCGCGCTGGCGGGACAGTCCAGCAGAATAAAATCATACCGCTCGCGCAAGGGATGCAGTCCCGCCGCCACTTTGGGGATGCGATGCGGATTGGTTTCCAACTCGTGCTCCAACACGCGCAAATCCACGTTCGCCGGAATAAAAGACCAGTTTTCTGCGGTTTCGCGAATGGGCCAGAGCGCCGTGCCGGGGCTTTCGAGCATTTGTCGAATGGTCACGGAAACCTGCTCCGGTTTCACACCCATTGACAGAGTCAAAGAGGATTGCGGGTCCAGATCAATGGCGAGGACGTTGAAATCGAGTTCGGCGAGGGCGGCGGAAAGATTGACGACGGTCGTCGTCTTGCCGACACCACCTTTAATGTTGGCCACGGCCAGAATGCGGGACATTGGTGGTTCACTCCAAAAAAAAATTTATGCGCGCTATTCGATTGCAACCAGTGTAAGGGCAGAATCGCGTCTGTCAATACAACGCTAAAAAACCGCCGTCTATCCACATGTCTCCACAACCTTTCAACAATCGCAAATCAAAATAAAACCTGCCCCCTTCCATCCGCCACTATATCTTGTATTCCACAACGTGTGGATAAAAATTTTTCGCGTGTCAGGCGCCTGTGGATTAAAATTTTAAGGTTCGCGCGCGCAAAACAATTATCCGTCACCGTAGGCAACGCTCGCCGCAACATTCCCCACCACACCACCACCCACGTAAGGAACGCTCGCCACAGCGTTCCCCACCACACCACCACCCGCGCTACACGCTCGCCGCAGCGTTCTCCTATCCTTTGGGACCGAACCCGCGTTCGTTCCCTACCAAGCCCCATCCGTCTGCGTTCGCCTCCGACCGCCCGACGGTTGACCACTGCCCTTCTCTCCCTCATGTCTCACACTCTTCCCCCTCCAACACCCTCTTGATATTTCCCAACCCCGCCTCAATATCCCGCTTCAGACCCGAAGCGATAAACGGCTCCGCCAATTTCATCAGCCCCTTCGGGTCCAAGGTGAAATCCAGCGTCAGCCGCGTCCCCTCGGGCACAGCGACGAACTCGTACGATCCATACGCGTTCATCGCGTCTCCGGGAAGTGTGCGGTATCCTATCTTCTGATTCGATTCCAGCGCCGAAACCTCCGTCACCATTTCCCGTTTGACCCCCATCGCGCTCCGCATCTCAAAAATCTGCGTGCCAAGGTGCAGCGGACCATCCGGCGACTGTCGGACCCTCAACAGCGCCGGATCATAACGCATCCGATTTTTCGGAACGCTCATAAAGGCAAACACTTGCTCGACCGGGCAACGGATCACAATACTCGCTGTGTGATGAATCATCGGCGGTCCTCCCGATTCTTTCAATTCTCTCAACGTATAAATCCTCGCGTCCGCTCGCGATTATACCCTCCCGCCATTCCGCCTTCAATCGTCCCGCGCGTCCCACAGAGATACAAAAAAAAGAGGCGGCTACCCTTTGCCGCCCCCTTTTTTCGCTCTACTCTCTTTCTCATGCCGGTCCAAAATTTCCTGCGCCACCTGCTGCATCGTCACTCGCCGCGAACGACTGGCGCGGTGAATCTTGTTGAACGCCTGCTGTTCGGTCAGATTCTGCTGCTCTATCAACACATACTTGGCTCGATCCACCACCTCCCGCGCCTCCAAACTCCTCGTCAGGTCCTGCGCCTGCCGCTGCAGTTTTTGCCATTCTTTGAAACGCGTCACTGCCAAAGCGAGCGTCGCGTCCAGCAATTCTTCCTTGACCGGTTTCACCAGATAGCCAAACACCGCTGCTTCGCGCGCCTCGTTCACCAGTTCGCGTTGACTAAAAGCGGTCAACATCACCACCGGCGTCGGTCGCTCTTGCATGATTCTGCGCGCCGCCGCCAGACCATCCATCCCCGGCATCTTGATATCCATCAAGATCACATCCGGGCGCTCGCTGCGCATCATCTCTATCGCCGACGCGCCGTCCGTTGCCGTCGCCACGACCTTGTGCCCCTTGTCCTCCAACATCGTGCGCAAGCCCATGCGGATTACCGCCTCATCATCTGCAATCAAAACCCTCATCCGACCAACCCTCCCTCAGCGACTCGGACTGCTGCCGGTTTTCATTTTGGGAATCTTGAGAGTCGCCATCGTGCCGCGTTTCCCGCGCCGGTTCGCAATCTTGAACTCGCCGCGCAAGTCCTCGATCAAACCCTCGACAATCCGCAAACCCAGCGAATCACTTATCTTGAATCCGTCCGGCAGCCCGCCGCCCGTGTCTTGTACCGTGATTTTGCAAGACGTCGCGGTCTCTGACAACACCACATTCACCACCCCGCGATCCATGCGTTCGAATCCATGTTCCAACGCATTCTGGACCAGCTCGTTCACGGCGAGGGTCAACGTGGTCGCGGGTTGCGACGGCAGTCGAATATCCGCGCCCCGCACATGAATTTCAATCGCCTTGTCGGGATGCGCCATCGTCTGGTGCGCCATGAACGCGGTCTGCTGAATCAATTCGCGCACGCCAATCACGCGAAACCCGTCCTGCGACAATGCTTCGTGCACGGCGGCGATGCCCATGATCCGATTGATCGTCTGCGTCAAGACAACGCCCGCATCCAATTTACTGGCATCGCGCAGCTGCATCCGCAGCAGCATTGCCACGGTCTGCAGATTGTTCTTGATGCGATGGTGCATTTCGCGCACCAGCATCGAGCTCATGGCAAGGTTTGCGTTTTCCAGCGCAAGCGCGGTCTGATTTGCCAGCGTGGAAAACAACTCGATTTCTTTGGGCGTAAATTCGTGAATGCGGTTCAGATAGCAATTGAACGCCCCAATCACCTTGCCGCGCACGCTCACGGGCACCGACAAAAAAGAATGCAGCCCCTCGCGTTTTGCCAGCGCGCGATTCTTGTAGGATGGCTCCTCTTGCAGATCACGCACCACGACCGGCGCGCCGCTTTGAATCGCGCGTCCGGTCAAACTTGTGCTGACATCAATGGGCAGGACCTCGGCATGTTCCCGTTCAAGCCCGTGGGTGGCGCGCAGCCCCAGCGCGTCATTCTCCTCGTCAAACAGCAGCAGCGTCGTGCCCTGCGCTCCCATGATCTGCGCCGCCATTTCGCAAATCACCGCCAGCATCTCATCCAAAAAAATCGGTTCGGTGATGGTCTTGCTGATCTGCGCCAGCGTGGCAAGCTCGTTGACCTGCCGCTGCAAGCCATCCAAAAGCTCGGCGCGTTCCAACGCCGCCGCCGCCAGTTCGCCGATCAATTCGAGCAAATCAATCTCGCTCGTCGTCCAGTCGCGGAACCGCCGCGTTTGGACGTTCATGGCGCCAATGACATTCCCGCGGCTGATGAGGGGCACCGCCGCCAGCGACTTGAAACTCTCTTCACCCGTGCCCGGCACATATTTGAAACGCGGGTCATTCGGCGCGTCGCGCACCGCCTCCGCTTTGCCCGATTCCACTGCCGCGCCCGTAATCCCTTCGCCCCTTTGCAGCGTTCCGACATTGATCGCAGCCGGCGACAAACCCGTGCTCGCCTTGAGCACCAGCAGATTCCGCTTCTTGTCCCACAAATAGATCGAACACGAATCCAGCTCCATCACCTCTGTCGTCGTCTCGGTGATTTTGTGCAGGGTCGTGTTCAAATCAAACGCCGCACTCAGCGCCGCGCCGATATTGTGCAGAGCTCTCAGTTCGGCGCGCGGGTCAGAAATGCGGCGATGCAGTTCGGGTTTGGTCGAGCGGGGCATGTCAAATCGCTTTTCCGACTGCGCGAACGTCCGTTTCGCTCACGGAATTTTCTCCAAATATACAACGCCGCGACATCGGCGCACATTGCGCGACATACGATAAACATTCACCCTTTTATTTCGGGACCACTCGCCAAAAATACTTGCTCGTGTCGCCCCAGCGCCAGTCCAGCACCTGTGCATAGCGGCTCTGGGTGGCAGCCGCATGTCCCTTGACGCACTCGCGCAGCCACGCTTCATCTTCTTCGCTGTCGAGCCGCTCCAACTTGACCATGTCGGGATTGAGCCGCGCGGGCAGTTTGTTGTCGCGATCATACACAAATGCAATCCCGCCGCTCATCCCCGCGCCAAAATTCCTGCCAAAATCGCCCAGAATGACGACGGTCCCACCCGTCATGTATTCGCAGGCGTGGTCGCCCACGCCTTCAATCACTGCGACCGCGCCGCTGTTGCGGACACAAAATCGCTCGCCCGCTTGACCTGCCGCATACAACGTGCCCCCGGTCGCGCCATAGAGCACCGTATTGCCGAGGATGGCGTTCTCGTTCGATTCGAATGTGGCGCTGCGCGGCGGACGAATCACTATCTCGCCGCCACCCATGCCCTTGCCCACGTAATCGTTCGCTTCACCGACCACAATCAGCTGCATCCCATTGATGCAAAATGCGCCAAAACTCTGTCCCGCGCTGCCCTCGAACGTTGCGACAACCGTCTTGTCCCGCAGACCCGCATCGGTATATTTTTGCGCGATATAGCCCGCCAGCCGCGCCCCCACGGCGCGGTCGGTGTTGCGAATCGCCGCCTTGAATTCAACGGGTTTCTTTTCATCCACCGCGCGTTTGCAGGCAAGAAACAACGCATTATCCAGTGTTTGACTTTCGGGACGGTCGTTGCGCGGCTGCTCATTCTTGCGCGATTTGGTCCCCGACGGATCGGGGTCCGCCAGCACACGCGCAAGGTCGAGCGGAAACATTTCATTGGAATCAGACATATCGAGTTCTCTTGTTGGCGTTACAACCATCGTCGCGCCCAATTTCCAAAGACCAAACCATCCTCCCGGCTAATTCGCAACCTGCGCGGCGGGCGCATACACATACGGTGGGACGGATGCCGCCGACGGAGGGCGCATCATTTGCTGATACTGTTCGATGTGTGGGCGCGGCGTGTACCCCACCAGGTCCACCCGCCCCACAATCTCGTCCAGCGAACGCGCGCCAATACGCGCAAGCCACTCGCGCGTTTCCTCGGCAACAAACAAATAATACGCCATCACCCATTCTGCCACCTGCGGGAATTTTTTGCGCAGTTCCTGCTTTTGCGTCGCAATCCCGACCGGGCAGGTGTTCAGATGACACGCGCGCGCCATGATACAGCCACTCGCAATCAGCGCCGCGGTGCCGAACGAAAACTCTTCTGCGCCCAACAGCGCGCCGATTACGACGTGGCGCCCGGTCTTGAATCCACCATCCACACGTAAACGGACGCGTCCCCGCAGATCGTTGGCTACTAGGACCTGCTGGGTCTCTGCCAGCCCCAATTCCCACGCAATCCCCGCGTGTTTGATCGAGCTTAACGGGGACGCGCCCGTGCCACCGCTGTGACCCGAGATGTGAATGACATCGGCGTATGCTTTGGCAACCCCTGCCGCAATGGTGCCGACGCCATTTTGCGCGACCAATTTGACCGATACTTTGGCGCGTGGATTTATGCGTTTGAGGTCATAGATCAACTGCGCCAGGTCTTCGATCGAATAAATGTCGTGATGCGGCGGCGGCGAAATCAGCGTAATCCCCGGCTGAGCATGCCGCACTGCCGCAATCTCCAGACTCACCTTGACGCCGGGCAGTTGTCCCCCTTCGCCCGGTTTCGATCCCTGCGCCATTTTGATTTGCAATTCCGTCGCGCTCATCAAATATGCGGGCGTCACGCCAAATCGCGCCGAAGCCACCTGCTTGATCGCGCTGTTGTATTCTGTGCCATAGCGCGATGGGTGTTCACCGCCCTCGCCGCTGTTCGCCAGCGCGCCGAGACGGTTCATCGCTTGACTCAGCGTCTGATGCGCTTCCAGCGAAAGCGCGCCATGCGACATGGCTGCCACGGAAAAGCGCTTGACCAGCGTCTCGACCGGCTCGACCTCACTCAACGGGACCGGCTCGCGCGGCACAAATTGCAAAAAATCGGCAAGGTCCGTCGCAGGGCGTTCGTTCACCAACGACGCATAACGCTTGTATTTTTCATACGCTTCTATCCAGTGGGCGCCCTTGTGCGTCTCGAACATAGCAGGTGAGCGCCGGTCAACGCCGGAACTCGTCTCCAACGCGCCGGGTGTGCGCACCGCATCATGCAGCGCATCCACAATCTCGGGATTAAAGGCATGATATTCCCCGCCCTTTTTGAATTTGAAATAACCATAATTATAGAGACGTTTCGCGGCGTCGCCGTTCACGCCAAACGCGCGCGCGTGATGGCGCAGCGTCGTATCGGCAATCTCGCCCAGTCCGATCCCGCCGACGGACGACGACGTCCCCGTAAAGTATGGCACAATCACCGATTCGTCCAATCCGATACATTCAAACAGCTGCGCGCCGTGATAGGCGTCCAGCGTGGCAACGCCCATCTTGGACATGATTTTCAAAATGCCCTTGTTGGATGCCGCCGCATAATTTTCCTGCGCGCGGACCGCGTCCAGTTCTATCTTTTTACTGCGGCGGTCCTCGAACATAGCGCGGACCGTTGCCAACGCCAGATACGGATTGAACGCGTTTGCGCCATAACCGATCAGACAGGCAAATTGATGCACGTCGCGCGCCTCACCCGTCTCGCTGATCAGACTCGTCTGCCACCGCAGACCCACCCGCAGCAAATGATGATGCGTCGCGCTCACCGCCAACAGCATCGGCATAGGCGCGCGCTGTGCGTTTGTGTTGCGGTCGGACAAAATCAAGACCGTCTTGCCATCGCGAGTCAGACGTTCTGCCTCGGCGCACAGCCGTTCCACCGCATCGCCCAAATCTTCGGTCACCGCAAAGGTCGCATCCAATGTCGCCTGCGGAAACTCGCCGCTCAGCGAGCGGATTTGCGCCAACTGCGCCTCTGTCAAGAACGGCGACAGCAGCTCCAGGAGATGCGCATGGGTCGGCGTCTCTTCCAGAATGTTGCCGCGTCCGCCCAGAAAAACGCGCGTGGACATGATCAATTCCTCGCGCAGCGGGTCAATCGGCGGATTTGTCACTTCAGCAAACCGTTGGCGAAAAAAATGATACAGCGGGCGATCAAATTCCGACAGAAACGCGTGTGGCGTATCGTCACCCATCGCGCCAATTGCTTCCTGCTTGTTTTCCGCCATCGGTTTGAGCAAGACGACCAGCTCTTCGTCGGTATAGCCAAATAGAGATTGTAGGGTAGAGATTGAGGATTGGAGAGAGATCGGAAATTGGAGATCGAGCTCTTTTTGTTTCCCCGTTTCTCTGTCTGCCTGTTTCAACGTCCGAATATACTCACCAACCCAGTGCGCATAAGGACGTCGCGAGGCATAGTGCGCCTTGATCTCGTCGTTCTTCCACAGTTTGTTGTAGTGTAGGTCTGCAACGATCATTTGCCCCGGACCGAGACGCCCCTTTTGTTTGATCCGCTCCGGCTCGATATCCAGAGCGCCCGCTTCAGATGCCGCCATGGCAAACCCATCGTGCGTCACCAGCCAGGTCGCGGGACGCAGTCCGTTGCGGTCGAGCGTCATGCCCGCCACGCGCCCATCGGAAAAGCAAATCGCCGCCGGTCCGTCCCACGGCTCCATCAGCGTCGCGTGATAGCGATAAAATGATTTGACTTCGGGCGCCAGGTCACGCACGTTCTCCCATGCTTCGGGCATCAACATCATAACCGCGTGCGGCAGCTCACGCCCTCCCAGCGACACCAGCTCCAGCCCATTGTCCAAAATCCCCGAATCGGACGAGCTCACATCCAACAGCGGCTGAAACGAACTCGCATTGGCGCCAAATTCATCATAAAACAGTGACGAGGCAAAAAACGGTTCGCGCGCATTCATCCACGCAATATTGCCGGCGAGCGTATTGATTTCTCCATTATGACAGAGGCGGCGAAACGGCTGTGCCAGTTCCCACGACGGAAACGTGTTGGTGCTGTAGCGTTGATGCACCAGCGCCAGCGCAGTCTCGAATGTGGGGTCGCGCAAATCAAAGTAAAACTGTCCCAGCAGTGGTGAAACAAACAACCCCTTGTAAACAATCGTGCGCGACGAAAGCGATGCCGCATAGAGGCGGCTGACCTTTTCCTTGAGCTTGAGTCGTTCGATTTCCTTGCGCGCAAAATACACCGCGCGTTCGTACGATTCGCCAATGCCCACGTGCTTGCCGCGCGCAATCAACGCCTGTGCGATATAGGGGCGCGTCTTGAAGGCATGCTCACCCAACGCGTCCAGATTCACCGGGACCTCGCGCCACATCAACAGCTGCAAATTCCGCCCCGCAAGCGTTCGTTCGATGATTGCTTTGGCATGGGCGCGTCCTTCCCTCTCTCGCGGAATAAAAAACATGCCGACCGCGAGATCAGATTCGGGGGGCGGCGCGATCTTGTTTTGTTCCAGTTCTCGCGCAAAAAATGTATAGGGAAGCTGGGTGAGAATACCCGAGCCGTCACCCGTTTTGCCGTCCGCCGCCACCGCGCCGCGATGCGACAGATGCGCGATAGTCGTCAGCGCATCTTGCAGCAATTTGTGCGAAGGGCGCGCATGCAAGTCAGCCAAAAAACCGGTGCCGCATGCATCGCGTTCCAAGGCGGGGTCTGTCAGCAGAATGGGGTGCTGTCCGCGTGGGACAGCACGATCGTCGTGTGGCATCAGCTCGTCTCCTCATATCCCAGCTTTTTCGCCGCTTGATCTTGCGGGCGCAGGGGCGCCCCTCAAAGGAAAAAGTGTCTTGCGAACGCCCGTTACGAACTCGTGTGCGTGTTCGAGTCGGACGCGCGCAGGGATTCGTCACTGGCGTTCTTGTGCGTCCCCGCCACATATCGCCGCGCGCCTTCGATAAAGATCACTTGTTTGCAAATCACGCAATTGCTCTCGTCCAACGCATACGCAAATGCCACTTCTTTGTCAAAGACGTTCGAGACCTGACGAAGATGTTTCTTGCACAAACCGGGTTGCATTTTTGATTCTCTTTCTCGCTCCCGGGCGTCATCACCCGTCAACTCGTGCGGGTGATGACGCCGTTGGGCGATCTGCTACAAATACATAACAACAACTATAGGTCCGACCGGTCCTGAATCCGCTCAGACCTTTGCCGTCGCCGCCGCCGTATGTCCATTTCCACTTGCCCGTCTGTCGTCAATGTCACCTTTATAATGCAGCGCCTGCGCGCCGCGTTCGCCCGTCCGGATGCGAATCACATCATCAACCGGATAGACAAAGATGATGCCATCGCCGGGATTGCCTGTCTTGGCAGCTGCGCAAATCGTTTCAATCGTGCGCTCGACATTGTGATCGCTCAAAACGATATTCAATTGGTACCGCGGGAGCATGTCCACCTGATACGTCCCCGCGCGCCCCTCCAGTGTAATGCCGCCCTGCCGCCCATGACCTCTCACCTCGACCACATTCATCCCGATAATCCCGATTTTGCGGAGCGCGTCCTTGACATCCTGGAATTTTTCTTCACGCAGAATCACTTCGATTTTTTTGGTCATTTTGATTGGCTCCTTTAGGTGTAGGCGCGTTCGCCATGCTCGCTGAGGTCCAGACCGACTTCTTCCGCATTTTGCGACACTCGCAAGCGGAGAGTCGCATCCAGCGCCTTGGTGATGATGAACGTCAAGCCAAACGCAAAGACAATCGTTATGGCTGCGGCAACCACCTGCGTAACCAGCTGCTGCGGATTACCATAAAAAAGTCCATCGAACCCGGCAGCATTGACCGCTGTGGTGGCAAACAACCCCGTCGCAATTGCGCCCCACAACCCGCCCATACCGTGACATGCCCATACATCCAGCGATTCGTCGAGGTTCCGTTTTTGGCGCAGACGGATCGCATAATAGCTGATCGGGGCAGCAATCGCGCCAATGGCAATCGCGCCAATGGGTGTTACGTATCCGGCGCCGGGAGTGATCGCAACGAGTCCGACAACCGCGCCGGTCACAATTCCCAACACACTCGGCTTGCCGTCTCGCCAGCTCAGAATCATCCAAATCAAGGCGCTGGCTGCCGCGGCTGTATTTGTCGTGACCAGCGCATTCACCGCCGCCGGATTCGCGCCCAGCGCGCTGCCGGCATTGAAACCGAACCAACCCATCCAGAGCAAGCCCGCGCCGAGCACGGTATATGGGATGTTGTGTGGTTCCATTGCCGCTTTGCCAAAGCCCCGGCGTGCGCCAATGACCATCGCAAACGCCAGCGCCGAAAAGCCCGCGGTGATGTGGACCACCGTGCCCCCTGCAAAGTCGAGCGCACCCATGTTCCGCAAGAACCCGCCCACAGCCCAGACCCAATGTGCCACCGGGTCATAGACCAGAGTGGCCCACAAAACCGTAAACACGAGAAAGGGCAAAAAACGCACCCGTTCCACAAAAGAACCTGTGATTAGCGCCGGCGTAATGACGGCAAACATCATTTGAAAAGTGGCAAACAACAGGAACGGGATCGTGGCTGCATAGTCGCCGTTTGGCTCGGCGCCAACCCCGGCAAAACCGAGATAATCCAACCCGCCGATGAAACCGCCAATATTCGGTCCAAAGGCGAGCGTAAATCCATAGAGCACCCACTGAATGCTCAAGAGCGCCATGATGATAAAACTCAGATTGAGCGTCGAGAGAGCATTCTTTTTGCGAACCATCCCGCCATAAAAAAATGCGAGGGCGGGAGTCATTACCAGGACCAGCGCCGTGGCGGTCAGTACCCAGGCGGTGTCGCCTGCGCTCAAGTTCTCCATTACTGTCCTCCGTGTAAAGTTTTTACGTGGAGGCATCTGGGCCGCTGTGCATCCCGATTGATACACATTCTTTGTCGCTTCGATGCGACGCTTGCAGTGGGGAATGGATTGTGTGGATTAAATCTGTCTTGCCACCTCCTGATCATCTTTTATCTTGGCGAGACCGGACGCTCTCACAACGCCTGCGAATCACAGTTTACAAAAATCCCGTCCAGATGATGCGCGTCGTTCAAAAGCGCGAGCCGGAAATGCCCATCGTCCAACCGTTCCAGCATACTCAACGCGGCATTGTCAAAACGCCAACGCCAGAAATATTCGAGCCCCATTTGCAGACTTTGCATCACAATCACACGCAAGACGGCATCGTGCGAGACAATCACGACATTTCCATCCACATGTTCCGCCAGCGCCTCTTGCAAAAAACTCGCGACGCGCACCGCAACATCTTGCAGCGACTCGCCGTCGGGCATCTTGACGCGATGCGGCTGGGTGCGCCATGTCAGATAATCGTCCGCGTACTGTTCGCGAATCACGTTTGCGGGATTCCCCTCCCACGTGCCGTGATGAATTTCTTCCAATCGTGCGTCGAGCCGCAAAGGCAATTTTTTCAGCGCGGCGACGGGTTGCGCTGTCTCTTGCGCCCGCCTCAAGGGACTGGCATAAATCGCTTTGACCTCCCAGGAGCGCAACCTCTCACCCAGCCGTTCCGCCTGCAGCTCGCCCAACCCGCTCAGCGGCACATCCGTGCGCCCCGTGTACAGGTGCTTGACATTCCACGCGCTCTCGCCGTGTCGTACCAAATAAAGTTTCAACATGAGACATTCGCTAAAGGTCCAACGCCTTGTTCCATTGGATATCGAGCTCGTTCCGAATTTTTTCCAACACATCGGCGGGCACAGGGTCGTCGAGCGCAAGCACCATAATCGCATCCCCGCGCGGACCATCACGCGCCACCTGCATCGCGGCGATATTCACATCCGCCTGTCCCAGCAATGTGCCCACCCTGCCAATCATCCCCGGGCGGTCCCGGTGCCGCGTCAGCATCACATGTCCCTGCGGGACAAAATCCACCCAATTCCCATCCAATTGGACGATATGCGGTTCGTCGCGCAATAGCGTCCCCGACACGCGCCGCTCGCCCGTAATCGTAATCATGCTCTCATAGCGCAAAGCGTGTCGGCTCTTGCGTTCGGTAATCTCAAGCCCGTGTGTGTGTGCCAACAGGGCGGCATTCACCAGATTTACACGAGTCTCGACAATCGGCTCGAGCAGCCCTTTGATGATGGCGGCGGTCAAAACACCTGTCTCTTCGCCGGCAATCTTGCCTTCGTATTGGATTTCGAGTTTCCCCAGCGGACCCCCAACCCACTTGGTGTAAAACTTGCCCAACCGTTCCGCCAGCTCCATATACGGGCGCAGCACCTGTGCCAGTGAGACCGGCACCAGCGGCGCATTCACCGCAAATTTTGCCGGTCGTCCGCCCAGCACCGCCAACACCTCTTGGGCAATTTCCTGCGAAACGCGAGTCGCCGCCTCCACTGTACTGCCGCCAATGTGTGGGGTAATCACTACGGCGGGATGGTTTAGCAAGCGTTCATTTCGGGTCGGCTCATGTTCAAACACATCCAACGCAGCGCCCGCGAGTTGTCCCGAATCCAGGGCATCGAGCAGCGCAGTCTCGTCAATCAGTGCGCCGCGCGCCGCGTTCACCAGGCGGGCGCCCTTTTTGAATTTGGCAAACTCTGGTGCGCCGAGCAGTTTTCGGGTCTCTTGGGTCACCGGAGCGTGCAGCGAAACAAAATGGCTTGTGGACAGCACCTCGTCAAAAGAAAGCATTTTGACCTGCATCTGCGCCGCGCGTTCGAGCGAAACATACGGGTCAAATGCGACCACTTCCATACCCAAGCCCACCGCCCGCCGCGCCACTTCGCCGCCCACTCGTCCCAAACCGACCAGCCCCAGCCGCTTGCCCACCAGTTCCACACCGGAAAACTGTTCGCGCTTCCACTCGCCGCGCCGCACGCTGGCATCCGCTTGCGGAATGTTGCGCGCCAACGCCCACAGGATCGCCAGCGCATGCTCGGCTGCCGCAACGATATTGGTGGTTGGCGCATTAACAACCGTGATCCCGCGCCGGGTCGCGGCAGCCACATCAATATTGTCCACGCCCACGCCCGCGCGTCCCACGACGACCAGGTTCTTGCCCGCCTCCAGCAACGCTTCATCCACCTGCGTCGCGCTGCGCACGATCAACGCCTGATATTTGGGCAGAATCGCCCTGAGTTCGTCGAGAGGCAATCTCAACACAACATCTACCCGGGAATGCTGTTGTAAAAGTTCAAGACCCTCTTTGCCGAGAGCTTCGACGACCAAAACATGCTGTTCGATCACGTCAGGGTGATTCATTTCTTTTCAAAAATACCTGCGGTTTGAATTTGACTACCCGCATCTTGGTTGCCGGTGTGTCATTATTTCTGGCGAATATAAACAAAAATCCCTTGGACTCGTGTCGCGGTTCGCGCGAAAGGTGTCCAAGGGCTCCTGGGCCCCAAATAAATGGGCGGCGTCAGTGGCGCCAGACGACTATTCGGTTGGCAGTATTATAGAGCTGGTCAAAAGATTGTCAAACTTTTATCCAACCCCGGTTTCAGCAAGTATCCCGCTACCCGCTTAGCTGGACTTTATCCAATCTGAATCAGCCGTGCGTGTAGGACAGGGCTGAAGTCAGGCGGTTAATTTGGCGTTCCGATATTTTTTGCACATCGCGTGTGCGCTTGCACATTGAAAAAAGCA
>JADZCJ010000005.1 GCA_020851635.1 Anaerolineae bacterium
ACGCTCAAAAGTTCCCCCACGCGCTTGGCGGCGGCGGCGCCTGCATCCGTCGCCGCTTTGACCGCGCCGACGTCGCCACGGACCATCACCGTGACATAACCGCCTCCGATATATTCCGAACCGATCAGCGTGACGTTGGCGGCTTTGACCATCGCGTCCGCCGCTTCGATCGCGCCGACGAGTCCCTTGGTTTCGACCATGCCCAGTGCAATCATGTCAGGTGTTGGCATATGCTGTCTCCTGAAAGGAATAAAGGAAAAGAAAGAATTGGGCGCAAAATTGCTTCGAGGCGCCTTCACGCCCAATCAGGGAGGAGGAAGAATCTTTCCGGAAATGAATGTTTGTTTGCGCGACTCTCCTTTGAGCGTGCCGGGAGAGCTAATCAATCGCGCGCGCGGGCGCAATGCGGTACTGCAGACCAATCTTGTCAAATTCTTCCAGGCAAGGGTTAGGCGCGCGCCCATCGGTAATGACCATGTCAATCTGTGAGAGCGGAAACGACTTGTGCATCGAGACTCGCCCAAACTTGGTATGGTCAGCCAGCAAAAAAACTTGTTCCGATGCGGTGACCATCCTGCGTTTCACTTCGGACTCGAGATAATAGGGGTCGGTGACGCCGTGCTCGACGTCAATACTGTTGGCGCCGATAAAGCACTTGTCGGCATGGACGGTGGTCAAAAAATCGGTGACGTGCGGACCGACATAGCAGCCGGTCTCTCGCGAGAGCATGCCCCCGGCAACATAGACCGTCATGCCTTCAAACGAAGCGATCTCCATCTGCGGATTAAGCCCCGTCATGATGAGGGTCAAGTCTCGTCTGGGTTTCAGGTGGCGCACAAAATAGAGAATGGTGGTGCTGGCATCCACCAAAAGGGAATCGCCATCGTTCACAAACTGCGCCGCATACAGTCCGACATCGTTCTTTTCCGGAACGGATTCGCGCGCCCGGGTCCGAAAATCGGGCTCGGAGGTCATGCTGTGTTTGACCTGCACACCCCCATAACTCTTTTCCAACAGTCCGCTCGCTTCCAGTTTCAGCAGGTCGCGATGAATCGTCATCTCGGACACTTTGAGCAGCGTGCTCAATTCCGCAATTTTGATGGTGCCGCGTTGCTGGACGATTCTGAGAATCTCGTTTCGCCGTTCAACAGGAAACATCGGCTCTCCGAAATTTGGGATATGTTGTGTAAATACAAAAAGAAAAACGCTTGTAACGCGCCGATCTTTGATATATTCTGTTAGATTTGTCTATATCTTGTTAGATTATAGGGGACATTCGACCATTGTCAATACCCAATTCCGTCCTCTTTTGGTGAAAAAAAAAGAGACCCGCCTGTCTATAAACAAGTCGGGTCGGTATTCGAATCAAGAGCCGCGTCTTGGGTTGCTTGCGCCGTTGGCGATGGTCCTGCAGTCAAATTGCGATTCTCATTCTTGCCTGCCCCGATTCACCCAGTGTTTGTCCCCTTTATTCGAGAACCACCATTCGTCCATGCGCGTTGCAAGAATCTCTTGCGCCAACTCTTGCGCGGCAGGCGATTTCAAGCGCGCAACGCATGGCTGAATCCAATCTTGTGCCAGCGCGTTCCCCTTGTCCAATTCTTCCTTGACCGTGATCAAGAATTCCAATTGGTCCGCTTCATACGCAATCCGCGCGGCGAGCGTTTTCCGTTCCTCGTACTCGCGCGCCAACGCCACAATCTCGGCGCCAAAGGGCAGTTCCGCCTCCATCTCGGCAAACAATTTGTCTTCGTCCACCCGCACATATTTTTGATTTTCGTAATTCAAATCACCCGTGCGCGCCTCCGGGAGATCGTGAAAAAGGACGAGTTTCAGCAGATGCAGCTCGTCGGCGGGGACCTCGACCAAACGATTCAAAACAAACGCGATATTCAACATCCGAAAGGTGTGGTCGGCGACCGATTGCTGCCCCGACCCGAGAAACGCAAACCCCGAACGCGGCGTATGCTGTAACATTCCGACCTGGTAGAAAAAGTTGGCGTAAAGAGACATGCACGAATTATACAACCGTATCGAATGGGGATCGTCTATGCTACAATCAATCTCGAGGTGACAATGAGCAACGTGCAATTCTCCATTACCCCATTTCTCGGCATCTGGGCGCTCGACCCGGCGCAATCCGATTATCAATTGGGCGCCCCCCCGCAGCAAGGCACGTATCAACTTGTGCCCGAAGGTGAGCAGATCGCCGTCGCCATGGATTGGACCGATGCGGCGGGCAAGGATTTTCACATGGTCTATTACATGATCCCCGATGGGCAGGACCATCCCTATCCCGATTCGCCCGCGGTGGACGCGATTCAAACCACGCTTTTGGATGCGCGCACGCTCGAGACCCTCTCGAAAAAAGATGGCAAGATTGTTGCCAGCGGCTTGCGCGAACTGGCGGATGATGGCAAAACAATGCGGGTGATTCAGAGCGGCGTCACGCCGGATGGGCAAACCTTTGCGAATGTGGCGCTGTATCACAAGCACGGCGCGTCGTGACAAAGCCCTTGGTGGCGCGCGAGTATCGAGACGATCTCGAGTCGTTGGCGGACCTCGTGAAAAACGCGCGTCCTGCCGCATGGGCGGGCTATTATCCGAGCGCGAACGACTTGCGCGAGCTGTTGACGGACCCTTCCGTCCGCAAAAATACGCGCGTCTGGCAGGACGTAAACAGAGAAATCGTTGCCTATGCGCTGGTGGACGCTTTCAACAATCTCTTGTTCGATGTCCTGCCGCGCATACAGCACATTGCCCCGGATGACGAAATCCTGGCTTGGGGTGTCCAATGTATCCGGCAGCTCAATGCGCAAAAAGGAACAAACCACACACTGGACGCGAGTTGCCATGACGGGGATGCAGACCGTAAGGCATGGCTGGAGCGAGCCGGGTTTGTCAGACAGCCGCAAGAGACGCTCAAATTTGTCCGCCCCCTCGATGCAGAAATCCCGGGCCCGCTCCTCCCGGAGGGCTTTAACCTGCGCGCGGCACATGGCTTGCGCGAAGCGGATGCCCTCGCCGCGCTCCATCGTGCCGCGTTTGACTCGGACTATTTGACGGCAGAACGGCGGTTGGCGTGGATGGAGGCGCCCCATTACGACCCCGCGCTGGATCTGGTCGTCGTTGCTCCGGATGGCTCACTTGCCGCGTCGTGTTTCGGAGCGATAGACCCGCAAGAAAATGCGCGCGCGGGGCGGGAGGAGGGCACACTGGACCCAATCGCCACACACCCGCATTATCGGCGGCGCGGTCTCGCGCGTGCCTGTTTGCTTTGCGGGATGCAGCTCCTCGCCTCGCGCGACATGAAATTTGCCGTCTTGAGCACGAGCAGCGAGAATATTGCGATGCAGCGGACTGCGCTAGCCGCAGGATTCTATGTGGATTCGATTCGAGTCTGGTATTCCAAAATCGTTTGAGGAGACGTATGACTGACAAGCAAGAAAAGCAAGAACAAGCGGCAAAACCAGAGATCAAAGACAATCTCGTCGAAACCCACCACACCATCATGCTCAACGGCGAGAGCATCGGTTATACGGTGACGACGGGGACGATTGTGCTAAAAGAAGAAGCCGAAAAGGAGGGCGCGTCCGAAGGCGAAAAACCCAAAGCGTCATTTTTTTTTATTGCCTATACGCGCGACGGCATGCATGACCCGCGCACGCGCCCGATTACTTTTTCGTTCAACGGCGGACCCGGCTCGTCGTCGGTGTGGCTCCATCTCGGCGTTTTGGGTCCGCGCCGCACCGCCATGACCGACATTGGCGACCTGCCGCCACCCCCATATCAACTGGTGGACAATGAATACTCGCTGCTCGATGTCACCGACCTGGTCTTTATTGACCCCGTGAGCACCGGCTACAGCCGCCCCGCGTCGGGCGAAAAGGCGCGCGAGTTTCACGGGTTCAAGCGCGATATCGAATCGGTCGGCGATTTTATTCGCCTCTATACCACCCGCGCCCAACGCTGGCTCTCACCCAAATTCCTCATCGGCGAAAGTTACGGCACCACCCGCGCGGCAGGTTTGAGCGGCTACTTGCAGGAGCGTCATGGCTTTTACTTGAACGGCATTATCCTCGTCTCGTCCATCCTCGATTTCAGCACCGCGAATTTCACTGCGGGCAACGACCTGCCATACATTTTCTTTTTGCCCACCTATACCGCGACGGCGTGGTATCACAAACGTTTGGACGCGGAACTGCAGACGGACCTGCGCGCCACGCTCGACCGGGCGGAGGCGTTTGCGTCCGGCGAATACGCGCTGGCGTTGATAAAAGGCGCTGCGATTTCGCCCGACGAACGCGCGACCATCGCGCAAAAACTGGCGCGATTCACGGGCTTGGCGCCCGACTATATCGAGCGCACTAATCTGCGAATCGAGATTTTTCGCTTTGCCAAAGAACTGCTGCGCGACCAACGACGTTCGGTCGGACGTCTCGATTCGCGGTTCAAGGGGGTCGAACGCGACGCGGCGGGCGAATCTATCGAAAATGACCCGAGCATGAGCAATATCATCGGTCCCTACACGGCGACGTTCTATGATTACGTGCGGCGCGAATTGAAATTCGAAAGCGACCTGCCATACGAAGTCCTCTCGCTCCAAGTCAATGCCGGGTGGAGTTTTGCCGAGCACCAGAACCAATACGTGAATGTGGCGGAAACCCTCCGTAAAGCCATCGGCATCAATCCCTATCTCAAGGTGCTCGTCGCCAACGGCTATTATGATCTCGCGACGCCATACTATGCGACCGAATACACATTCAATCACCTCAGTCTGGACGAGAGTTTGCGCGGCAACATCTCGCTGACCTACTATGAAGCGGGGCACATGATGTATATTCACATCCCGTCGCTCGCGCAGCTCAAAACGGATTTGGCGAAATTCATTCGGGATTCCATCCCGGCATAATCTCTCATGTGACACCAAAAAGCGTTGGACGATTTATCCGTCCAACGCTTTTTGGTGTCTCTCAAAAATCCACCGTGATCCGTGTCGGTTCCACCCTGTCTTCCACGATCCGCACCTGTTCCTGCACCAGCCCGAACCAGTAGAACGGGTCCACTTTGGGCGGTTTATCCGTGATTTTGACGCCTCCCGAGATGGTGACGACCTGTCCCGGCATGAGATAATAGATCGTCTTGCCCTCGCGCTCGACTTGAGTCAATTCCGCATCCGTGCCCAGCTGCCAGCGGTAGGGGTATTGCCGTCCGATGGAATTGCCTTCGGAATCCACACCCAGCCGCCAGATGCCCGGCTCTTCAAATTCCTCGACGACCGAGAAATTCTGACTGGTGGTATAGACAAACCCCGGCTCGGGTCCCTTGGTGCGAATGGGCACCGTGCCGACATTCTTGACCGTGACGGTAAAGAAAACCGTCTCGCCCAATGGGACGACCGTCGGGTCCCAATCTCCCGCGCTGCCGATAATCGCAGCGCGCGGTGTGCCGCCATCCTTGATCGTGAGCGGGCGTTCCTCGCGCACCATGTTGCCGTTCGCATCCACCGCCTCGGCGACGATGGTGTATGCGCCGTCGGGCGGTGGCGGCGCGAGCCGGTCAATTCCCGCATCATAGTCATACTCGTGCGGACCCACCTCGCTCAGCTTGTCCTCGGTCAACAGCGTCGTTTCTTTTTTCTCGTCAATCGGATACTTGGTCTTGCCGTCCGTCAAATACACTGTAACCAGCGCGGGTTTTGTCAGATAATACCGAATGATCACGCGGTCGTCGAGACCGTCCTGGTTCGGCGTAAATTCCTGTGGAAACACCGTGAACGATTGCATCTCGGGCAGGGACGTGTCCGCATCCACGATGGTCAGCGTGCCGGGTTTGCTTTCCGTCGCGCCGTTCTCGTCGCGCGCCTCGATGATGACCTGATACGTGCCGTCACCGAGTGTCTTGTTGTCCACCGACCCGCCAAACAATATTTCGTAATCGCCGGCAACCCGCGATTGATTTTCGCGCAGCACATATTTCCCTGTTTCATTCACCAGATACACCGACACATCGGCGGGACGCGAGAGCGAATAATTGATTTTGGTTGCGCGATTGGGCGCGCCCGGACGCGGCGAAATCGTGTCCGGCGTAATCGTCGTGTTGGTCAACAGCAGAGTATTCCCGCACGCCGCGACCAGCACGAGCAGCGCCGCCGCAAACAATACATGTAATTTACTCATTCGAAACAGTTTTATCCTTGAATAGCTGCGGGTGCGAAAAGACTATTTGGTGATCTCCACCCGTCCGATGATGAGCGCATCTCCCACCGGGTTTCCGTTTGCATCCCGCACGGGCAGCCGCCTTCCCGCCGCGTCATACAGACCGACTTCAATCTGATATGCGCCGGGCGACGCATCCTTCTGAAATGGGATGCGATACGAATCCGCGATGATCTGCCCGGGACTCCATGCCGTCGTCGGCAGCTTGCCCTCCAGCGGCAGGCGGTCCACCTGACCCCACAAAAAGTTGTTTTGCGCGGAATTGTATTGTGTGCCCAGCAAATGAACAAACACGGTATAACTCGTCGGAATTGGCGCTTGCGCCTTCCAGAACAGCGTCAGCGGCACTGTGTCGCCCGCGCGAAAGGTTTGCGTGGGGAGATTGACGCCGACCAATTGAATCTGCTCGCCAAAGTGTTCCCCGCGCGGCTGCATGTTGGCGTCGCCGCTGTTTGGTGAGATGCTATCACGCGGCAGAACGCTCAATTTTCCCAAGCGCGCGCCGTTCAGCCGCGCCTGCGCCACCACTTGCAGCTCGCCCGCCCCCGCATCGGGCGGAATTTGCAGGTCGCCTTGTGCCCGTTCGTGCGCGCCCGCCGAAATCGGAATGCTTGCGCGTGCAACTATTTCACCGGTGGGTTTTTGTAGCGCCAGGTTGATAGTGGTCTTGTCTTGCGCCTGCCAGTACGTCACCACCCGCACCACATCTCCCGGCAGCGCCTCGCGCACGGGCAAATCCACCCCCACCAATTTCAGGCGTTCGTCCAGTTCCTCATTCCGCGCCTCCAGCGGGGCAAAGTTTTCAGCAGGCACATCCTTGACGTTGCGCGTCTCGGCGGTGTACAGAGCAAGACGCTTGTCGCCAAAGGTTTGTTCATACAATTTCGGGAGTCGTTCGACGATTTCTTGTTCGACCAGACCATGCGGGTCCTTGTCCAACGCATCGGGAATGGTGACCACCCACACCGCGCGTTTTTGTGCCGCAATGGATGCAACGCGCTGTGCGACCGCCGCGGTCACCGGCGCTCCGTTCGGCACGCCGACCCAGTCCATCGGGCGTTCGAGATAATACAAAAAGGTCGGATATTCCTGGTCCGTGTGGAGCACCACCGCGTCCTGGGCAAAACCAAAATTGTTGATAAATTGCGCGATGGTCTGATACTCGTCGCGTAAATGACGGTCGCGATAATAATCGTTCAGCGTATAGATTTGCGCGGCGAGGATCACGAGCGCCAGCGCGATGGTGATCGTCCGAGCGGCGCGCGCGCGAAAATTCGAAGCGATAAACAAGACGCCGAGCGCGAGCAGCATGGCTACGGCGGGTGTCAACAGCATCAGATAACGCGCCTGGATTTTTGGCGCAAAGATGGCGGCGGGCGTGAGCGAGAGAATATAGATGAGCGCGGGCGGCACGAGCGTAATGACGAGCATGTAGACGGTAGCCCATCGCCATTGGTCATTCGTCATCCGACGGTCATCGTCCGTCGTTCGCCGATTTACATTGACAAGCCATCCGATGCTTGCGGCGGCGATGGCGAGCAGTCCAAGCACAACCCACGCATAGTTCTCGATGAATGTGGTCACGCCCAGCGTCAGCACCGTCGCGGCGAGCTGGAGAAACAAACTCAAATCAAACGCAGGCGCCGCGCTCCATGTCGCGCCGTTCTGCAAATACACGACCAGCCACGGGAGGAACAAGCACAACGCAACAATCTGCGCGACGCCCCACCGCGCCAACAACGGCGCGCCTGACTCGCCGCGTCGCCACCGAGTCAACAGCACGATGCCGATAAACAGGTTGCTCGCCAGCACAATCAGCGCCCCGAGATAATGTGCATAGAGTGACAGCGCCGCCGTGACCGCATAGCCGCTCACATAGAACCACGTTCGCCGCGCGCCGTTCGTCGGACTCTGGCTCAACTGCCACGCGGACCACACACTCGCCCACGCAAAAAATGCAGACAGCGTATAGTTTTTTATATCCTGCGACCACCACACATTAAAGCGCGCGAATGTCAGAAACAATGCCGCCAAAAGCCCCAACCGCGCGCCGCCCATGTCCCTGCCGATACGATAAACGAGCGCAATCAACAGCACTCCAAAGGCGAGCGACAAGAATCGTCCTGTAAACGCGTCGGCGCCGAACACGGTCTGCCAGACGTTCATCAACCAATAGTGCAGGGGGGGATGCTCGTCGCTCGCGGTGCGTAATGCAATCCAGGCAAAATCATGTCGTGCCAGCCAGACCGTCCATCCCTCATCCCACCATACATTCTTGTCCCCCAGCCGGTAGACGCGCAAAAAAAACGCGAGCGCCGTAACTGCCAGCGCGGCGATGCTTGCGCGGAACGGGACGGATTTCATCAAAACAAACACCTAACCCGCACTCAGACCGACGACGATGACGCCGCCCACAATGATGGTGACGCCCAGCATACGTTTCCACGTCACGCGCTCACGCAACAAGAGCCACGCTTCTATCACGACGACAAAATACGAGAGCGCGAGAATCGGATAGGCAATCGAAAGCGGCACGCGGGACAATACGGCAAGCCAAAAGACCGCGCCCAGCCCGAAACCGACAAATCCGCTGATGATATAAGGGTTGCGAATCACGCGCGGCAGCACCGTTTTGAGCGCATCCGCCGAAAACTCGAACCCGCCGATGCGGTTCATGCCGATCTTGAACAACAGTTCGCCGGTCGTGCTAAACAAAATGGCGGGAATCAATAACCAGATCGCATTATCCACAATGTTGCTTCCTCAATGTGGCTCCTGGCTCAGTCCCACAATCACCACGCCCGCAAAAATGATCGCAACGCCCAGCAACAGCTGCCAGGTGAGCGGTTCTCCCAGAATCAGCCACGCTTCTATCACGACGACAAAATACGAGAGCGCGAGGATCGGATACGCGAGCGAGAGCGGCGCGCGCGACAAAACCGCCAGCCAAAAGATCGTGCCGCCGACAAAACCCGCCATGCCGAGCCAGATGACCGGATTGAAAATGACTTGCGGCAAGACGGCGAGAATTGCTTCGGGTGTAAAGGCAAAATCGCCGACCTGCGACATGCCCATTTTCAAAAACAATTGTCCCGTCGTGCTGCACAAGATCGCGGGAATCAACAAAAGCAGCGCCTTGAAAATCGCCGCGCGCGAGGTATAGCGCGTGTGCGCCGCCGCCGCGTGCCCTTTCAATTCCGGTTGGTCGTGAGTCATCATGGTGTCGTCTTGTGACGCAAGAATAATCTCTGAAGCGGAACATTCAAACCACGCGGCGCAGCCAAATACAAGACCCACATCGTCGCAATCGTCACATTCGCCACGGCGTTCAGCCAGCGCGCCAATGCCAGATCACGGTGCGGGTTGTTCGTACCCAACAACCCGAATATCGGCGGGTCGTGGAGCGCATAATTCAATGTCATGGTGACGCTCAGCGCCGCATACAACACAGCGAGACGCAGATCACGCGCCATCGCAACCGCCAGGAGCGGCAAGAGCGCGTACCCATAATTTTCGTGAATCTCGGTCGGGAATATGAAAAACGAAAACGCCACGAACGCGCCATAGGCGAAATAGCGTTCCAGCGGCGCGCCCCATGCGCGCACCAGCGCGACGAGATACGCCAGGGCAAACAGCAAAATGCTGAACGTCCGATAGGAAAGCGGCGCACCCGGAAACAGCGCGGCAGTGTCGGGGATTGCCACATCGTCGTGGAAAACCACCCACCACAGGTTATGCGCGTTCGCCGAGAGGATGGGATGATGTCCCACCGCATCCAGCAGATACGCCACCAGCCCCGGTCCCCCGCCCGTCAAGATTACGGGAAGGAGCAGCGCCGCCGCGCCGATTGCGCCGAAAATGAGCGCGCGCACGACACCCCGCCACTGCGCCACGCGATAGGCGCCGAGCAGCAAAAGGGGACCAAAAAACATGGCTTGCGGTTTGGTGAACGCCGCAATGCCCAGGACGAAAAAAGCCAGTCCCACGCGGGGGGTAAAGACAATCAACAAGAAACAAATCAGGACCAACAGCGAGTGCATCGCATCCGTCTGCCCCCAATACGCGCCGTTCCACAAGACGGCGGGGTTGAACCAGAACGCCAGCGCGACCAGCCACGCATATTGTGTGGCGAGATATCGGCGCGCCGTGACAAAAATAACCGCGCCCGTCACCACATCGCTAAAGAGCATCGGCAGCCGCAGCAGCGTGCGATGGATCGGGTCTGCGAGCATTGCCGGGTTATCCGTCAAACCGCGCAGCGCAGGGTCGCCCGCAACGGCGGGATAGAGCATGTCGGGTGCAAAGACGGCGCGATAGAGCAAGCCGACCACATGCAATATGTAATTCAGCCCCGGCGACTGGTCCGAAATCCACAACCCTTCCGGCGCCAAATACATGGCGCCCAAGCCATAGGTCACGGTCTTGTAGGACCATACCACGTAATCCTGCACATCCACAATAAAACCCGGACCGGTTGCGAGCACAAACTCGAACACAAACGCGGCGGTCATGACGACAAACATCAAACGCAGGGTGCGGACCTCTATCGGAAGAGTGTTGGCAGCGCCCGCCAGCCGCTGTAAACACACGACCAGGACCCACGCCGCGCCAAACAATCCGAGCCCCGTCCAAAAGATCGGCGCAAGAAAATAGGCAGTTTCGAGCCGCGCGTTCAACAGCCCATATGCTCCGAGCAGGAGGGTGAGGACGCTTGCTCCCACCGCCACCCGCTTGTCGCCGCTCCATGCCAGCCCTATCGCAAAAACGAGTATGACCAGGGCGGGGAAATAAAGCATCACACGCGGTGACGGGATTACCGGCGCGCCGGTGCTTTCAAATCGTGCCGAGTCAACGAGCAGCCCAAGTTGGCGCGTGTCCGGGGGTTGGCTGAACGTATCGCTGTCGAGCGCGACCACCAGATCGCCGCCCAACCCAATCGTATCGCGCCCGATGATAAACGTTTGTGCCTGAAAATCTCCGCCGGGTGCTTCGCGCGCAATGTCCTTCCCGTTTGCCAGGACCTGGAGCTGCGCCGGATTGGCGGGGCGCGGCGCGGCGAAACGCAATGTCAGGGTTCCGTCCTGCGCGCCAAGCCCGATAAAGCGAATTTCCGACCGCCCGCTACTCCAACGCGCGTTCGAGCCGTCGGGCAGGTTTTCGCGAAACGAAAACCCCTGCACGAACGGGGCATCGCGCCCGCTTCCGACGTCAATCGCAGCGGGTTGGGCAAATTGATAGATGCCGAGCGCAATGCCGAGCGCGGCGAGACCGAGAACTATTACAAGGACCCACGTACGAGAAAGGTTTGAAAAGCGGGGAACGTTCACGTTTCAAATTCGCGGAGCGCGGCGGCAATCGCATGTATGTCAACGAGTGGCAGTTCGGGGTAAAGGGGCAGCGACAAGATTTCGCGCGCGAGTTTTTCCGCAACGGGCAGAGAACCCGCGGGGGCGAGATGTTGATACGCTTGCTGCAAATGGATTGGTGTCGGATATTGGATCGCAGTGCCGATTTCGCGTTCTCTGAGGAACGCCGACAGGTAATCGCGCATCGCGCAATGGACCACGTATAGGTGAAACACATGCTCGCCGTACGGCATTTCGACGGGTGAAAGCACGCGTTTGTTGGGCAGCATCTCGGTATACACCGCCGCGCGTTCGCGCCGCGCCGCGTTCCAGGCGTCGAGGTGTTTCAGTTTGACGCGCAGGATGGCAGCTTGCATTTCGTCCAGCCGCGAATTGACGCCGCTGATTTCGCTCTCGTATCGCGAACGCCAACCATACTGCCTCAGCAGTCTTGCTTTTTCCGCCAGCTGCGGATCGTCCGTCACCACCGCGCCGCCATCGCCATACGCGCCCAAATTCTTGGTCGGGTAGAAACTGAATGCCGCAATATCGCCAAACGTGCCGACGCGCTGCCCCTGATATTTTGCGCCGTGCGCCTGGGCGCAGTCTTCGATGATGGCGAGCCGGTACTGTCGCGCAATCCCGATGATTGCATCCAATTCAGCCGTTTGCCCAAACAGATGCACCGGAATCACGGCGCGCGTCTTGTCCGTAATCACAGAGGCGAACGAGTCCGCATCCATCGTCATGGAATCGGCGCGCACATCGCACAGCACGGGCGTAGCTCCCGCCATCTCAATCGCGCACACGGTGGCGACGGCGGTGTTGGGCACTGTGATCACCTCGTCACCCTTGCCAATGCCCAGCGCGCGGATTGCGAGATGGAGCGCGTCGGTGCCCGAATTGACGCCCACCGCATATTTTGCGCCCAGATATTCGGCAAATTCTGTCTCGAATGCCTCGGTCTCTTGTCCGAGAATAAACATGCCGCTTGCCAGCACGCGTCGCGTTGCCCCGTCAATTTCCGCCTTGATGGATTCGTACTGTTTTTTGAGGTCAAAAAATGGGATGGGCATGGGTGTCACCAATACAATTCTTTATGCTTGCGATAAAAAGCGAGGGTGCGCCTTAACCCCTCGTTGAGCTTGATCTTGGGCGCCCAACCCAACCGGGCACGAATCAAACTATAGTCCGAATAATAGTCGCCAATGTCAATCACCTGGCGTTCGGGGGGAAATGGAATGATGCTATACGTCCCTTGCCCATAGAGTACGACAATTTTTTCCGCCAGCGTTTTTAGATTGATAGTTTCGTCACTGCCCAGATTATAGATCTTGCCGTTGGCGCGCTCGTCGGCGGCGCTGAGCAGCATGGCGTCAACCACGTCGTCCACATAATTGAAATCACGCAGCTGCAGCCCGTCACCCCATATTTCAATCGGCTCGCCATCCAATAGGCGCTTGATCCAGATGCCCAAAAAGGTCTGCCGCGCATCTTTGACGCGCATGCGCGGACCATAGGTGTTGGTCAGACGGAGCGACACGGCGCGAATTCCGTATACATTGTTGTACAAAATGTGATACCACTCGCCCGCCATCTTGTTGATGCCGTTGACGTCGGTCGGGTGAAGCAGGTGTTTTTCATCCACCGGCAAATAATCGGGCTTGCCGTAAATCTGGCGGGTGGAGGCAAAGACAATTTTGACGCCCGGATTGTGCTTGCGGCATGCTTCCAGGATCGAGAGCTGGGCGCGGCAGTTTATATCCAAATCCTTGTACGGGTCGCGCATCGAGTCCAAATGCGAGGTCTGCCCCGCCAGGTTAAACAAAAAGTCGCGCCCGCGCACGAGATAGTCCATCGAAAATTCGTCGCGCACGTCGGCAATGTTGATCGTGACGCGGTCCTTGACCGGCTCGACGTTAAACAGGTTGCCGCCGTATTCGGGAATCAGCGAGTCCACCAGCGTCACCTGCGCGCCCAGTTCCACCAGTCGGATTGCCAGGTTCGCGCCGATAAACCCCAGCCCGCCGGTGATGAGAATGTTTTTGTTGCTAAAGGTGTCCGGAATCATTCTTTCCTGTAGATTGCGCTCTACTTTGATGATCGCCTGTTCAGAGGTCAAACATTCAACCAACGTTATCTCTGCCGTGCGCGGTATGACGCGGCTTGTGCCGTGTTGGGCAGGCGCGACGGAACCTGCAAAAATAATATCCGCGTCCAAAAGCACCCTAGGTTTTTAGGGCGCTGGTGCGCTTGTATTTTTCCCGGTAATAGCGCTTGCGTTGTTTGCGGAGCCCTTTGAACATTTCGTCCATACTTGGGCCTGCCTTGCGACGCGCCTGTTCAATATCCCGTGCCAGGTCGGGAACCGGTGGGACCATGGGCGCGAGCACAAAGATACCGTCCAGATCAACCAGACGAAAGGTATCTCCTTCGCGGATATCATATTTGGCGCGTAGGTCGGCGGGCAAGATGAGCGTGCCCCGTTGACGCACCTGTAAAGTAACTTCCCTCTTGTTCTCTTGAATTTCAGTAACAGCAGAATTTCTGCTGCCATCATATGGCATCCGGTGCAGTTGACAAATTGACTATTCCGCCGCCCTCGTCTCGCGCACCTGCATCGCGCGCTTGGGCGCATATTGTTTCTTTGCCTCTTGCTTGACGACCAGCCGCCACCACCAGCCGCCGATCGCGGCGAGGGTGCGCGCCACGCGCGAGAAATTGAAAAACTGCGAGGTCCCGTACTGGCGATAAAAGTGATGCACGGGCACCTCGACAAAGCGATAGCCCGCATCTTGGATCTTTTTCACCATTTCAAACGTGATCGTGCCGCTCGAGCTTTCCAATTCCACCACGTCAAAGATTTTGCGGCGCATCAGACGAAAATCACAGTCCACATCTCGAATTTGCAGCCCAAAGATGAACTTGATAAAGTACTGATAGACATAGCCGATGACGATGCGGTGAAGCGGGTCCTGGCGCTTGATTTTATAGCCGTTGACCACATCCACATCGTCCGCGATTTTTTCTGCCAATAGGGTCAATTCACTCACATCATATTGGGCGTCGCCATCGGTGTAAAAGAACCATTCTTTACGCGCCGCCCGGATCGCGGCGCGGATTTGACCGCCATACCCATACGGTTTTTCGTGCGTTTCATACCAGAATTCGTCAGGATACACGCGCTTGAGCTCTGCCAGTATTTCGCGCGAATCGTCCGCCGAACCGTCGTCAAACACATACACTTCGTAGTCGTCCGAAATCTCGCGCAAGACCTTTAATGCGCGCGTCACCATGACACCGATCGTCCCGGCATCGTTGTAACAGGGAAAAAACACAGAAATTGCGGGTTTGGGCATATAAAAACCGGGTGGCAGCGCAAGAAATTGTGTGAAAAAGGCGCGGGGGGAAAAAGGACGCGGCGATGATAGCATAGAAAAAAGGGAACGCGAAAAAATAGCGGGCAGACAAATCCCCTGTGACGCGCACGAATTCAGCAGATGACCGCCATGATGAATGTCTTTGCAAAAAATGTGTTAAAGTAAAGAAAAATGAGACGGGAGCCGCCCAGAAACGCGCCCGTCCACGGACACCAACACTCATGTGGAACACATATATTCAACCGCGCTCGGTGGATGAGGCGGTGCAGCTGCTCGCTCAATATGGCAGTGATGCTCGCATCATCAACGGCGGCACAGATTTGTTGATCGAAATCGAACGCAAAATTCGCAGCCCCAGGGTCTTGATTGACCTCAGTCGCATGCCCGGTCTGGACACGATTCGCGAGGATGGCGATCACATTCGCCTCGGACCGAGCGTGACGCATAATCAGGTGGTCGGCTCGGAACTCTTGCGGCAGCTTGCTTATCCGTTGGTGCGCGCCTGCTGGGAAGTGGGTGCGCCCCAGATTCGCAATCGCGGCACCATTGCGGGCAATCTGGTCACCGCATCCCCCGCCAACGACACCATTGTGCCTTTATGGGCGATGGGCGCCGAAGTGCGGCTCAAGAGCGCGCGCGGCGAACGCGTGGTCCCCTTTAGCAATTTTTTCAAGGGCGTGCGCAAGACGGCGATGGAACCCGACGAAATGGTCGTCCAGGTCCAGTTTCAGAAAATGTCCCCCAAAGACCGCGGCACTTTTATCAAGCTCGGTTTGCGGCGCGCCCAGGCGATTTCCGTCGTCAGCGCGGCGGTCGTGCTTGAGTTCGAGGACATGGAAATCTCGAACGCGTGGATTGCGCTGGGGGCGGTGGCGCCGACGATCATTACATGCGGCGATGCGGAACAAGCGATGGTCGGGCAGTATCTTTCCGATGCTGTCATTCAGGAAGCTTCCGAGCTGGCGGCGCAGGAGGCGAAACCGATTGACGATGTGCGCGGCACCGCGGACTATCGCCGCGAGATGGTGCGGGTCTGCGTGGCGCGCGCTATACGCCAAATCCGCGACAATATCTATGACCTGCCCGCCAAGCCAATCATGCTCTGGGGCGCCACAGACGGTCATTTCAAGCCCCACGACCACGCGACCGAAACCCACACCGCAGGCGACATGATTGAAACGCGCGTAAACGGCGAAAAAATGACCGCAATGGGCAGCGACAAGAGTTTACTTCGCTTTCTGCGCGAGGACTTGCATTTGGCGGGCACCAAAGAGGGCTGCGCCGAAGGCGAGTGCGGGGCGTGCACCGTGTATTTGGATGGCATCGCAGTGATGAGCTGTCTCGTCCCCGCCGCGCGAGCGCACCATGCGCGAGTGGACACGATCGAGGGGCTAAGGGGCGAGACCGACCTGCACCCCATCCAACAAAAATTTATCGAACATGGCGCGGCACAGTGCGGCTATTGCATTCCGGGCTTTGTCATGAGCGGCGCCAAGCTTTTGGAAGAGAACCCGCATCCTGCCAAAAACGACGTCGAACAGGCGATCAGCGGGAATCTCTGCCGCTGCACGGGCTATTACAAGATCATGGATGCGATTCAGGCGGCGGGAGATTAAGCGCGCATGTCTGTCGAATCCAACAAAGAACTGGTCCGCCGCTTTTACGACGAGGTGTGGAACAAGGGCAATCTTGATTTTGTGTTCGAGGTCTTTGCCGACACATATGTGCGTCACGATTTGCGTCCCGGCAATCCGACCGGCGGCGCGGCGGGACAAAAACAGGTGGCTGCCGATTTTCGCGCCGCGTTCCCGGACGTGCATTACGACACCGATTTGATTCTGGGCGAAGGCGATCTGGTGATGGCGCGCTGGACGATGCAGGGCACGAACACGAGACAATGGGGTCAAGAGCCGCCGACGGGGAATTTCGTAAAAATGTCGGGTGTGAATATCTTTCGCATCGCCGATGGCAAGGTCGTCGAAATTTGGAATCATCGTGATGACTTGGGCATGCGTGAACAGCTGGGCGCGCCGATCTATGCAGGCAGCAACCGCTGATTATGTATTCTCATGTCGAATGAACTCTGTTGGCTTACCGCGCGTGAATTGGCGCGGCGTATCCGTGCCCGCGAGGTTTCCTGTGTCGAGGTGATGCAGGCGCACCTTGCCCAAATCGAATGCCTCAATCCACAGGTGAATGCTATCGTGACGCTGGACGCAGACGGCGCTTTGAAAAAGGCGGCAGACGCGGACCGCGCGCTGGCATCAGGCAATGTGTGCGGTCCTCTGCACGGTTTGCCAATTGCCCACAAAGACCTGCAAGAGACGCGCGGGATGCGGACGACATATGGCTCGCCGATTTATCGTGACTTTATTCCGGATGTAAATTCGCTGCTCGTTGACCGCCTGCAGAGCGCGGGTGCGTTGTCCATCGGGAAAACGAACGTCCCCGAATTTGGCGCGGGTTCGCAAACGTTCAATCCCGTCTTTGGCGCGACGCGCAATCCATACGACCTGACCAAAACATGCGGGGGCAGCAGCGGCGGCGCGGCGGTGGCGCTGGCGTGCGGAATGATGCCGATTGCTGACGGCAGTGATATGGGCGGTTCACTGCGGAATCCCGCCAATTTTTGCAACGTCGTGGGGTTTCGTCCCTCGCCGGGGCGCGTGCCCGACTATCCCGCCAAGTTCGGCTGGCAAACCCTGTCGGTGGATGGACCGATGGCGCGCACGGTGGGGGATGCGGCGCTGGTGTTGAGCGCGATGGCGGGACCGGACGAGCGCTCGCCGATTGCGCTCCAGGACCCCGGAGAACTTTTCGCGCGTCCGTTGGAACGGGATTTCAAAGGGGCGCGTATCGCATGGGCGTCGGATTGTTGGGGTTTGCCGTTTGAACCGGAGGTGCGCCGCATCGTGGACGCACAGAGCCGCGTATTTGAAACATTGGGCTGTGTGGTCGAACAGGTAGAACCCGACCTGAGCGATGCTGACGAGATTTTCAAGGCCTTGCGGGCGTGGTCGTTCGAGGCATCAAGGTCAGAGGACTATCAAAACCATCGCTCGCAGCTCAAAGATACGGTCCTTTGGAACATCGAGGCGGGTCAAACCCTCACGGGACCGCAGCTGGGGCGCATCGAGCAAAAACGCACCGCGCTGTATCAACGGGTGCGCGAGTTTATGCAAGCGTACGAGTTTTTGATTCTGCCCGTGAGTCAGGTCTTGCCGTTTGATGTGAATACGCCGTATCCGACGGAAATCAACGGCGTGCCGATGACCACGTATATTGATTGGATGAAGTCCTGTTACTATATTTCGGTCACGGGACTTCCCGCCATTTCGGTCCCTTGTGGGTTTTCACAAACGGGCTTGCCGGTGGGGATTCAGATTGTGGGACGTTATCGCGATGATTGGGGCGTACTGCAGTTGGGGAATGCGTACGAGAGCGAGACAGAGTGCTGGAAGAAGCAGCCTCTCTTTACATCCAGGGTTTCTTGTGTATAGACAACCTCAAATTTCGCGTCGCGCTATGCTTGCAAAATGCGATGAGGATTGCCGTGATATTCCAACTAGCTTAAATGAGCTGACAAACTCTGTCTTGACAACTCGGAGGAAAACGCGAATCTGCGCGAATCTGGGCTAATTTTGATCTTTATTCGTCGTTACGCAGAGCGTAACAATGATTCGTGCAAGCCGCAGTTTGGTGAAATTCGCGTTTCCATGTGTTAGTCAATCAAGCTACACGGAATACTATACGCCGCTAATCCAGACGCTGGTATCAATGACAACGATGAGGGCAACGTTCATTTCTGCAAGATGGCTTCGATTTCCTCTTCGGTCATTTTTTCAGGGTCAAGACCCTGCTGCTCCAGATAGTTGGAAAACCCGCTCGTGGTTTTGGCGGCAAGTTCGTCGAACCAAACACGACGCAGCATTTTTCAAGAAATTGAGCATCAACGATGGCGGCTTTGGGCGCACCATCTTCGGCAACGACCCAAATTTGGTCATCGCCCAGCGTTTGGAGAATTTCATCGAGGCGCTTGGCCGCTTCACTGCGGGGAATAATACGTTCAGGGAGAGTGCGAATCATTACTTTTCCTCCTACGGCATAATTATATCACTTGAAAGGCACTCTAGAAATGACCGTTCTCGGACAATCCATCACGCGCGTGGATGCGCGCGCCAAAGTGACGGGCGAGGCAAAATATCCCGGCGATATTGATCTGCCGGGGCAGTTGTGGATGAAGGTGCTCTTTGCCGACCGCCCCCACGCGCGCATCACCAAACTGGATACGACTCGCGCTGCCCAAGCGCCGGGCGTCGTCGCCATTCTCACCGCCAAAGACGTTCCTGTGAACGAATACGGGTTGAACGAAATGGACAACCCCGTCCTCTGCGGACCCGACGCCCTGGCGGCGACCGAACATTTTTCGCGCGAGGCACAACACATTGTGCGCTGGATCGGCGACAAGATCGCGCTTGTCATTGCCGAGACCGAACGCCAGGCGCTTGCGGCGCGTGACCTCATTGTGGTGGAATACGAGGACCTGCCAGCTGTCTTTGACCCGCGCGAAGCGATCAAGACGAGCGCCCCGCAGTTGCACGAGGGGATTGCGACGACGGCGGAAGGACACAAGAACGTCTTGCACGCGTATCACGTTCGCAAGGGTGATGTCGAGCAAGCGTTTGCCGAAGCGGACGTGATCATCGCGGACGAGTATCACACGCCGATGCAAGAGCATGTCTATCTCCAACCCGAAGCGGGCTTGAGCTATATTGACGACGAGGGGCGCGTGACCGTTGTTGTGGCGGGACAATGGGCTTGGGAAGACCAGCACCAGATTGCCCACGCGCTCGGCTTGCCCCCCGATAAAGTTCGTGTCATCTATCCCGCCATCGGCGGCGCATTCGGAGGGCGCGAAGACGAAAGCGTCCAGATCATTCTCGCCCTCGCCGCATGGAAACTACAGCGTCCTGTCAAAATCATTTGGTCGCGCCAAGAAAGCATCAAATATCACGGCAAGCGCCACCAGATGTTTTTCCGCGCCAAGACGGGCGCAAAGCGAGACGGCACACTCGTCGCCGCGTCGGTGGAGGCGATTGCCGATGCGGGCGCATACGCCTATACATCCAGCAAAGTCCTGTTCAACACCGTGCTCACCTGCGCGGGACCCTACCGCGTCCCGAATGTGCATGTGGATGCGTATGCGGTGTATACCAACAACATCCCTCAAGCTGCGTTTCGCGGTTTTGGCGCGCCGCAAGCTCATTTTGTCGCCGAATCGCAAATGAACAAGCTTGCCGAAAAATTGGGCATGGACCCGGTCGAGTTGCGCTTGAAAAACCTGCTGCGCGATGGGGAAGAGACTTTGACACGCGCGCCGCTTGTTGGCGGACCCGTTACATTGATCGAGGTGACAAAAGCGTGCGCCGACAAGTTTGGCTGGGACGAGCGCGCCAACCATGACGGCGGCGGTGATTGGAACATGGAAAACCCGATCAAACGTGGATATGGGATTGCGAGTGGATTCAAGAATATCGGCTTTTCGATTGGGTTTCAGGAACATTCGTGGGCGGCGGTGGAACTGCACGGTGGAGGCGAGATCGAGCGCGCAAAAATCTTTTATGGGGGCGCGGACTGTGGGCAGGGACATCATACTGCGCTCGCACAAATGGCATCCCACGCGCTGAATCTGCCGCTCGACAAGATCGAATTGGTGGTAAGCGATACGGCAGTCACCGACTCGTCGGGCAGCGCGTCTGCCTCGCGCTTGACCACCATGTCCGGTCGCGCGGTCCTCGGCGCGGCTGAGGCAGCGCTCGCAAAATGGCAAAATGAAGAACGCCCGGCGCGCGCGGAATACACCTACTATGCGCCGCCAACCGAAATGATTGACCCGGTGGACGGACATGGTCAGTCCAACTTTTTATACGGTTATGTGGCGCAGGCAGTTGAAGTACAAGTGGATACGGATACGGGGCAGGTGCGCGTGGTGCGGGTGACAAGCGCGCATGATGTCGGCAAAGCAGTCAACCCGCAGCTGATCGAGGGACAGATCGAAGGTGGCGTGGTGCAGGCGCTTGGGTATACGATTACCGAGAATTTCGTCACCCATCAAGGACGCGTGCTTACGCCGTTTCTAAACAACTATCTCATGCCGGGGGTGCTGGATATTCCCACCCGCATTGATTCAGTCATACTCGAATTTCCGAGCGACGTGGGCGCCTGGGGCATTCGCGGGATGGCAGAAATGCCGTATATCCCCTTTGCCGCCGCCGTAATTGCCGCCGTTCACGATGCAACGGGGGTATGGATCAACGAATTTCCACTCACGCCCTGGCGGGTTCTCGACAAGCTCAAGACGGGCTAGTGCAACAACATGATGAAATTGCCAAGTCAAATGATGGCACGCGAGTTACAAAACTCGACGCTCAACTCCGCAATCTCATGTTGTTGCACTACTAGTGCATCTTTAACAAAGTGATTTTGCGAGTGGCTCAAGTAATTCGCAGTGATAATACTCGCACACGCGTTGCATCAGTTCTGCGCCGGTTAACAAGCGCGC
>JADZCJ010000006.1 GCA_020851635.1 Anaerolineae bacterium
ACGCGTCGGAATGGGCGACAATCCAGGTGAGCATGGGCGGGCTCCTTGAGTGTAAGTTTGGTTACTCACACTGTAGAGCTGTTCCCGTGCTCTTTCAATTCATCCAGTTACTTGCCAATGTCCAGTTAATTATACTACACCAGCTTGTGGTACAATGAATCCATCCGGCAGCAACTCGATGCAAATTCTCATCCTATCCGACATTCACGGAAATAGCGTCGCTTTGGAAAAGATCCTGACCCACGCGCCCGCCTATCAAGCAGTCTGGTGTCTCGGCGATGTGGTTGGTTATGGTCCCGCGCCGAACGAGTGTGTGGCTCGGCTGCGCGGACTGGATGCGTTGTGTTTGTCAGGCAATCACGACCTCGCAGCTCTGAGCAAACTGCCGCTCAAGGAATTTAGCGAAAACGCCCGGACGTCGCTCGCGTGGACGCGCAAGGCGTTGACGCCCGAAAACTCTGCATGGCTCGCATCCAAAAACGCCAAAGAGGTGGTGTCGGAATTTAGCATCACTCTTGTCCATGCCAGCCCGCGCGATCCGGTTTGGGAGTATATCGGCAATGCCCAAGCTGCCGCCGAGAACATGCCCTATTTTGACACTCCGGTCTGCCTGTTTGGACACACACATAACCCAATCGCATACATGCTGCGCGAGCAAGAGCGTATCCTCCGCGCCGAGTCTTTGCGCGAACGCGCGCCCTACCCCCTGCAACCAAAAGTGCTGCTCAACGTCGGCAGCGCGGGACAGCCGCGCGACGGAGACCCGCGCGCCGCGTATGCGATTCTGGATACCGACAGGCAAACCATTACGCCGTATCGCAGCGAATATAACATTCAAGCAACCCAGCGCGCCATTCACAACGCCGGTCTCCCCTACCGTCTTGCGGAACGATTGGCATATGGGAATTGAGGGTCAGGACGCTCGACGGGTCCGGGTCTTGAAATATCCGTCCCGTACAGGACGCATCAGATTTCAAGCGACACCATTCGGAACTTTTTCGTGACCCCCTGCGTCAATTAGCTAAATTGCGCGCACCGCGCGCAGCATTGTGCTCAAACATGGAGGAGGAACCATGAAACGCATCCTGATCTCGATGATCCTTTTTGGAGCGCTCCTATCTGTCATTGGCTGTTCGGCAGCGCCTAGGGCAGCGCCAACAGCAGCTCCGGCGATGCCCCTCCCGGCAATGGAAATGCCTGACCTGGATGATTCCGGCGGCGCGGCGCCGCGCCCGGCACAGCCCACTGTCGCCCCCGCCAGGGGCAGCGTCAATACGCCCAACCAGGCCGAGGCAGAAGCGCGCATGATCGTATATACGGGTCTCATGTCCCTGCAGGTGAACGACACCGCCGACACGATCAACAAGATCAATGCCCTGCTCACAAACGTCAACGGATATATTGCCAGTCGCTCGGTTGTGGAATATGGCGAAAACAAATTGCGCGGCACCATAACGATTCGCGTGCCCGCCGTTCAACTGGAACCCACGCTCGCGCAGATTCGTGCGTTGGGACTCAAAGTCTTGAAAGAAACTCAAGATTCTAACGACGTGACCGCCGAGTTCACCGACCTCGACGCGCGGCGCAAGAACCTTGAAGCGTATGAGGTGGAACTGCAAAAATTGCTCGAGACCGTGCGCGAACGCACGGGCAAAGCCGAAGATATCTTGAAGGTGTATAACCAACTGACCGAGGTACGCGGCGAAATCGAACAAATCAAGGGTCGCCAGAATTATCTGCAAAACACGAGCGCGCTCGCAACGTATACGATTGACCTCGTGCCCGTCGAAGAGGTGGTAGTGCAGGGCGACCCCGGCTGGAATCCCGGAGCCACCATCAGCCGCGCGCTCGACCGGCTCGTTACGATCCTTCAAGGACTCGCGGATGTCGCGATCAATCTCGCCATCATCGTTCTCCCTGTCCTTTTGATCGTGGCGCTGCCCTTTGTAATCTTTGTGCTCATCGTGCGCGCGATCTGGAAACGTCGCGGGGCAAAAAAGACGGCGACAACATGATTTGAATTTGCAGAGGCGCAAGGTGTTGCGTCTCTGCTGCTTTTTGACAATCGTTCCGACCTCATTATACTAATTCAACAAGATGGGTCTGCGGCAAAGTTGCCTCAACAGGGGCAATTTCGCGCAGACCGTAATTTTTTGTCGCGATAGTTCACTAATAAACGATTTTGCATTAGGAGCATATTGTATGGCAACAATTTTTGTGCCGACCCCGATGCGCAAGATAACCGGCGGCAACGGCAAAATTCAGATCCAAGCCAGCACTCTTCAGGAAGCGATTGACCACGCCGATGCGACGTACCCCGGCTTTCGCGAGCGCATCCTCGACAATAAAGGGGAAATCAAGCGTTTTATCAATATATTTATCAATGGGATTGATGTGCGCAAGCTGCAGGGACGCGATACGCCCGTGCATGATAATGATCAAGTCGCCGTGATTCCTGCCATGGCGGGAGGCGCGATCTGAGCCGTTTTGGACAGAGCGCTTGTAAACATGAGCATTTCGAATTCTGCAAAATCTGTGATGGTTTCAGCCGGCTGGCTCGCTGAAAACCTGACCAATCCGCGAGTGCGCTTGGTGGACGCACGCGTGTCAGACCCGCGTTTGCCGATGGGCTATCGCGTCTCGCATATCCCCGGCGCGGTGCCGTTTGATCTAAACAACGACATGTACGAAATGGGACCCGATGGACCGCGCATGAAATCCTTTGAGGCGATCGCCCAAGTCCTCGGCGAGCGCGGCATCGCCAACGATTCGACCATCGTATTGTATGATGAAGGGACAGGTCCATTGAGCGGGACGGTCTACTGGCTGTTCAAGTGGATGGGGCATGACGATTTGCGCGTTCTGGATGGCGGTTGGCATGCCTGGAAGCAAGCCGATGGCATCGTCACAAATACAACGTCGCCGAGCCAACCCGTCACCTATGTTCCACGGGTGGACGAAAACCAGCTCAGCACCGCCGAATGGATCCAGAAAAACGGAACGCGCGAGGACGTTTTGCTGCTGGATACGCGCACGGACAGCGAGTATTATATGGGTCACATTCCGGGCGCAGTGAATCTTTCGTTCGACCGGGCGATTGATTTTCAAAAGCAAGGACTGAAAGATGAGCAAGTCCTGCGCGCGCAATTCGAGCGCGTCGGCGTGACACCCGACAAACAAGTGGTGGTGTATTGCGGGTCCGGCTCGCGTTCCGCGCATACGTATCTCGTCTTGAAAGCGCTCGGGTATCCCCACGTGAGCAACTATAAAGGTTCGATGCAGGACTGGGCACACCGTCGCGGTCTGCCGTTGGAATAGGAGAAAACATGAGCCGCTGGACTCCGATTGAAATTCACGCCCCCGCTGATCTCGCAGCCGACGAAACGTTCGATCTCAAGGGCGAAGTGTGTCCATACACCTTTGTCAAATCCAAGCTGATGCTCGAGATGATGGAATCGGGTCAAATTTTGCAAGTGATTGTGGACAATGACGAATCCGCAACCAATGTGCCCAAGTCGTTGACCAACGAAGGCAACACCGTGCTCGGCAACGAACGGATCAACGACACCGACTGGATGATTACGGTCCAAAAAAAGTAAAAAAGCAGACAAGGGAAACGGGTGGACAGGCAGACATGCAAAAATCGTGTCTCCTTTCAGCCCCCAGATACCGTGACATTCACAATTCGCCCAGCAAAACCCGCCGACCTGCCGCGCATCGTCAAACAGCGTCATGCGATGTTTGTGGCGATGGGCTATATGAATCGCGCGGAATTGGACCTGACCGATGCCCGCTTTGAAGAATGGGTCGAGCCCAAGCTCGCGGATGGGAGCTATCGCGGCTGGTTCATGCAGGACGAAAACATGAATATTGTGGCGGGCGCGGGTTTGTGGATTATGGAGTGGGTCCCCCACGCGCTGGATCACTCTACCCGACGTGGCAATATCTTGAATGTGTATTGCGAGCCACAGTATGCGGAATTGGGGCTTACGCACCGCCTGTTGATTCAGATTCTCGATTTTTGTCGGGATAACGGAATTCGCACAGTGATCGTGAATCCGGCTGATGCCATTCGCCCGCTGTACGAAAACTTGGGTTTTCGCCCAACCGGAGAATTGAGACTTCAGGTATCGGTGCCAAATTAGAGTAATTTCCACGTGTTTAGGAGAGAGACCTGCGAGGTCTCGGAGACCTCGCAGGTCTGAAGCGTCTCACAGACAATTTTCAAGGGGTTAACATGCTCGGATTCACCAACGACCAAATTTATCGCTATTCGCGGCATATCATCTTGCCGGATGTAGGCGGCTCGGGGCAAAAGAAATTATTAAAAGCCCGGGTGCTGCTCGTCGGCGCGGGTGGGCTTGGCTCGCCCACCGCCATGTATCTCGCCGCGGCGGGAGTTGGCACGCTCGGGATTGTCGAGTTTGACACGGTTGACTTGTCGAATCTACAGCGTCAATTATTACATCACACGCGTGATGTGGGACGCCTCAAGATTGACAGCGCGGCGGACACGATTAATGCGCTGAACCCCGATGTCACGGTAGTCAAGCATCAGGTCGTGCTCGACTCGACAAACATCATGGAGATTATCAAGGACTATGACATTATCGTGAACGGCACCGATAATTTTCCGACGCGCTATCTGGTGAACGACGCCTGTGTGTTTGCCAAAAAACCATTGGTGGACGGCTCGATTTTTATGTTTGAAGGTCAGGCGACGGTCTTTGATGCCGCGCACGACGGGCCATGCTATCGCTGCTTGTTCCCTACCCCGCCACCTCCCGGCGAGGTACCCTCGTGCCAGGAAGCGGGCGTGCTGGGTGTGCTCCCGGGCATCATCGGAAGTATCCAAGCGATTGAAGTGATGAAACTGATCCTGGGCAAGGGCGATTCGCTCAAGGGTCGGTTGCTGTTGTTTGATGCGCTTGCGATGGAGTTTCGCGAAATGCAGGTGCAAAAGGACCCGAACTGCCCTGTTTGCGGTGAGCATCCCACCATTCACGAATTGATTGATTACGAACAATTTTGCGGCGTGCCGTTTCCGGAAAATCCAGCGCAGGCGGCACTGAAACATCAAGAAAGGGAACTGGTGCCGGCCTGATGCGTCCCGCCCTGCTGAACTGTATTGGCAATACGCCGCTCTTGCCCCTGAAATTAGCGGACGGTGCACCCAAGCAAAGCGAAACCCGCGTCGAACTGTGGGCAAAAGCAGAGTGGTTCAACCCCGGCGGCTCGGTCAAGGATCGAGCCGCCTTGTTTATTGTCGAGGATGCCGAACGGCGCGGTTCACTTTTGTCCCACATGACCTTGCTCGACGCGACGAGCGGCAACACGGGCATTGCATATGCCATGATCGGCGCGGCAAAGGGGTTTGGGGTCGAGCTGTGTATGCCCGCCAATGTGAGCGAGGAACGCAAGAAAATCTTGAGCGCATATGGCGCGACGGTGACGCTGACCGATCCGCTCGAAGGGAGTGACGGCGCGATTCGCAAGGCGCGCGAACTCGCGGCTGCATTTCCCGACAAATATTATTATGCCGACCAGTACAACAATCCCAACAACCCGCGCGCTCATTACGAAACGACCGCGCCTGAAATCTGGAAACAGACGAGTGGGCGCATCACCCATTTTGTTGCGGGCATCGGCACAAGCGGCACGGTGATGGGGAACGCCCGCCGTTTGCGCGAATACAATCCCGAAATTCAAATTATCGAAGTCGAACCTGCCGACGAATTGCAGATTATCGAGGGACTCAAGCACATGGAGTCGGCGATTGTGCCGGGCATTTATGATGCCGGGTGTGCCGACCGCAAGATTTCCGTCGCCGCCGAGGACGCATATGACACTGCGCTGCGGGTGGCAAAACAAGAGGGGCTGCTGGTCGGGTTTAGCGCGGGCGCGGCGATATTTGCAGCAAGGCAAGTTGCAAGGGAATTGGAAGAGGGAGTGATTGTCTGCGTGCTGCCCGACAGCGGGGAACGCTATCTGAGTATGGTGAGTTGGGAATAAGCAAGCGAGACCAGTCAAGAGGCGACGGAATAAAGAGATTCCGTCGCCTCTTTTTTTTGCATCATGTTTGTCCAAATGTTCCATCCCGGCAGCCAAACCTATGCTATACTCGCGCCGCGCATATAGGCTGGACTTTGAGCCGTCATGTAAGGCAAAAAAGAAAATGACTATCCAAACAACCCAACCGCGTTCTGAAAAAATGGGCAGCGTCGCCGCGTTCGCCAATGCGTTCGCGGCGGGCGCATCGCTCTTTGTCGCCGTCGCGTTGATCGGGCTCGGCGCGCTGAGCGATCCGCAGCAATTGGCTGCGCTTGCCATTTCTAATCCAATGCCATTGATCGTTCAAGACCTCTTGAAGTTCGTGTCGGCGGCAGCCGCGAGCGTACTAATTGTCGTCCTCTGGAAACGTCTGCGCGACGCCGCGCCGACGATGCTGCGGGTGGCGACCGGGTTCGGATTCCTCGCGGTCGGGTTGCTGCTCGCCAATGCCGTACTCAGTCTCTTTGCTATTTCGCAAGCCGCGAATTTTTCGGCGAACGATGCTGCTACCGCAAACTCGCTAAATGGTATCATCGGACTTGTAGGGCTCGCCGTCATCGTGACGAACGGCGTCTGGTATCTGCTGGTTAATTGGGCGGCGCTCAAAAGCGGACGGCTGCCGCGCGGGCTGTGTTGGCTTGGGGTCGTGGTTGGCGCGGCGAGTCTCGTGCCGTTTCTCGCGCTCGGCGTCCTGGTCCTCGGCGCGGCGTGGGCATTGTGGCTCGGCATTTTTTTGTGGCGCGCAAAATGAAAAGCCGGGCGCTTGCTCACGCCTTGCTTTTTGCGCTGCTCGCGCTTGCGTATTCGTGGGCGATTTTTTTGGCGTTTGATGTCTGGCTAATCCCTACGCTCGCGAATCAAATAGACGCGTCACTCGTCGCGGTCGTTGGAATGTTCGGACATTTTTTGGGGATGGCAGGACCTGCTCTCGCCGCGCTCATCATGTGGCGCTACCCGGCCAGCACCCTGCGTCCCGCCTGGAATTGGAGCCGCGCGCGATATTATCTTGGCATCGCGGCGGCGGTCCTCGTCTGGCGCGGTGTTGCGCTTGCGGCGGGCGCGCTGGAAACGTCGAACGAATTGGCATTACGCAACCCGTTCGAATCGTATCTGTGGCTCTTGCTCGTAGGCGGTTTGACCTTTGGCTGGGTCGCGGGGATGGGCGAAGAATTGGGATGGTGCGCCTATCTTTTGCCGCTGCTCGCGCCGACGTTCAGAAAAATCGGCGCGGTGACGCTTTCAGGAATCGTGCGCGGGCTGTGGCATTTGCCGGTGGTGATTGTGCCGCTCATCCTCGTCGCATCTCAAGATAAAGCGTCGCAACAGGCGCTTGGCGTAACGGTGTTGACTGCCGCGCTCGCTTTGGTGGTTTCGAATATTTTGTTTGGCGCGGCTATGGGGTGGTTGTGGTTCAAAACCGAAAGTATTCCTTTGGTGGGCTGGGCGCATCAGTGGTTTGACGTCGCGCGTGATTTTGGGTTGCTGCTCGCGGCGGGCACGGCGAGCAGCGACGCGGCAATGCTGTTGTGGAGTGTTGGGATTCATTTGCTCGGGCTTGGTGCGCTGGGATGGCTGGCGCGACAAGAATTTAGAAAGCAAAAAGAAATACGCCTTTAGGACGCCAAGCATTGCGTTTTTCATCACAATTCTAACGTCATTTTTATAAACATCTGTGTATTCTTATATTCTTTTAAGCCCGCGCGACTAGAATGATTTTGTCCTGGCAAGTTGTCGGAGTGAAATCAAATCACAATTAGATTAGAGTTCCTGCGGCGCGCGTTGATAGCTGCAATTGACGTCCCTCCGACAACCTGCCAGCAGCGACATTTTCTTGTCGCGCGATGCGTTTTTGTGTGCTGAAAATTCTGGAGGAAATTTCAAGCGTATGGCGAACGATTTGGAAATTCATGACCTGCATGTCGAGGTCGAAGGCAAGGAAATTCTGCGCGGGATCAACTTGACGGTCAACAAAGGTGAGGTCCATGCAGTGATGGGTCCGAACGGTTCGGGCAAATCCACATTGGCAAACACCTTGCTCGGACATCCGCATTATGTCGTCACACAGGGCGATATTTTGTACAAGGGCAACAGCGTTTTGGAACTCAAGCCCGACGAGCGCGCGCGGGCGGGGATGTTTCTCGCGTTCCAGTATCCTCATTCTGTTTCGGGCGTTACGGTTGCCAACTTTTTGCGGACCGCGCTAAACGCCAAACGCAAAGAGCGAATGAACGGCGATTTCAAACCGATCCCCATTCCCGAATTTCGCAAATTGATGCGGGAAAAGATGAAATTGCTCAAACTGGATGAATCCTTTGCGACGCGCTATCTGAACGAGGGGTTTTCGGGCGGCGAAAAGAAACGCACCGAGATTTTACAGATGGCTGTGCTGGAACCGGAAATCGCGATTCTCGACGAGACCGATTCGGGTCTGGATATTGACGGCGTTCGCATCGTGAGCCAGGGCGTCAATTCGCTTCAGGGACCAAATCTGGGTATTTTGATCATCACGCACTATCAGCGCATTTTGAACTATATCAAACCGAACTTTGTGCATGTTTTGGTCAAGGGTAAAATCGCCGTCGAGGGTGGTCCGGAACTCGCCCACAAACTGGAAGAACAAGGATACGACTGGGTCATCAAACAGGTGACCGAGTAGCGAACGCTCGCCGCAGCGTTCGGATGGGTCATCAAACAGGCGACCGAGTAACGAACGCTCGCTGCAGCGTTCGGATGCAGGGAACATCATGCGTTCGTTCCCTCCAACGGGTGAAACGGAGATCGGATAATGGGTCAAGAATTGGAACAGCAGTTTGATTTTGGCGCGAGCGGGTCAACTTATCAGGAAAAGTACGGCTTTTTTGACCCCGAAAATTACGCGTTCAGGTCCAAAAAAGGACTTTCTCACGACGTCGTCGAAGAAATTTCGTGGATGAAAAACGAGCCGGAATGGATGCGCGATTTTCGCCATCGTTCGCTCGATATTTTTTACAAAAAAGCCATGCCGCAGTGGGGCGGCAACCTGAACGACATCAACTTTGACGACATTTATTATTTCGTGCGCGCGGCTGAAAAGCAGGGGCGCAATTGGGACGAAGTCCCCCCAGACATCAAAAATACGTTCGACAAACTGGGCATTCCGGAAGCGGAACAAAAGTTTTTGTCGGGCGTGGGCGCGCAGTATGAAAGCGAAGTCGTTTATCACAACGTCAAAGAATCCCTGACCAAACAGGGCGTCATCTTTTTGGACACGGACAGCGCGCTCAAAGAGCATCCCGAACTGTTCAAGAAATATTTTGGGACGATCATTCCTCCCGCCGACAACAAATTCTCGGCGCTCAACAGCGCGGTTTGGTCCGGCGGCTCGTTCATTTACGTCCCGCCCGGCGTGCATGTAGAAATGCCTCTGCAAGCATACTTTCGCATCAACACCAAGAACATGGGGCAATTCGAGCGCACGCTGATCATTGTGGACGAGGGCGCGTTCGTGCATTACGTCGAGGGCTGCACGGCTCCGACCTATTCGAGCGATTCGCTGCACAGCGCCGTCGTCGAAATCATTGTGCACAAGGGAGGTCGCGCGCGCTATACCACGATTCAAAACTGGTCGGCGAATGTATACAACCTCGTCACCAAGCGCACGGTTTGCCAGGAAGACGCGACGATGGAATGGGTGGACGCAAATCTCGGCTCGAAATTGACCATGAAATATCCGAGCGTCTTTTTGATGGGCAAAGGCGCGCACGGCGAAGTCCTGAGCGTTGCAATGGCAGGCAAGGGGCAGCACCAGGATGCGGGCGGCAAAGCCGTTCACGCCGCGCCACACACGACGTCTCAAATCATCAGCAAATCCATCAGCAAGGACGGTGGGCGCGCCTCGTATCGCGGTCTCTTGCAGGTATTTCCCGGCGCCGTGGGTTCGCGGTCCAAAGTCCAATGCGATGCATTGATTCTGGACGAACATTCCCGCTCCGACACATACCCGTATATTGACATCCAGGAAGACGATGTGACAATCGGTCACGAAGCGTCGGTCTCCAAAATCGGCGAAGAGCAGCTCTTTTATCTCACCTCGCGCGGTTTGACCGACAATGAAGCGTCGGGGATGATTGTCAACGGGTTTATCGAACCGGTTGCCAAAGAGCTCCCGATGGAATTTGCGGTGGAACTGAATCGCCTGATCAATCTGCAAATGGAAGGTTCTGTGGGCTAAAAAGAATAGCGGAGGCGTTCACTGGAGCGCCTCCGCCAACAGACACCCAAACAAACCCCGCACGCGTTTGGCAACTATCGAATGAATCTTGGGATTGGCGAGTTATTGGTCGTGTTTGCCATCGTCACCCTGCTGGTCCTGGGCGTCTCGATGATTGCGGGGGTTGGATTGGTCATTAGCCGAAGACTCGAACCCAAGCCGCATACGCTGCTTCAAGAATTGAGATTGCGCTACGAGCGCGGAGAGATCAGCAAAGAGCAGTATGACAAGATAAAAAAGGAATTGATATAGCAAACGCGCATGAATCAATCAGAGTGAAATCAATTGCCTTGAATAACAACGCTCTCCCGTCGTGACACGAGAGGGCGTTTGATTGTACAAAGGAATGTTAAAAAACTGTTGGAATAGCAATGGATTCGTTCCTATGGGTTTGACGAGTAAACTCGTCACCACGTGTGCTGCGGCACTAAATTCCTGGAGATAATTTTACCTGTGACTGAAACACAAACGCTCGTCGGATTTTCAAAGCAAGCGCTGGAAGCGCTCTCGCACATCAACGGCGAACCGGAATGGATGCTCGCACGTCGTCTGGAAGCGTGGCATGTATATAACGAAACGCCCCTGCCCGGAGACAAGGACGAACTCTGGCGTCGCACATCACTGCAAGGTCTGAAACTGGATACGGTTGTGCCGTTTGTCGCCGACGATCCCAAGTGGACCCCGGCGCGACTTCCGGAAGAATTCCGCGGACTAGCCAAGAGCCGTCAAGCGGCAGGCGCGCTGATTATGCACAACGGACGCTCGGCGACGGCGCAACTCAAACCCGAGTATCGAGACCGCGGCGTGATTCTGTGCGACATGAACACTGCCCTGCGCGAGCATCCCGACCTGGTGCGCGAGCATTTCATGACGCGCGCCGTCTCGTTGGCGGAGAACCGCTATGCGCGGCACGTCAACGCGCAAGGCGTCACCGAACATCAAGGATACAGCGACACGATCGGCGATCTAAAATTCGCGTCCCTGCACGGCGCGTTTTGGAACGGCGGAACGTTTTTGTATGTGCCGCGCAATGTGGTCATCGAACAGCCCATCAATACGCTGACCTACTTTGATGCGCCGGAGGTGGGGATATTCAGCCATTCGCTCATAATCCTCGAACAAGGCGCCTCTGTGAGATTGATCGAAGACCTCGAGTCCGCCGCAAATGAAGCACAACGATTTGGCAGCCGCGCGGTCGAGTTGATCTTGCGACCAAACAGCGACCTGCAATATTTCAACCTGCAAGACTGGGCGCAAAATGTTTGGGACTTTACTTCGCAAACCGCGATCCTGGAACGGAACACGAATCTGGTCTGGCTCGCGGGAATGTTGGGCAGCGCAGTCACGAAAGCGTTTTTGGACTCGCGCATCGAAGGTTCGGGCGCAAACGTGCGGATGCTCGGCTTTTTCTTTGGCGACAAGGAACAGCATTTCGACCAACACACCTTTCAAAATCACATTCATCCCAACGGCAAAAGCGACCTGCTCTACAAGGGCGCGCTCAAAGACAAGGCGTATTCCGCATTTCGCGGCTTGATTCGGATCAATCCCGATGCGCAGCGTTCCGACGCTTACCAACAAAACCGCAACTTGCTCCTCTCGAACCGGGCACACGCCGATTCGATCCCCGAATTGGAAATCGAAGCGAACGATGTGCGCTGTACGCACGGCGCCACCGTCGGACCTATCGAAGAAGCGGCAGTGTTTTATCTGATGGCGCGCGGGATTCCGCGCCCGGAAGCGGAACGGTTGTTTACCGAAGGTTTCTTTGACGAACTCATTTCCAAAGTTCCGCTCCAAGTCGTCCAGGACCGCCTGTTTCACGTCATTCGGCAGAAAATCGTCGGGTTATAGGGACGTTCAAAGGATACGAGAATGGCTGACGGATATGCTCATCCCGAGAAATTGGTAGAAACCGACTGGGTCGCCAAACACCTCGACGATCCCAACATTCGCATCGTGGAATCGGACGAAGATGTGTTGCTGTACGAAGTGGGACACATTCCCGGCGCCGTCAAGATTGACTGGCTCGAGGACCTGAACGACCCGCTCAAGCGTGATTACATTGACCGGGTTCGTTTTGAAGCGCTCCTTTCAAAAGCGGGCATCGGACCCCACACCAGAGTCTTGTTTTATGGCGACAAGAATAACTGGTGGGCTTGCTATGCGCTTTGGGTTTTTGAACTGTTTGGATTCACCAACACCGCGATCATCAATGGCGGTCGTCAAAAGTGGATTGACGAAGGACGCGAACTTTCGAAACAAGCGCCCTCCTATCCTGCGGGGAACGCACAAGTGGCGGACCGCGACGACCACACCATCCGCGCGTTTCGCCAGGATGTGCTCGAACATCTCGACAAGAATCTGCCTTTGGTGGATGTGCGCTCGCCCGGCGAATTTTCGGGCGAACTGCTGGCGATTCCGGGCTACCCGCAAGAGGGCGCGCTGCGCGGCGGACACATACCCGGCGCCAAATCAATTCCGTGGGCAAAAGCAGTCACCGAAAAAGCGACTTTCAAGACGCCGGAGGACCTCAAGACCTTGTTCGAAGCGCAAGGCATTACGGCAGACCACGATATTATTGCGTACTGCCGTATCGGCGAGCGTTCTTCGCTCACCTGGTTCGTGCTCACATACTTGCTCGGTTATCCGAACGTCCGCAACTATGACGGCTCTTGGACCGAATGGGGCAATCTTGTCGGCGCGCCGATTGAAAAATAGACGGCAAATCGAACATGACTCGCCAAGACTATATCGAATTTATTCTGGACCATTACAACAACCCGCATCACAAAGGCAAGTTAAATGACCCCGACTTGATGGTCAATGGGGGCAATCCGGGTTGCGGCGACATCGTGACGATTTTTGTCCGGCTCGATGAAAACGACCGCATCGTTGATGCGACGTTTGACGGCGAGGGATGCACCATCAGCATGGCAGCCGCGTCCATGGTCATGGACAAGATTATCGGCAAAACAATCGAGCAAGTTGACGCCATGGACCATACTGAATTGTTGGACGAGTTGGGTCGCGAAGTAGTGCAGTCACGCATCCGCTGTGCCACGCTGGCGCTCGATACCATCAAAGCAGGTGCGCGCGAGTATCCATCACACAAAGCGACCGGCAAGAAACTGGTCTCGCCGATCATTCTCTCTGAAACTTTTCGCCAGGATGGGCTCGAGGGCAAATAACACCGGCGGAGCGATCGCCGAAACGATCAACGAGGAGCAGCAATGAACGAATTTTCCAACCCAAACCTTACCGACACTAAACCGCTGGGGGCGGTCGCCGACGCCGATGATCCGTTGGCACATCCGAGCTATCCGCTCGTCACTCCCGGCAGTCCCGAAGACGATATCAAAAAGGCGCTGCGACAAGTCTATGACCCCGAAATCGGTCTGGAAGTCGTCCAGCTGGGGCTGATCCGAGAGATTCTGCTTGGCGCGGACCCTCCTGAAGTCAAAATGATGCTGACGACGCCATTCTGTCCCTATGGGGGCTGGCTGATTCAACAGGTTAAAGACGTGAGCGAATCCGTATCAGGCAAGCAATTCAAGGTCTCTGTTTTACCGGACTTGTGGAGCCCCGAAATGATGGAAGATCCGGGTCTTTTGTCGGGATGGTAAACCAATATTGAAAACCAAGGGCAGCAGGTAGACAGGATCACAAACGGCTTGTCTACCTGTTTCTCTTTGAGCAGTCCAAGGGCGCGCGGCGTTGCGAAAGGGCGTTCAATAGAACACCCCTCCGGAATGTCGCCCTGCGCCGAATATAGGCAGCTTATGTCCGCACTCGATGTTTCCAGTCTGCGCGAGGATTTTCCGATTCTCCAGCAAATGGTGCATGGCAAACCGCTGGTGTATCTGGATTCCGCAGCCACTTCTCAAAAACCCGAAAGCGTGATTCAGACGCTCGACGCGTATTATCGCGCCACGAATGCCAACATTCATCGCGGCATCTATCAGCTCGCCGAGCAAGCCACCGAACAATACGAAACCGCGCGCAAAAAGGCGCAAAAATTTGTCAATGCCAAATCGTGGCGCGAAATCGTATGGACGCGCAACACGACCGAAGCAATCAATCTCGTCGCATACACATATGGGCGCGCCAACGTGCGCGCGGGCGATGAGATCGTGATTTCACTGCTCGAACATCACTCGAACATTGTCCCCTGGCAGCTGCTGGCAAAAGAAAAAAACGCGACCCTCAAGCATATTCCCGTGGACGGACAGGGGCGGCTGGCGCTTGACGACTTGGACACGCTCATCACCGACAAGACAAAAATCGTCGCCGTGACCATGATGTCGAACGTCACCGGCGCGATCACTCCGCTCGAGACCATCATTGCGCGCGCACATGCGGTCGGAGCAGTCGTGATCGTTGATGCGGCGCAAGCGGTGCCGCACCTTCCGGTTGATGTGCGCGCGCTGGATGTGGATTTTCTCGCGTTCAGCGGGCACAAGATGCTCGGGCCGTTCGTCGGCGTCCTCTATGGCAAACGCGCGCTGCTGGAAGCGATGCCGCCCTTTATGGGGGGGGGCGACATGATCCGCAAGGTCGAGTTGTACGAATCTACCTGGAATGAGCTGCCATACAAATTCGAAGCGGGCACCCCGGCAATCGCCGAAGCCATCGGTCTCGGCGCGGCGATAGATTATTTGGAAACGCTCGGGATGGACAATGTGCGAGAGCATGAGCAAGAACTGACCGCGTATGCGCTTGAAAAACTGCAAGAGGTGCCTACCCTGCGCCTGTTAGGTCCAGAAAAGATTGCTGAACGCGGCGGGCTGGCGGCGTTTGAGCTGCCGGGGATTCATCCGCACGATGTTGCCGCCGTGCTCGATCGCGATGCCATCTGTATCCGCGCAGGCCATCACTGCGCTCAACCCCTGCACGCGTATTTTGATTTGCCCGCCACTTCCCGCGCGAGCTTTTATGTATACAATACGCCCGACGAGATAGACACCCTCGTCACCTCATTGCAGGGTGTCCGAAGGATGTTTTCAAATGGATGATTTGTACAAAGAGGTCATCCTCGACCACAACCAGCACCCGCATAATCAAGGCGCCCTGCCCGACGCGACGCACTCGTTCGAGGATGTCAACCCGTTATGCGGCGATCGTGTGCGTATGGAACTCAGGGTCGAAAATGGCATCGTCGCCGATGTGAGATTCACGGGCAAAGGGTGCGCCATCAGTCAAGCGACAGCATCCATGCTCACCGACGAGATCAAGGGCAAGTCGCTGGACGAAATCAAGCACATTAACAAACAGGCGGTCCTCGATATGCTCGGCATCCCGTTGGGATTGACGCGTGTCAAGTGCGCACTCTTGCCGCTCAAAGTCATCAAGGCGAGCGTGTATGGCATTCAAGAAGCAGAAGAGGACGACGATAATTGATTGGGAGAAAACGAATGGCAGAGTTTTTGACGGTCGCCCGCGTGGGCGATGTACGCAACGGCAAAGTAAAGACCTATCACGTCGGCGGGCAAGCGATTGCCTTGTGTAACGTCGAAGGCACCTACTTTGCAACACAGGATTTGTGCACGCACGATGGGGGACCACTCGGCGAAGGCGAATTATGGGGGTACAATATCGAATGTCCCCGTCACGGCGGACGCTTTGACGTGCGGACGGGTCAGGTGACTGCCCTGCCGCCCGTCATCCCGATCAAAACCTTTCCCGTGCGCGTCGAGGGAGATGACATTCAAGTTGCCATAGATTAAGGTTCAGATACAATAGCGTCAACACTCGACGCCTGCGTGTTTCTCCACGCAGGCGTTTTTTGTCCACAATCTCTCAGCAGTTCGACGCTTGATTCTCCACGAGGAGCATATCACATGAATTTGCGGATTCCCGGTCCTGTCACGATTCCCGAAGATATTCTGGACATCATGGACCACCAAATGATTGACCACCGCGGCCCGCAATTTGCCGCGATCCAGGAACGCATCGTCAAGAACCTCAAGACCAGTTTTCAAACCAAAAACGACATCCTGCTTTTTACATCGTCGGGAACGGGCGGTCTGGAATCGGCGGTCGTCAATACAATTTCGCCCGGCGATAGTGTGCTCGCCTTTGTCGCGGGCGAATTTGGCGAGCGCATCGCCCGGCTGGCAGCCACCTATGGCGGCAGCGTCAACAAGATCAAATTTGAAAACGGTCAAGGCATTGACTCCGAACGCGTCGCGCAGGAACTGAAAAACGCGCCAAACACCCGTGCCGTGCTTGTGACGCACAACGAGACTTCGACGGGCATCATGCACCCGCTTCGAGAAATCGCGCACGCGGTCCGAGCCAATTCGGATGCCGTGTTAATCGTGGACGGCGTGAGTTCCATGCTGACCGCCGACGCACAGATTGACAACTGGGGCATTGATGTGATGGTGTCCGCCTCTCAAAAAGCGTGGGCGTGTCCCCCCGGTGTCGCAATGCTTTCGATCTCGGAACGCGCATGGAAGGCGAATGCAAACTGCAAAACGCCGCGCTATTATTTTGACTGGAGCGAAACCAGGAACTGGCTTGAAAAAGGTCAGACTCCGTTCACCCCCGCCGTGTCGGTCTATTATGCGCTCGATCTGGCGCTTCAAAAGATTCTGGCGGAGGGGCTGCAGCAGGTATTTGAACGCCATGCCCGCATTGCGGCGCTGACACGCCAACAAGCCAAGACGCTGGGCTTTCGCATGTTTGGTGACGAACGCTATGCGTCTAATGCGGTTACCGCGCTGTTTGCGCCGGAAGGGGTTGACACCGAAGCCCTGCGCAAAGCGGCGCGCGAGGACTATGATCTGATCATTGGCGGTGGACAGGGACCGATGCGCGGCAAGATCATTCGCGTGGGGCATCTCGGCTGGGTCAAAGAAGCGGATATCAACGACTGCTTTGCGGCAATCGGACACATTCTCGAAAAGGTGACAGCATAATCACGCATTAAAGCGAGGCGGCGCAATTGCGCCGCCTCGCTTGTGTTATTTCGAGAATTTCATTTGACCTGCGCCCTCCGCCAGCGCGATCCACAAGTCATGATCCATCAGTGAGTAATTCCCCGCCTTTTGAAGCTGCGAGACAAAGACCGTATCCTTGCTCGTGTCTCCGCAGTACGCGCGCGTCATGGCAATCGGACTTATTGTTATCACTGTGGCATCGGTTGTGTATGTTGCGCTGCCGCGGTTGCAGTCCGCTTTGATCCGTGCGTTGCCGTCGTCTGTAAACTCGACCGTGTATTTGTTGGGGTCGTCGGGAGTCGTCTCCTCCGTCGGCGTCTTGGAAAACTGCCACTTCCATACCACGCCCGTCAACGTTTGCGCCGACGGAGACGGCGGCGGTGTCTGTGTGGGCTGTTCCGCCGTGCCACCCCCTGCGCCGCCCACGCGCTGCACCAGAATTTGAACGTCGCTGGTGGGCGCGCCATTCGTAATGACCGGAATGTGCGTGGTGCTGATCCACATCAACTGCCCATTCACCTCAATGCGCGCCGAGACTGCATAGCGATTGTTGGGAATGATCTTGCTGCCATCGTATGGCACACTGTATTTGACAGGCATATTGCCTGGCGCCGTGATGACCTGTTCGCCAATCACCTCAGCGGCGACATCCTGCCTCGAAACGTCGGAAACCCGTACGGTCACGACCGCGTTCTCGGGCATGGCGATGCGCTCTCGATACACCACCTCGCCGGTGACGGCGAGTGGGGCGCCGGGTGTTTCGCCGTTCGGTCCGAGGTTCCCCAGTTCATTTTGCGAGTCCAGTTTCAATTGACTGCCCTCGAGTTTGAAATTGTTGATTACGCGCAAGGTGCCGCAGCAAAACGGCTGGTCGGGACCCTGGGTCATCATGTCCACACTCGTCAGATTGTCCCGGACGATAATCGCGATGATCGGGCTGCGGTCGCCGAGCAGCGTGTTGGCAACCTCGAACGGTTTGCCGTCCTTTTCCTGCATAATGTGCAGCAGATAGAAATAGCCGCTGCCCCCGCCGGTCTCGCCGGTAATGACGGCGGCGGACGGAATGTCGTTCAATTCACCATACGCAATCTGGTCGGTCAGGGTGACGATGGTCTTGAGCGGGATAGTCGGGTCATCCTGCTTTTCATATGTGCCATCTTGGAGCGTGACCTGCGCATTGGCAACCATGCTCGTATAAGTGGCGTTTTCCAACGCACTCTTGCTTAACCCCTCGGGCGGGTTGGCGCCATTCAGCGCATCTGCCGTCTCCTGGTCCGGAATACACAACTTCCAGCCAACCTCGATAGAATCGGGGTTGACCACCGTAGCATAGGTGAAATCAGTTTCCGATTTCAGGTTCGTCTGGGTCGCCAGCGCATGGTAGGCGGTCGGGCTGCCCAGAAATTTTTCTGCCAGTTTCGAGAGCCAATCCCCCGCGCTGACAGTATAGTCCTGAGCACACGTGACTGTCGCTTGGGCATTTGCAGGGGCATTGATGATCGAGAGCAAAAGGACCGCGCCAACCAATCCTAAAATTATTGTTTTCATTCCTTTTCCTTTGATATGATCTGACGCACAGCGCCAGCTTGAGACGCCTTTCGCTCTTTGTTAGTTCCGTCAGATGATCGCCTCTTCCCGATACTCTCCCCAGACCTTGCGTAATACGTCCATCATTTCTTGCAAGGTCGCATACGCGTTCACCGCATCCAGCAAATACGGCATCAAATTCTCGTCCGGTTTGGCGGAGGCATCTCGAATCGCATTCAATGTAGAAGCGACCTTTTCGCCATCACGTTCCCGTCGCACACGATTCAAGCGTTCCAATTGGTGTTTTGCCCCCGCCTCGTCCACGCGCAGCAGCGGCACACTCACAAGCTCATCGCTGACGTATTCGTTGACCCCGACAATGATGCGTTCGCGCGCGTCAATCTCGCGCTGGTAACGCGACGCTGCTTCGGCAATTTCACGCTGTTGGAACCCGCGTTCGATGGCGGGCAGCACGCCGCCCAGTTTTTCGATGCGCGCAAAATAATCGTATGCTTCCTGCTCGAGCTTGTTGGTCAACGCTTCCAAAAAGTAACTTCCGCCAAAGGGGTCCACCGTTTCCGTGATGCCGGTCTCTTCGGCAATAATCTGCTGGGTCCGCAGGGCGATCATGGCGGCATGTTCGCTGGGCAGCGCCCACGCCTCATCGAGCGAATTGGTGTGAAGCGACTGCGTCCCACCCAATGTCGCCGCGAGCGCCTGCAAGGCGACACGGGCGACATTGTTCATGGGCTGCTGCGCCGTGAGTGAAACACCCGCCGTCTGCGAGTGAAACCGCATGAGCCAGGAACGCGGGTTTTTCGCGCCAAAGGTCTCTTGCATTTCGCGCGCCCAGATGCGCCGCGCCGCGCGATATTTGGCGAGTTCCTCGAAAAAGTCATTATGCGCGTTGAAAAAGAACGAGAGGCGCGGCGCAAAATCGTCCACATTCAGACCGCGCGCAATCGCCCAGCGCACATATTCCAATCCGTCCGCCAGCGTAAACGCCAGTTCCTGCGCCGCCGTCGAACCCGCCTCGCGGATGTGATAACCCGAAATCGAAATCGTATTCCAGCGCGGCAGTTCCCGCATGCCAAACTCGACCGTATCCGTGACAAGCCGCATAGAAGGTCGCGGCGGAAAGATAAATTCCTTTTGCGCGATGTATTCTTTTAGAATGTCATTTTGGAGCGTGCCGCCCAGCCGGGCGCGCGGGATGCCGCGTTTCTCTGCTGCCGCGATATACATTGCCCAGATGATGGCAGCGGGCGAATTGATGGTCATGGACGTGGTGACCCGGTCCACAGGAATCCCATCAAAGAGGGTCTCCATGTCGGCGAGCGAAGAAATGGCGACCCCGCACTTGCCGAACTCGCCCCCGGCTTGCGGCGCATCCGTGTCATAGCCATACAACGTCGGCAGATCGAACGCGGTCGAAAGTCCGGTCTCGCCATGTTCGAGCAGGTATTTGAAACGCGCGTTGGTCTCTTCTGCCGTGCCAAAACCCGCAAACATGCGCATCGTCCACACCTTGCCGCGGTACATGGTTGTATGCACGCCGCGCGTATAGGGGTACTGTCCCGCGTCATTTAGGTCGCGCGTGTAATCCATGTCTGCGAGATCAATGGGCGTATAGAGCCGTTCAACCTCTTCGGAAGAAGTTGTAATAAATCTTGACGAATCAACTCCCGGCGGCACACGCTCGGGAGACCGCGCGAGAGTTTTCTGCAGTGTGGTTTCTTCCCACTTGTCGCGCGCCTGTCGAATCTGATCGAGTTCGTCGGGTCCAAACATAAGAATCCTCTTCCTCTGCATCGCTATCTTGAAGATGGGCAATCACAAGGAATTGCCCCTACTCCCCACAGTCCTAATTCACGACGCGGGTAAACCAATAGCCAATTCCCGAAACAATGACCAACGCGAGCGTTCCCACAGCAACCGCACGGCCCGGCAACCCGCGCGCCGCCAACCGATCCAGCACGTACGCACCGCCCAGCGCAAAAAAAGGCGCCCCAAACAACATATAGCGCGTATATACGTTCAGCATCATTCCAACCAGAAAAAAAGTAATGACCAGCAAGACGCCGACAAATAAAACGACAGCGAGGTCCTTGAGTACCGGGTCGCACCACATCAAGGCAAATCCCACGAGCGCAAACAGAATCGGGATCGTCCGGTAATAGACCCACGTCTCGCGCGCCAGATACCACGCCCCCTGAAGGACCCATTCGACGGGCGAATGGACACGAACGGGGAGCAATCCGATGCCCACTTCTGCCATGCCGTTTCCCACCACCCGCTCAAAACCTTCCGTCGCCGCGCTCGCCGAGTTGGATTGCAATGCGCCAATGTTAGCAAGGGTCTTGTCCACAAAAAACGAAAAATAGACTCCGAACGTAACGAGCAGCGCAGCGACCAGCGCGCCAAACACAAACGCGGCGCGCTTGTGTTCTTGAAACAAGAGCCAATTTGCGCACGAGACCAGCCCCCAATACAGACTCAACAAAATCACCATGCTGGCATGCGAGACGAGACCCACAATCAGCGCCAGCCATATGAACGCGGCAGTCTGAAGCGGGTGCCCACGCCAGCGAGTCGTAAACCAGAGCACGAGCATGAGTATGAACAGCTGCTGCGCGAACAGATTGGCATAGACGCCCCAGCCAAACGTGATAAACGCAATGGGTGAGCCGAGATAGAGCAGCACGGCAAAGAAACCTGCGCGAGACGACAAGTGCGCCAGACGCGCGACGGCAAACAACATCAGCCCGCCAATGGCTTCGGTCAAGATTACAGCAAGACGAATTAGAGCCAGGTCATCGCCAAACAAGGTCGCCAGGGGCGAGAGAAACACATAGAGCGCGGGCGGATAGACGGTTTCCAGACTGCCAAACTCGCGCGAACGCGTGACGAAAAATAGATTTCCCTTTTCGACAAATTGCAGGCGGTGCAAATGAAAAATCTGGTCAATGATATACATCCCGGGATAGAACGACCCTACCGCTTTGAGAACAAAAAAGGCGACCACGATCAAGCCCAGACGATTCAAGCTAATGCGGTCGGTCTCCAAACCCAGCCGCCGATACAGTCCGCCAAGCAGGTCCATTCCGAAAAGCATAAAAACAAGCCCGCCGACAAGAAAAAACACCAGGGTCCATACTGCCTGCGCGTTCAGATACACGCGATAGAACGCAATCGCCGCAAACAGAGCCGCAATGAGCGCTGCGGTCAGCGCGAGGAGGTAACGCTCACGCATTTCCGCAAGGCGCGCGGTGGCGTAAAAAAGCATGACGCCCAGCGTGAGCGGAAGGATATAGCCCGCCACAGGTGGGATGCGAAAACTGCCGCCCATGGGCGCAAGCGACATTGAATCTAGCCGAATCCCCAGCTCGCGCGTGTCCGCGTTGCCGCTGTCGGACGGTTTAAAGGTATCCGACGACAGGATAATATCGTAATCGCCTGCGGACACGTCGAGGTCGAATGTCCATTCTTGCCAGTCACCGTCCGAGGGACGCGTCAAGACTGCATCGCCCAGCTGAATCTGAACGGGCACGCCGCCAGCGGGCTGCCAGCCGTTCACGCGCATAACGAGCTGCCACGCGCCGCTCACCAGCGCGGGAACGCGCAATTCCGCGCGCGCGCGCGTCCAGCGATAGGTTTGCGCTCCGTCGCTCTCGTCATCGTGCATGCCCCCGAGAATGAGTAAATGGTCAGGGCGCGCTCCAAAATCAATCGTATAGACGTAGGGAATCTGAAAGGCGAGGGCAAAGACGATGAACGCCAGGACTCCGCAGAGCCAGACGGTACGGGAGCGCAATGTATCGCGCACCCGCGCCAAATTCCAACGCGTCACGCTCCACCCTGCAAGACCCGAGGGGGTCGCGCGGGGCAGCGGCGCCAAGGTCGCGTCAGTGGTGGGCGTGCTCATCGCAGGTAATTCAGGACTCGGACCGGGTCAGGCCCGTTGATAGAGTTCGATCAAAACCCCGTGCGCGCTTTTGGGGTGGATAAACGCATATCTTGTCCCGCTCGCGTTGACGCGCGGCTTGGCGTCAATCAATTGTGCGCCGTGCGCCACGAGACGCGCCAAAGCAGCGTCCATGTCGTCCACCTCAAAACAAATGTGATGGATCCCCTCGCCGCGCTTGGCAAGAAATTTCGCAAGCCCACTCTCGGACTCGAGCGGTTGCACCAACTCTAGCTCGCCGTCACCCATGGGCATAAAGGCGACGCTCGTCTTGCCGCCCTCTTCCAGGGCAACATGGTCGAGCTCCATTCCCAATGCGTCCTGAAAAAAAACAAGCGCATCCTGTATGTTTTGGACAGCGATGCCGATGTGGTCCAGTCTGATGAGCATAAGAGTCCTAAAATGCGGCATTGCCGCGATATTCGCCAAATACACGGCGCAGCGTATCCGAAATTTCGCCGACGGTTGCATCGGACTCGACTGCAGCCAGAATAAAGGGCATCAGGTTTTCGCTGCCGTGCGCGGCGTTTTCCAGCGCGCGCAGAGATGCAGAACAACGCCCCGCCTCGCGTGTCGCCCGCCATTCGCGCAAACGCGCTTTTTGCCTTGATTGGGACTCGGGATCGGGGCGGTTGAGTCGCGGTTTGGCCTCCTGGTCCGTCGCGTATTTGTTGACGCCGACGACGGTGCGTTCGCCGGTGTCCACCGCGCGTTGAAACTGCCATGCCGATTCCTGAATTTCACGATTGATGAATCCCGTCTCGATCGCTCGCTGCGCGCCGCCCAGTCTCTCGATCTGCTGCAGGTATTCGACCACACGCTTTTCAATTTCGTCGGTGAGATGCTCGATGTAAAAACTGCCCGCAGCGGGGTCTATGGTGTTTGTCACGCCCGATTCATATCCGATAATTTGCTGAGTCCGCAGGGCAATTTTGGCGGATTGTTCGGTGGGCAGAGCCAGCGCTTCGTCAAACGAATTGGTGTGCAGTGACTGGGTGCCGCCCAGCACCGCGGCGAGCGCTTCAATGGCTGTGCGAACAATATTGTTTTCGGGCTGCTGCGCGGTGAGCGAGACGCCCGCCGTTTGAGTGTGAAACCGCAGCATCATCGAACGGGGGTCCCGCGCGCCAAATTTTTCCTTGACCAACGATGCCCACAGCCGGCGCGCGGCGCGGAATTTGGCGATCTCTTGCAAAAAATTCATCTGGGCGACAAAAAAGAACGAAAGCTGCGGCGCAAACTCGTCAATTTTCATTCCACGCGCGAGCGTGGCAGTGACATATTCGATGGCGTTGGCAAAGGTGAACGCCACTTCCTGGACCGCTGTTGCGCCCGCTTCGCGGATGTGATAGCCGGAAATCGAGATAGGGTTCCAGCCCGGCAGCTCGCGCGCACAGTACTCGATCACGTCAACGGTCAAGCGCAGTGACTCTTGCGGCGGGTAAATATAGGTGCCGCGCGCGATATATTCTTTGAGAATGTCGTTCTGTGTCGTGCCGCGAATTTTACTGCCGGGCACGCCCTGTTTTTTTGCCACTGCCACATAGAGCGCAAGCAGAATCGGCGCAGTGGCATTGATGGTCATGGATGTGGAAACGCGGTCGAGCGGGATACCCTCAAACAACTGCTCCATGTCCTGAAGCGACGAGACGGCAACGCCGACCTTGCCGACCTCGCCCTCTGCCATGCGCGCATCCGAGTCGTAACCGGTCTGGGTTGGCAGGTCAAATGCGACGGAAAGCCCGGTTTGCCCTTGCGAGAGGAGGTATTTGAACCGCCGGTTGGTGTCCTCTGCGCTCGCATAACCCGAATATTGCCGCATCGTCCACAGCCGCCCGCGATACATGGTGGGCTGAATCCCGCGCGTGAATGGGAACTCACCGGGAAAGCCGAGGTCTGTGAGATAGTCTATCTGCGTGTTTTCGGGAGAGTAGACGCGTTCGACGGGAATGTCCGAGAGATTTGGAATCTTGTTTTCGTTCATTTCAATTGCCCGATGGTTTCTCTTTTGGCTTCGTGCCACATCAGAATTTATCCCAACAAAAAACGGGGCGGCAGCGTGATTATACACGTCCCGCCCCGTTACAATCAATTTCGCGCGCCGAATAAAACTATGAGGTGACCGCCTTGACGGTATTGGAAATACCCTTTTCTGCCGCTTTGACCGCTTTGCCGGCTTTTTTGCGAGCGGTCTTGATATTCGCGCCGGTAGTTTTCTCTACACGCGCGAGCTGCTTTTGGACATTCTTGATCTGAGTGTTGAATGTTTTTTGTGCGACTGCAGCTTGCTTTTGCGCGGCTTTGGTCTGTTTCCGCACCAGCGCTTGCGCCGATGCCGACGAGTCTTTGGCTCTGGCAGTGATTGTGTTTTCCGCTGTCGCGATCTGCTTGCGCGCCGCGCTCACCTGCTTTTGTGCCGCTTTGGTTGCGGCATCCATCTGCGCCTTGGCGTCAGCGAACAATGCCTTTTCAGACTCGATAGTTTCGGCTTTGGCGGTCTTGGCGCTCGCTTTGAGGGCTTGATTCGCGGCTGCCCACCGAGTTCTTGCGGCAGCAATCTCTTTTTGCATCCGTTTCTCAACCGCAGCAAGCTGCCGCTTGGCATCTCGCAGCAATTGTTTCTGCGATTTCGCCACCGATTTTTGCATGCTCTTGGCGGCTTTGGGCGCCGAGGCAACGGCATCGCTCGCTTTTGCGGCGACGGCGCTTGCGCCCCCTTGTGCTCCGCCGATCGCTCCCTTTGCCGCTTCAACCGCCACATCCGCCGTCCCCTGCACCGTCCCAACCGCCCCGCCAATCGTCTCAGCGACCTGCGTCAACAGACCTGATGTCTGTTTCGCCTTTTTTTTGCCTGCCATCGCTTCCTCCTTTGGAGAAATAGTATCGGACGTGGCACGCTCGCGCGCAACATCCGGGGATCGAAACTCAGTGTAGTACGATCAATGCTTGTCCCAACTCGACGGCGTCGCCGGGCTTGACGTGAATGTCGCGCACGACCCCCACGCGCGGTGAGCGCAATTCATTCTCCATTTTCATTGCTTCAAGAATGACCAAGCCCTGCCCTTTTTCCACCTCCTGTCCAATGTGTAAAGGCACCCCGCGCACCAGACCGGGCATGGGCGCTCTGAGGACAAATTCGCCCGTTTCTTTGGCGGCGCGGGTCAGCGCCTTTTGAATTTTGCGGCTGCGTTCATCCTGGACATTGACACCATACAATTCGCCATCAATCGAAACGCGGTACTCGTCGCCGTCTCGCTCCACCAGCACCTGCCACGAACGATTGTCAACCAACAGAGAATACAGCGCGCCCGCGTCAATCGTTTGAAAGTCAACGCGATGCGGTTCCCCGTTCACCTCGACAGTCTGATTGGTGCCGGGGCGGATTTCGTATACAGTTTCACCGACAACGCAAGTGTAATTCATGCTGCCATTCCGCTTTGCTCGTCTAGTTTCGCCAACCCTGTCGGCGCCAAGCCGAGCCGTTGGTCCCGCTCGTCGGAGGTATGGTCAAGGCGGTCTGACGCCGTTCATGTGTCAACAAGGCGCCCACTATCGCGGCAATCCGCTCTTTTTCCGGCATACCGCCGTGTGCCATCACCATTTTGTCCTGCACAAAATTCGTGTCGAAATGCCCGCCCATAAAATTCGTGCTCTCCATGATCCGCTGATGAAACGGAATCGAAGTCGAGACGCCCATGATGTTGAATTCGGAAAGAGCGCGGCGCATCCGCACGATGGCAGCGGCACGCGTTTCGCCCCACACGACCAACTTGGCGATCAGCGGGTCATAGAACAATGAAACTTCCATCCCCTCATACAGCCCCGTTTCCAGTCGCACGCCGGGACCCGTCGGCTCATTCAGACTCGCAATCTTGCCGATCGAGGGCATAAAATTATTAAAAGGGTCCTCGGCTGTGATGCGGCACTCGATTGCCCAACCGCGTATGATGATATTTTCCTGCCTGTGCGAGAGGGGCCGCCCTGACGCGATGCGGATTTTTTCCTTGACAATATCAACACCCGTGACCAGTTCGGTCACCGGATGTTCGACCTGCAAGCGCGTATTCATTTCCAGAAAATAGAAATTGGAATCCCTGTCAACCAAAAACTCGAGCGTGCCCGCGTTCACATAGTTCGCCGCTTGCGCGATTTTGACTGCCGCATTTCCCATCCGCTCGCGCAGAGCTTCGTCAACCACCACCGACGGCGCCTCTTCGACCAGTTTCTGGTGCCGCCGCTGCAGGGAACACTCGCGCTCGCCCAGGTGAATGACATTGCCCTTGTTGTCGGCGAGGACCTGAAATTCGACGTGGCGCACGCCTGTCAACGCTTTTTCGATATAGACCGAGTCGTCGCCAAACGCCTGGAGCGCCTCGCTGTGGGCGCGGGCGAGCGCATTGGGCAGCTCTTGTGCCGAGTCCACGCGGCGCATCCCTTTGCCGCCTCCGCCCGCCGCGGCTTTGATCATGACCGGGTAGCCGATTTCATTGGCGGCGGCGAGAATTGCCTCGTCGCTCAGCGTATCATAGACGCCGGGCACCACCGGCGCGCCGACTTGGAGCGCCAACCTGCGCGCCTCGACCTTGTTGCCCATCGCATGGATCGCGCTCGCGGGCGGACCGACAAAAACAATGCCCGCGGCGGTAACCGCGCGCGCAAACTGGGCATTTTCGGCAAGAAAGCCATAACCCGGGTGAATGGCATTTGCTTTGGCGCGCAGCGCCACTTCGATCATCTTGTCAATCCGCAGATAACTTTCGCGCGCCGGAGCCGGACCAATATTGTATGCCTCATCCGCATAGCGGACGTGCAGGGCATTGCGGTCAGCATCCGAATACACGGCGACCGTTTCGACGCCCAACTCACGACACGCTCGCAGAATACGCACTGCAATTTCGCCGCGATTGGCTACCAATAGCTTTTTGAACATTCGATCCTCTATCCGGTCATTTCCGCGCGATCACGATTGCGGATTGACCTCTCCCTCCAGCACTGCCAGGACATCGTCCGCTTCCAGAGGCAAATTGATCCCGCGCCAGTGTTTTACCGCGTCCGGTTCATTGCGCGCGTCCCAATAGATTTCCAGACCATTGCCGTCCGGATCGTCAAAATACATTGCCCAGCTGATACAGTGGTCCACCAGCGCAACCTTGACCCCCGCCTCGGTCAGCGTCTTGAATGCCCTCGCAAAGGACTCTTTGTCGGGGACCTCAAAGGCGACGTGATACAATCCCGGCGCGTCCGGCGGGGGAATCGGCGCATACGCGCCGACGTTTTGCAGCGCGATTTCATGATGAACCTCGCCGCCGCTCAGAAACACATACATGTCCCCGACGCGTTCCACGAACCGAAGCGAAAGATAACGTGTATAGAACGCGGTCGCGCGGTCCAGGTCACGCACCTTCAAATGCGCGTGACCGATCTTGGTTTTATACATGGCAATTCATCTACAGCGGAATGTTGCCGTGCTTTTTTGGCGGCAGCGTATCGCGCTTGTTTTGCAGCATCTCCAGCGCCGAAATCACACGCGCGCGCGTGAAACGCGGCTCGATAATGTCATCTACATACCCGCGCGAGGCGGCAACATAGGGATTCGCAAAGCGTTCGCGGTATTCCTCGATCAGGCGCTGACGCGTGGATTCAGGGTCCGACGACATGGCGATTTCCTCGCGGAAAATAATGTTGACCGCACCCTCCGGACCCATGACGGCAATTTCGGCGGTGGGCCAGGCGAGATTCAAATCACCGCGAATGTGTTTCGAGTTCATGACGCAATACGCGCCGCCGTACGATTTCCGCGTGATAATCGTGATCTTGGGGACCGTCGCTTCGCAGTAGGCGAATAACAACTTGGCGCCGTGACGAATGACCCCGCCGTGTTCTTGCCCCACGCCGGGAAGAAAACCGGGAACATCTTCCAACGTGAGAATCGGGATATTGAAACAATCGCAAAAGCGGACAAAACGCGCCCCCTTGACAGAGGCGTTAATGTCAAGCACGCCCGCAAGCACCATCGGCTGTTGAGCAACGATTCCCACCACACGCCCATACATGCGCGCAAACCCGATGAGCAAATTGCCCGCAAAATGTTCCTGCACCTGAAAGAAATCGCCATCGTCCACAATCCTCTTGATGACATCGTTCATGTCATATGCTTTATTTGGATTGTCAGGCACAATGTCGTCCAACTCTTCGTCTGCGCGCAGAGGAGAATCGCTTGTGGCGCGGCGCGGCGGGTCTTCGGCATTGTTTTGCGGCAAAAAAGACAATAACGTCCGCAGCATGTTTACTGCTTCTTCCTCGCTGCCGGCGGCGAAATGCGCGACCCCGCTCGTGTTGTTGTGCACCATAGCGCCGCCAAGAGTCTCGAACGAGACGTCCTCATGCGTCACCGCGCGCACCACATCGGGTCCGGTCACAAACATATAACTGGTGTCTTTGACCATTAATGTGAAATCGGTCAACGCGGGGGAATAGACCGCGCCGCCCGCGCAAGGACCCATGATGGCGCTGATTTGGGGGATCACACCGCTGGCAATCGTGTTGCGCAAAAAAATATCGGCGTATCCGCCGAGCGAAATCACCCCTTCCTGAATCCGCGCGCCGCCGGAATCATTCAGCCCGATGATCGGCGCGCCGTTCTTGAGCGCCATGTCCTGCAAACGCACGATCTTTTCGGCGTGTGCTTCGCCGAGCGACCCTCCAAACACTGTAAAATCCTGAGAAAAGACATAGACCAGACGACCGTCAATTGTGCCATAGCCGGTCACCACGCCGTCGCCATAATAAGTCTGCTCGCCCGTGCTGAACGACGTGCCGCGCTGGGTCACATACATCCCGATTTCCTGAAACGAACCTTCGTCGAGCAAGAGATCAATACGCTCGCGGGCAGTGTATTTCCCTTTGGCATGCTGTTGGTCAATGCGTTTTTGACCGCCGCCGATCAACGCCTGCTCGCGCATTGCGCGCAGCGCCATCATTTTTCCGTCAAGTGACATGTTTTGCTCCGCACATTTCGTTCCGGGGGGAAAAAATTATGCAATCGCTTTGAGCGTCTCGCGCGCAATCACGATACGCTGGATTTCGCTGGTGCCCTCATAAATTTCGGTGATTTTGGCGTCACGAAAATAGCGTTCGATGGGGAGCTCTTTGGAATACCCCATGCCGCCGTGGACCTGAATCGCTTTGGTCGTCACCCACATGGCGGTCTCGCTGGCATACAGTTTTGCCATCGAAGCGTCGCGGGTGAATTTTTCGCCGCGCGTTTTTTTGAGCGCCGCGTTATAGACGAGCAAGCGCGCCGCTTCGATGCGGGTTGCCATGTCGGCAAGCATCCACTGGACCGCCTGAAACTCTGAGATCGAACTGCCAAATGCCTCGCGCTGCTTGGCGTATTTGACCGATGCTTCGAACGCTGCCTGGGCAATCCCCACTGCCTGCGCCGCGATGCCGATGCGCCCTGCGTCAAGAATGGACATGGCGATTTTGAATCCGTCGCCTTCTTGCCCCACCCGCTCGGCTGCTGACACCCGGTAATTGTCGAAAAAGAGTTCGCACGTGGCGCTGGCGCGAATCCCCAGCTTGGGTTCCACTTTGCCGCGCTCGAATCCGGGTTTGGTCGTATCAATCATAAAGGCAGCGGTGCCCTTGTGCTTTTGCTCCGGGTTCACCATCGCAAACAAGACGACAAAATCGGCAACAGGTCCGCTCGTGACCCACGACTTGCGCCCGTTGATGGTATAGGTATCGCCGTTCAACACGGCGCGAGTTTTCATGTTGCCCGCGTCGCTGCCCGACTGCGGTTCGGTGAGCGAATAGGCGCCGATTTTTTTGCCGGACGCCACCGGGACCAGATATTTTTCTTTTTGCTCACGCGTCCCAAACTTGTACAACCCGTGACAAAAGAGCGAGTTGTTGACCGAAACAATCGTGCCGTGCGATGCATCCGCTTTGGAGATTTCTTCCATCGCCAGCACATAGCACATGGTGTCCAACCCTGCGCCGCCGTATTCGGCAGGGATCTCGATGCCCATCAGACCGAGCTCGCCCAATTTCTTGATCGTGTCGGTGGGAAATTCGCCGCGCGCATCAAATTCGGCGGCAATCGGAGCAATTTCATTTTGCGCAAACTCGCGCGCGAGATCGCGAATCTGTTTTTGTTCTTCGGTCAATTCAAAATTCATAAATCAACTCGTTGTCTGGTTTGGAATCGAGAAATTCAGGGCGTGCGCAGATCAGACCATCTCGACTGCAACCGCGACGGCTTCGCCGCCGCCCAAACAGGCGGATGCGATGCCGCGTTTGCCGCCGCGTCGTTTCAATTCATACAGAAGGGTGACAAGAATTCTTGCGCCACTCGCGCCGAGAGGATGCCCCAGTGCAATCGCGCCGCCGTTGACGTTGACCTTGTCCCAGTTCCATCCAAGCTCTCGTCCGTCCGCAAGCACCTGAGCGGCGAACGCTTCGTTGAGCTCGAACAAGTCAACCTCGTCAATGGACCAACCCAGTTTTTTCAACAGTCCTTGAATCGCATCAATTGGCGCCCAGAATATTTTTTCAGGCACGGTGCCCGCTTGGTGATAGCCCGCGACGCGCGCAAGCGGCTTGCTCCCGTTCAACGAATCTTGTCCCGCAAGCACCAACGCCGCTGCGCCATCGCTCCAACCCGGCGCATTGCCCGCCGTCACAGTGCCATCCGCCTGAAACACGGGTTTGAGTTTTGCCAACGCTTCGAGCGAGGTATCAGCGCGAATGGTTTCGTCGGCATCATAGAGTTTCACACCGCCCTTGACGGCAAGCTCAATCGGCGTGATTTCATCTCTGAATTTTCCCTCGCGCTGCGCCGCAGCCGCGCGCCGGTGCGAACGCAGCGCATATTCGTCCTGTTCCGCGCGCGTGACCTCCATTTTTTGGGCAATGAGTTCGGCTGCATTGCCCATATGCCAATCGTGAAACGCATCGGTGAGCGCATCAAACACCACCGCATCGCGGAATCGAACGTCCCCCATGCGCGCGCCGCGCCGCAGTTGGTCTGAAAGATACGGACCGCGTGACATGCTTTCAAACCCGCCCGTGACGAGAATGTTGGCGTCTTGGGCGCGTATCATGGCAGTTCCCATCATGACCGTTTTGAGCGCCGAGCCGCAGACTTTGTTGAGCAGCGTGGCATTAATCGTCTCGGGCAAACCGGCGCCGAGCGCGGCTTGACGAGCGGGCGCTTGGCCCAGACCCGCGCTGACGACATTGCCCATCAGCACTTCATCAATCTGTTTTGAGTTGATCTGCGCGCGTTCCACCGCCGCGCGGATAGCGTGCGCGCCCAGTTGAGGGGCAGGAATATCTTGAAGCGAACCTTGAAACTTGGCAGTAGGAAGTCTTGCTCCGGACAGGATAAATACCTCTTTGTATTTCATTTCACATGACCTCATGCCGATTATACCAAACTTTGCGCGTCGCGTAACGTTGTTCGCGAATTGCAGCTCTGCCACTTGCTCGCAGCCGATTTAGCGCCGCAACAAAAAACGGGGTCAAGCCCCGTTTTTGATCGCCCTCCGCAACCGCCGATACATGCTGTCTATATCCTCCGCCAGAACTCGGGAACCCCCAATAGTGGTCATGAAATTGGTATCCGCGTCCCAACGCGGAACGACGTGCGTGTGGAGGTGGTCTTGAAGCCCCGCCCCGGCTGCCTCCCCCTGGTTAATGCCGAGATTGAAACCTTTGGGATGGACCGCGGCTTGAAGGATATTCAGACTGCGTTTGACCAGCCGGTTCATCTCGGAGAGGGTTTTCTCGTCCAGCGCGCGGAAATCGCCGCGATGCGCGACCGGAGCCACCATCAGCGCGCCCATCGTATATGGATACCGATTTAGCATGATGACGGCGCGTTCGCCGCGCACCAGGAGCAGATTCTTTGCATCAAGGCGCGGGTCCGACGCAATGGCGCGACAGATAAAGCACCCGGTCTCTTTGGGTGAATCAAAATACTTGAAACGCCAGGGGGCGTCAATCAATGTATAACCGGTGCCCTTTTTCGCAGAGGGGCGCGGCGTTTTGGCTTGGCGGGTCATGAATCTGGAACGCCGGGGGACGCTACGGAAAGATGCAGATACGGCAGATGCTCGCGCGACAAGACGAACGTTCCGCCGGTTTCGACGGAACGTTCGTTCAGGGCGTTATTTTCGGTCATACACTTCGGGGTTTACACACGTCGGGAGTCGTTCTCCGTTGATGCCCGCGATCAGATTGCGAGCTGCCATCTCTGCCATTTTGCCGCGCGTGTTGTCTGTGGCGCTGGCAATATGAGGAGCGATGAGACAGTTTTGGAGGGTGTGCAGTGGATTGTCCATCGGGAGCGGTTCCGGGTCGGTGACATCGAGCGCTGCCGCGCGCAGGTGACCATTGCGCAGCGCGTCATACAACGCGGTCTGGTCTACGATGGGACCGCGCGCGGTGTTGATTAGAATCGCCCCCCGTTTCATTTTTGCAAAAGTCGCGGCGTTGAACAGGTGACGCGACTGTGCGTTCAAGTCGGTATGAATCGAAACAAAATCCGATTCCTTGAGCAGGGTATCCAGATCAACAAAGCTGGCACCGATCGTTTTTTCCGCTTCGGGCACGCGCCTGAGATCGTTATAAAGGATACGCATATTGAAACCGCGTGCGCGCTGCGCCACCGCCTGACCAATCCGACCAAAACCGATCAGACCCAACGTCGCGCCCGCAAGGTCCGCTCCCAACAACAGTTTGGGACCCCACGTCTTCCATTTTCCGGCGCGCACATAATCGGCGCCCTGCACGATATTGCGCGCGCTTGCCATCAACAGCGCAAACGCAAAATCAGCAGTCGCTTCGGTCAGGACGCCGGGCGTATTTCCAACCGGCACACCGCGTTCGGTTGCCGCCTTGATATCTATATTGTCGTAACCGACTGCCATATTCGATACGACGCGCAGCTGCGGGTTCGCATCGAGCAGCGCCGCATCGGTACGGTCCGTAAGCAGGGACAAGAGTCCAACCTTGTCGCGGATTTTTTCGAGCAGCACCTCGTGCGGAGGCGGCATTTCGTCCTGCCAGATTTCGGCATCGCATGCTTGACGGACGAGTTCAAGACCTTGATCGGGAATAATTCGTGAGACGAATACTTTGGGTTTCATAGGTGATTGAGAAAAAAGTATTGGGATTGGGATTTGGATTTGGGATCGAATCGCAAGCGATCCCGGCAGATTGAGGATTGGTGGAACGGCATGTGACCGGCGCTATTATCCTCCGATTAGCAAGATACCGCAACCCGGCGCACCATATCATACCACCACTCCAGGTCTTGATGGTTGTTCAGGACCATCTGCCACAACAAGCGGAGCGCGCCGCCGCAAACAAGCCCGAGTTCGATTGTCTCCCGAGACAGCTCATGTCCCCGGTCTGCGAGACTCGTGCGATACATTTCCACCAACGTCGTCGCATCGAACGCAAGCCACTTGGCATTGAGCGCGAGGAAATAACCGAGGTCAAGCGGCGCGGGACCGAGCGTAGCATCCTGCCAATCGAGGACGACAGCGCGCCCGCGCGAGTCAATGCCGAGATTGGGGATCTTGTAATCGCCATGCACCAGCGTCTTGGGAAGCTTTTGGAGCAAAGCAACCGGCGTGGCAGGGTCTTGCTGGAAACCCTGAACGATTTCTACCACGTCGGCGGGAGCGCGCGCCTCAAATTCCCGCCAGCCGCGTGCCGCCAATTCCACGACAGGATGAGCGCGCCCCTGATCAATCTCTGCGCGGACGCGAGACGGCGCGAGAACGGTTATGAAATCCTCGAGCGACGACAAGCCGAGCGCGGGGTTCGAGAGCGCGGGGCTGTTCCAGAAATGAGCGTGCATGACGGCGAGGTGATGTATCAGCAGCCGCGCGGTCGTTTCGCTCTGCATCGTATCCACCGCGAGCAGGTCCGCCGACACATCCCACATCAAACACGCCCAGGTGTCGCTATGGCGCGCCACGGCAAGGATGGGAATGACAATTTCGGGCGGCATCGCCGCATACACACCATGCCGATACAACATGGCTTCTCGGGTGAGTGTATCGTGGGTCAGACGCATCACCCAGTCGCGGTGCGGTTGAAACTCTTTGAGGATCAGCCGTTTACGTCTGGATTCAGTTTCAAGCCAGATCTGATAGAGCTGGTTCGCGGAGCGATGGGCAACCACGTATTGCTCTTGCGTAATGCTCTTGACGCGCGTGCCCAACAGATTACCAAGGACAGCCGGAGTGAGCATTGCATCGAGCGAACCAAAGACATTCGGGGATGACGCGGGTTGGCGGTCGGTTGACATGTGGCGAGAGGGGGGTAGAGACTGCCCCCATTTTCCTATACAAAACGAGATTTTTCAAGCATTCGAGACGCGAGTTGGTGCTATAATTTTCATGTGGCGACAGATCGTATGATCGGGCGAAACATTTTGCGTTTCGGGCAGGTGACTTCGACCAATACGCTCTTGCGCGACTATGCCGAACGCGGCGAGCCGGAAGGGCTGGTCATTGCGGCGGACGAGCAGACCGCCGGGCGAGGTCGGCTGGGACGCAGGTGGATTGTTCCGCGCGCGACCTCACTGCAATTCTCTGTGCTGCTGCGTCCGCCCCTGTCGCCCCAAAACGCCGCGCGCCTGCTGCCGATGGCAGCGCTCGCCGTCGCGCGGACACTGGAACAAGAGCTGCGTCTCGAAACACAGCTCAAGTGGCCCAATGATGTTTTGGTCGCAGACAGTAAAGGATCATTCAAAAAAGTTTGCGGGATTCTGATCGAATCGAGTGTGCAGGATGACGCGCTGCGCTATGCGATCCTGGGCATCGGGCTGAACGTTAATTATACAATGAGCGACTATCCGGAGCTCGCGTCGCTGGCAACCACCGTGCAGGATGCAGTCGGGCACCCGGTGGACCGCGACGCGCTGCAAGCTGCGCTGCTCGACGAGTTGGACCATCGGTATCGTCGCGTCTGCCGCGGCGAATCACTGCAGGAAGAATACCGCGCGCGGTTGACGATGCTCGGACAGCGGGTGCGCGTGGCGCGCGGGGACCAGATTCTGGAGGGCATTGCGAGTGACGTAGATGCGGATGGGGCACTGATTCTGACACAGGGCGATGCGCGGCTGACCATTTTTGCGGGCGATGTGACGATTCTCAAGGAAAACAAGGAGGTCATATGACGTGGCGACATTGGTTTGTGGTCTCGGTGCTGCTTTTTATAAACGTATTCATTTTTGGATGCATGATTCTGACGGCGCTGGGACGCGTGCGGGTGGGGTTTTAGACGCCGCATATGCCAAAATCAAGAAATGAGGCGCCCTGCTGTTTACAGTGCGGGGTCGCGCTGAAATGGTACCAAACTAAATACTGCAGCAATGCCTGCCAAAGCGCGTTTCAGCGCGCCGAATATATCAAGCGGTGGAAACAAGGCGAGATTTCGGGGAATACCGTTGACGAGATGCTTTCCGATCACATTCGAGCATACATGCTCGAAACCTATGGGGAATTATGCTCCCGGTGGGGTTGGAACGAGCGAAATCCCAGGACCGGGCGAGTGCCGCTTGCCATTGATCACATAGACGGAAACTGGCAAAACAACCGAGAGGACAACCTGCGATTACTTTGCCCCAACTGCCATTCGCTGACGGATACCTATATGAATTTGAATCGGGGAAAAGGACGAACATATCGCCGCAAGTTTGAGGGACGCAGACAATAAGAATCGTTAGTTTTGATAAATCTTGGAAAATCACTATAATGGCTTTGTTGCCACCCTAGCTCAGTTGGTAGAGCAGCTCATTCGTAATGAGCCGGTCAAGAGTTCAAGTCTCTTGGGTGGCTCCACAAAACGCCGTGTGATTCTTTCGCACGGCGTTTTTCTATTCTCCGAAGCTTGTTTGTAGGGCGCGGGTTGGCAATTTGGCAAATCATCGCGTCCGCGTTTATAGTTGCACCAGAGAACGATTCGCCGAGCGCGAAGCTTTACGACAGGAGATTTTGTGAAACGACTGTTTGCCTTTCTCGCCGCATTCATTTTTGTTGCAATCGCCGGCGCAACCCTTGGTATTGCCCAAGCGAACCCATCCGCAGCGCCCAACGAAACGCCCTCCGGCACATTCACCCTGACACCCACAGAAACCATCGAAAACCCATCCGCCAGCGTTACGCCAACAGCAACCGAAGAAATCTGCCCGCCGCCGCCCCTCGCGCCCGAGCTGATCGCGCCCGCGCACCATGCAGAGTTCAAAATCAAAACACGCATCAAACTGCGTTGGGGCAAGGTGGACTGCGCCAACAAGTACCGCATCCTCGTGCGGCGCGGCTCGCGCACCGGCGAGCCGGTGGCACGCGGACATACAGGCAAAACAAAAAAGTTTGTCCTGCTCGAGCCGGGTTATTCATACTTTTGGAACATCAAGTCGTGCATCAACAAACGCTGTCAACGCTCCAACACTAGAAAATTCACACTTTTGCCGCCGCCAACGCCTACGCCAACTGCCACACCAACGGTCACCAACACACCGACGAGGACCAACACGCCCCGAAAGACAAACACTCCTCGCCCCAAGACCCCGCCGGGCACACCCGTGCCGGGCAAACCGCCGGGCAGCTTGAATGATTACAAGGGTCCCGGAGTTTATCTCAGCGACGACGGTTCGCGTGTGTATTATGCGGACTGTATGTCGGGATACGTAAGATACGGACAAGGTTCAGGAATCGCCACCGTGACCCTCTGGTTCTATCCCAACGAATTGGTGAGTTTCGAGAGTCGCACTCTCCCCGGACTCTTGGTGCAAAAGGGCAGCGTGCGCGCAAACGGCGAAGGGTATACCGAATTCACTTTCGACTCGAGCTCGTGGCCCGGCGAACACTATCACATTGATTTTACCGGTCAGTCGAGCAAGGCACATTACTGCGGTCACTTTCAGCTAATGACCAACGAATCGGCAAACGCAGGCGAAATCCTCGCGCCGCACACGCCGGAAGAGCTGGAGCAGATTCGTCAAATGGCGGGATCCGAATCGGAATGAGCTCGCGTGCCGGCGCCGCGCCCACACTCCAGCTCGAGTCCGACCGGCGCATAAAAAGCGCGCAGATGCTGCGAGACCCGTATCGGTTATGGGTAAACCTGGCGGCGCCGGTGGCGCTCGCGGCCTACGTGGGGTGGGCGCTTTATCTCGCGTTTTTGCGGCACGCGGCGCTGCACACGTTCCTGTTCGACCTGGGCTTTTTTACCCAGCTGCTCTGGAATACGGCGCAGGGCAATTGGCTGCAGTCCTCGCTCAAACCCGATACCTTTTTCGGCGGACACTTGTCGCCGGTCCTCTTGCTCCTGACGCCATTCGTCCGGCTCGTGCCTAACGGTCGAACCCTGCTCTTGTTTCAACAAATCAGCCTGGCAGTCGCAGTACTGCCGGGCTATTTTGTACTGAGACGGGCACGACCCGGGTTCGCGCCACTGCTCGTGATTGCGTTTGTCTTGAACCCGCTGCTGCACCAGGTCGCCTCAGCCGAATTTCAAGGCATCATGTTTGCTGTGCCGACGCTCGCATTGGCTTTGTACGCGCTCGAAACAAAAAAAGAAAAATTGTTTTGGCTGGCAATTGGTTTGACCCTGCTCGTCCGCGAGGACATGGGCATTTATGTGGCAAGCATCGGTTTGTATGTGCTGACATTGCGGAAACGTCCACTGTGGCATGGCATCCTGCTCGTGCTTGTCGGAGCCGCATGGGTGATTGCGATACCTACCTATGTGTTTCCCTATCTTGCGGGGTCGCCGTACCCTTATACAAACCTGTTTGAAGAATTTGGCGGATCGTTTGGCGAGATTGCGGTCAATCTCGCGCGTAATCCCCTACTGCTCATTTCGCGTTGGTTCGAACCTGCCAAGATGGTCGCGCTGTGGCAGATGCTCTACCCGATGGCGTTTCTACCGCTGCTCGCGCCGGGAGAACAACTCCTCTGGGTCCCGGGAGTTCTGGCATTGCTGACGACCTCAGAACCGGAAATCAACACATTGGGCGGCTGGTGGGTCGCCCCCCTGCTGCCGCTCTTATGGTTTGCAGCGGCGCGCGCCTTGAGCCGCCTACAAGACACGCCCTTGCGCCTCGCGGCTGCCGTGATGGTCGTCGCGGCGCTGGCGGGTTTTGTGCTCACGAGCAGGTTTCCCGGAGGAGGACGTTTTGCGCCCGAAATGTATGCCCTGAATCGGCACGCGCAGATCGGTCAAGAAATTCTCGGCACCATTCCCCCCGATGCATCACTGGCGACAACAAATCGTCTTGGCGCCCATGCAGCGACGCGACGCGAAATCTATCTGTATCCATGGATTCCGACGACCGCATCGCCGCAGTATTTTTTGCTCGACGCACAAGAACCTGATCCTTACCCGCTGTCATCCGACGAGTTGGAGAAAGCCATCACGCGCTTGATGGTTGCGCCGCGCGTCGAGACCGTGCGTGAGCAGGACGGCTATTTCTTGTTTCGCGCGCACGACAGTCCGGCGTTCGAGCCACAAGGACCGTGGATTTGGGAACCTTATCTGCGGCTGAACGGCTATCACGTGACCGCCGAGGATGATGCGGGCGCGTTTTTGCAGCCGAACGGGACGCTGCGCGCGGGGAAACAGGCGCGCGTGGTGTTGTATTGGACCGCACTCGAGACGATGGACAGGGGGTATCGTATTTCGGTCCAACTAGTTGACGGGGACGGACAGGTGGTTGCCGAACACGAGGGCGAGCCCGCGCTCGGCAGTGTGCCAACCACAAAATGGCTGCGCGAGCGGAATGTGCGCGATGTTCATTATCTCGACATCCCCGCCGATGCGCCTCTTGAGCTGTCACTGCGCGTCTCGATCCGTGAAACGGATTCGGACGCGCCCCTGGCGCCATCGCAAGGATTCGTCCTGACCGCGCTGCCGGTCCAGCCGTAGGTGTTTTGAATGAGTAAAATCACGCGCCGCGTTTGGCTCGTTCCCTTGCTGACTCTCTGGGGCATCACTATTTGCGCGCTGGCGCTTGCCTATCAAACGCGCCAGCCCCATACATTGAATGTGGGCGGCGACGATTGGCTCTATCTCGGCGGATATATGCGGGACATGCACGGCGTGACCGACGACGGAACAGCGCGCTTTCGCTTTACGGGTGAAACGTCGAGCGTTTCATTTCCATTTATGGGGCAGATGGCTCCGCTCGAAATGACCATGCGGGTCAACGCATGGCGTCCCGAAGGGGTGCGCGCGGTGACACTGACGGTGAACGACCTGCCGCTGCGCGAGATTGCAAATGGCGAATGGCGCACGCATCGCACCGTGATGACCGACACTGCGCGGTTTGGACCCAACGCGTTTGAATTGGGGCTGGCATCCGAGACCTTTGTGCCGCACGAGTATGATGCCAATAACGCCGACCGGCGCGCGCTCGGACCCGCGCTGGAATGGGTCACGCTCACGCCGCAAACGTCCCCGAACACGCCGTGGTGGTCGAATCTGACCCAACCCGCATGGGAGCTGGTCCTGCTGGTGGGTCTGTTGGGGACACTCGCTTATGCGGGGGGCGTATTGCTGGGCGCGCCGCGCGCCGGGATGCTGCTTGCGTTGACGCTTGTCGCTTTTTTTACACTTGTTGTCGCCCTGGCGCGCCTCGCCATTGCCGCCTACCTGTTGCCGGCAACCGGCGTCGTGCTGGGAGGATTGTTGCTGCTCGCACAACGCGACGCACAGATGAAAAAGCGTTGGATCACTGTCGCGCTCGTGCTGGGCGTCATTTGCCTGGCATGGGCGGCGCGGTGGGTTGCGGCGACGCACATGCCGTTGAGCGGTGACGAACAGATCTATGTGCCCGTCAGCGCGCAGTACGCGCAAGCCATCGCCAATGGGCGCGCTGCCGAGATTCTCACGCTGCGTGAAAATATCGAGCATCCGCTTTTCAACAAGCTGGCATTCGCCGCCGCTATCCTCGTCGGGCAATCGAGCGGTATTCCCGATTTGTTGAGCGCGCGTTATGTCTCGATTGCCGCTTCGGCGCTGCTCACCGCCCTGCTCGCGTTTGTGAATCCGATTGCCGCCGTCGGGCTGGCGGTCCATTCGATTCAAATTCAGTATGCGAGTCAGGCATATTTAGAAGCTCTGCCCGCGTTGACAATTTCCGCGGCGGTGATTGCGTTCGAGCGGGCGCGGAGGCACGGAACGCGGTGGCTGCTCCTTTCGGCAATCTGTCTGGGGCTGACCGCCGCCTCAAAATATATTTATGCGATTGCGGGATTTGCGATTCTGCCCTTTCTCGTATGGCGGTATCGTCATGCGCCGCTGTTGATTGTGACATACGGGGTTGCTGCGCTCGGCGTCTTTTTCGTCGCCAATCCGTTTTTGTGGACAACCCCCGCAGCGAATTTTCTCGAAACGCTGACGTTTCACAATCGCGTGAGCGGGAGCGAATTGGTGACCGGGTATGCGCGCCCTGCGTGGTGGCACATTCCGTATCTCTCACGTCTGTCCGATTTTTATCCCGGCATCCCCTATCTTTCGCTCGACACGTTGATTTTTATCGGGGGCATTCTCGGTCTGCCCGCGCTTTGGCGATACAGTCGCCTCTATTTTGCTTGGTTTGTCGTTGCGCTCGTCTTTTTGCTGTTGTGGAACACCAAGTGGGAGCAGTACGCGCTGACGCTTATCACCCCGCTGTGTCTGGCGTTCGGATTTGGACTGACGGATGTCGCGCGCCGAATATATTCCCGGCGCAGACAAACCAAGCGCGTCACGGCTCCCGCTTCCTCGTAAAGTGGCTACCGTCAACAGTTCTCAACGCGTTCGCACAGACGCAACAGTCAAGACAATCGCCGTGCTGGGGCTGTTTGTGCTTTTGACAGTTGTTTTGTTGTTTCCGCTTTCGGTGCAGCTGTCCGACCATCTGCCCGATTGGGGCGACCCGCTGGAAAACACATGGGTCCTGGCATCCGCCGGACGCGCGCTGGTCACCGATCCTCTCAACCTCTATCACGCCAACATTTTCTATCCGTACCCAAATGCGCTTGCATTTTCAGAGAGTCAGGTCGCGAGCGCGGTGATGGGTCTCCCCGTTTGGCTGGCGACGGGGAACCCCGTCCTTGCATACAATTTTGTCTTTCTCGGCGCGTTCGTCCTGTCAGGGTTCACCAGCTATCTGCTGGCATACGATCTGACCCGCCATCGCGCGGGCGCTTTGCTCGCGGGCGCGGCGTATGCGTTTTGGGCGTACAAGTTCAATCACCTGTCACACCTCAACCTGGTTACGTTGCAATGGCTGCCGCTCGTGCTGTTTGCGCTGCGGCGGAGTTTGATCCAAGACCGCGCGGTCTTTGCCGTGTTATTTGCGGTCACGCTCGTATTTCAGGCGCTTTCCTCGTGGTATGCCGCGCTAATGACTCTGCTGGTCGTGGCAGCATATCTTTGCTATTTTTTTCTGTTTCGTCGCAGACAGACAAACAAGCGACGCATCGCGCAATTCGCCATATTTTTCGGCATTGCCATGCTATTGACCACACTCGTCGCGCTGCCCTATTTTCAGGTCAGTCGCGAATTGCAGTTTGTGCGCGGGCTGGAGGAAGCCGAACGGTTCTCGGCGCGCCTGCTCTCGTTTCTCAGCGTCGCGCCGTTCAACCGGCTGTATCAGGATTTGCTGCCTGTCGCTTTTGGCGAGGCATTGTTTCCCGGGATCATTGTCTTGTTGTGCGCGGCGTTGGGTTTGAGAAAACGGTATCCCTTTCCCGACCGCGCGTTTTGGATTGCCGCCATCCTTTTCTTTGCGCTAATTTCGTTTGGACCTGTCATGCAATTGGGCGCGGGCATCAAATTCCCCTCACCGCTCTACCGGATTCTTTACGAAATTGTCCCGGGATTTCAAGGCACACGCGCGCCCGCACGCTTTTTTGTCGTGAGCATGTTGGGTCTTGCGCTGCTCGCCGCAAACGGGTTTGGCGCGGTCACACAGAAAATGAACGCGCAGACGCGCGCACTGGTGACCACAATCGCGTTGGCTTTGTTGTGTATCGAGGCGCTCGCGGTCCCGGTTCGGGTGATTCCGATCGAAACCAATGGGCGGATTCCGGCGGTCTATGATTGGCTACAAAGACAGCCCGAAGGGAATGTGCTCGAAGTCCCCGTCCGCGTCGGCGATATCGAGCCGATCACGCGCGCCATGTATTTCAGCATCGCGCACCGGCGCGCGATGCCCGTCGGCTATGCGAGTTTTATCCCCCCGACACAAGCGGATTTTCTTCAGACGCTCAATACCGCGCTTGCCGCGCCATCGCCGCGCCTGCCCAATCTCTTGCGGGAATTTGACGTGCGTTATGTGATCGTCAATCGCGCGCAAGAGGGAGCAGGTGAGACAGACGCCGCATTGGGGCAGCGGTCCGAATTTGAATCAGTCTATGAGGACGAATCACACCGGGTCTATCGCGTAAATTCCGATGCGCCGGAGCATCCTCTGAAATTTGGGTGCCTGGTACCTGCGTATGCTGCGCCCAACGAACCAATCATCCTCTATCTCACGGCACAACACGCGCGGCGCTATCCGATTGTCAATCGCGACCTGGGCGAACACGAGGTCTCGCTCGATTGGCTCTCTGCCGCCGGAACCATGTCTGAATGGCGCGAGCGCGTCCGACTACCCTATGTGCTGCGCGAGCGCATCGAGGGTGTGCCGGTACGGATGACCGCACCCTCACAGACGGGCGAGTACCGCGTTACGTGCGCACTGAATGGGACGGTGGACAGCACAACGGAATTGCGCGTCCAGGTAGCGCCCGAATTTCAGACGAATGATGCGTCGCCGCAGCTCGAACTGTTGAAATTTGACTATACCATTCCGCAAACGCGCGCAAGCGGCGACATTATCACCACGGCTTTTTGGCGGCGGCGCGGCGAGGTGCGCGAACCGATTGCGATGCAAGCGCAACTGGTGAATAAAGACGGGACGGTGGTCTCGGAGGTGACGCGTCAGCCCGTGCTCTATACCTATCCCGTGCGACTCTGGCGGGACAATGAACTGGTCGCGGACACGATTGCCTTGCCCGTGCCTGCCGAGACGCGTGCAGGTCCGTATCATCTCGTCATTCGCGCCATCAATGAAAACACCGGCGCGGTCGTGCCCATTCGCGACCCGAACGGCGCGAGCGCATCGGAATTTGTGACAGGGACATTTGAAATCCGAGAATGACCGAGCCAACGATTTCAGTTGTGATTCCCGCCTATAACGCGGCGCAGACGCTACCGCAAACGCTCGAGGCATTGCGCGCGGCACAGCCGCCCGCGCTCGAAATCATTGTCGTCAGCGACGGTTCCACCGACAACACGGCGCAGCTGGCGGAATCCTACAGCGCGCGTGTGATTGCGTTGGACAAGAACATCGGCGCGGCGGCGGCAAAAAATCGGGGCGCAGCCGAGGCGCGCGGCGAGGTCCTCTATTTCACCGACGCAGATATCGTGGTCCCGCGCGATGCCATCGGCAAACTGCAGACGGCGTTTCAGATGCGGGCGGTGGACGGCGTGGTGGGGCTGCTCGATGACAAGATTCCATATCCCGACTGGGCGAGCCAATACAAGAACCTGTGGATGAATTTCACATATGCTCGGTTCGCCAAGGCGGACCGAATCGGTCTTTTTTACACCAGCGTTGCGGCAATGAAACGGGCGAGATTTTTCGATTTGGGCGGGTTTGACGAGAACTATCGCGGCGCGAGCATTGCCGAGGACACGGAATTTGGGCAGCGCGCGTGGGGGCGCGGGGCGTCCATTGTGCTGGAGCCATCGCTGCGGGTGGTGCATCTCAAGGCGTATACGGTTGGGAGCGTCCTGCGCGAGGATTACAAACGGGCATATGCCTTGACCTTGATGCGCTTGCGCAAACGCGGCGAGCCGTTTTTTACGAGCGTCCCATTCTTTTACCAGGCGGCGGTGCCGGTCATTTATGCGACGGCGCTGTTATTTCTGGCGGCGTTGGTCCTGCAAAACATCTGCCTGATGCTCGTCGCGTTTGCCGGGCTCGGACTCTTTTATCTCTTGAATGCGTCGCTGCTGACGTTTGTCCACCGCGCGCGGGGGCTGTCCTTTGCGACCAGGACCGCGCTCTTTTTGCCCGCAGATGTTTTTGTCGTGGGGCTGGGTATGCTCCGCGCCTTGCTCGATTTTGCGCGCGGGCGGCGTTATTGAGCAAAATCGGGCGAAAATGTGCCTTTGATCGAGCCGCGAGCGGCACAATTGAACGGCGCACTAGCAGGTTGTCGAAGAGACCTCATTTGTGACTATGAACGCGCGTCGTAGTATCTCAAAAATGACTAGAATTTGATTTCACTCCGACAACCTGCTAGCGGTTCGCCTCTGTGCGGGCCCGATATTCGACAAGCACTCTGAATTGGGTACAATTGGGGTCATAGATCATGGCAAAGAAAACACTTTATTATCTCTTGTTTGACGCCAGTTGTTCTCTCTGCTCTGATCTTGCCGACCAGGTGGAGCGCGCGAGCGGCAGCAAACTGCTGACCAAGAGCTTGTACGCGCCGGACGCGCTGGAAATGCTGAAAAAAGCGCGTCCCGACCATAAATTCGAGCCGACGCTGCTCAAAGTGCAGGGCGACAAGGTGCGCGCATATACGGGCATGAAGATGCGCGCGGAAATGGTGACATTTCTCAATCCCGTTCAGCTCTTGAAAATCGCGCGCATCGTACAAAAGGCAGGCGTGCCGCTGTTCGGGTCGGTTCAAGCGCACGAGCCGTCGCCGGAACATCCGGCAGAGCCGGAAGCAGAACCTGCCCCAACAGAAACCCGGCACGAGGGTTCAAATGGCTTTCGGTTGACCTATGATGGTCCCGAGTTGGGCGCGAAAACGCCCGTGACCGAGCTGACGACGACAAGCGGCGAGACGCTCACCCTTGCCAACGATCCCGAGCGGAATACCCTTCTGTTGTTTTTGTCCACTCACTGCCCCCATTGTGTGACTGTGGCGCAAGCTCTCGGCGAATTTGTGATAGACGCGCCGGAACGCGTGATTCTCGTCTTTAGCGCCGCCGAAGAGGACCGCCTCGATACCTTTGTTCAAACGCACAAGCTGGGAGAGGTGCCGGTGGTGGTCTCTCCCGAGACGCGCGCGGCGTTCAGCGTAACGGGCGTGCCGTATGGCTTTGCGCTGGACCAACAGGGAATCGTGCGCGGCAAGGGGATCGTCAACAACAACGACCACCTGGACAGTCTGGCAAACACTTTTTATATAAGCGTCAATGCGTTCAAACAGGCGCTCGCATCACGTCAGGATGAACAAGTGGTTGTAATTTGAGGAAACATCAATGAGCAAACTCAATTATCTGCCGTTTGCAAAACGTATCGTGTCCAAAAAGGGCGCGTCGCCGTTGTATTTTGTCTTGTTTATTACAAAGAACTGCAACGCGCGCTGCGGACACTGTCTGCTGGGTTCTCACGAACGGCACACCGGCGAATTGACGATTGACGAAATCGAACGCGTCAGCGCCTCGATGGACCCGATGATCTTTTTCACCCCAACAGGGGGCGAACCATTCCTCCGCAAGGACCTGCCCGAAATCGTCAAAATGTTTCACAAGAACGCCAAGGCATTGAACGTCGGCATCCCGTCGAACGGGTCCCTGACCAGCCGTGTGGTGGACGGGGCGCGCGAGATTCTGGACGATTGTCCCGACCTCGATCTGCACATTGACATTTCGATTGACGGCGCAGAAGACGATCACGACAAATTCCGCGGATTCAAGGGTCTCTTTGACCGCGCGATCCGCACATATCGCGAGCTGCGCGTGCTCGAAAAGCACTATCCCAACTTTTCGACGTGCATCCAGATTGCCGTCAGCGCATACAACCACGAAAAACTGGACGAGATTTACGATTATTTGCAGACCTATGTTGGCGTCAACACGGTCTTTACCCTGCTGCTGCGCGGCGGTCCCAAAGACCCGGGAGCAAAATACACACCCCCAATTGACCCGAAAGCGAACCAGTTTGACGTGGACAATTATTACAAATTCCACGAACGGCTCGAACACGATAATCGCTCACGCGAACTGACGGGGTATTACAAACTGCCGTTTGGCGACTTTATCAACGCCAAACGCATTATTCGCCCCAAATTGATCACCAAAATGACCAAAGAACGGCGTTACGTGATTCCCTGTTATGCAGGGTCGCTGGGCGGCGCGATGTATGCGGACGGCTCGGTGCTGGCGTGCGAATTGCTCGATGAAAAGATTCTCGGCAATGTGCGCGATTATGACTATGATTTCAAGAAAATCTGGCAGTCGCAAAAAGCCGACGAGGTGCGCGCGTGGATCAGCAAGACCAAGTGCTACTGCACCTATGAATGTTTCCTGACCATCAACATCCTTTTCAATCCGATGATGTACCCTGTCATTTTGCGCGAATGGGCATCGCTCAAATGGGCGCAGTTCCGACACAATCTTTCACCCGAAATCATGAAGAGCGCGCCGCGTCCCGTCGAATCGTATCGGATCGAATTATAGAGCACGGACAAGAGACCGGGAGAAAGCAAACAAGAAAACAGGTGGACAGGGTAATAGTTGTCTGCCTGTTTTTTTATGGCTCAACCAAAAAATAGATGGATCGGTTGCCGTTGGTTCGTTCTAATTTTCAATCGTGACGATTCTGATTTACAATCTCTGCTGATGTATCGAGAAAAACGGATTTCCCTCGTCATGCCCTGTCTCAACGAAGAACAAGGGCTGCCCCAGATCGCCCGCGACCTCCCCGCCATCGTTGACCAGGTCATTGTCGTAGACAACAACTCGACCGACAACACCGCCGCCGTCGCCCGTGCGTTCGGCTGGACGGTCGTGCTCGAGACGCGTCCCGGCTATGGACGCGCCTATAAAACGGGACTCGCGACTGCAACGGGCGACGTGATCGTGACCATGGACGGCGACGGCACTTATCCGCGCAATTTCATCCCCGTCTTGCTCGACGTCATGGACGACGAGAACATTGATTTTATATCGTGCGACCGCACGGGACACAAGGACCGCCCAAGCAGTTTTTTGCGCGTGTTTGGCAACGACGTGCTGAATGTCTTTATTTTCCTGATCTATGGTATCCGGATTCACGATTCCCAGTCGGGAATGTGGGTATTCAAGCGCGAGTTGTTGTCCCGTATGAATCTGACAAGCGACACGATGGCGTTTTCGGAAGAAATCAAGCTGGAAGCTTTCACCCTGCCGGGTGTGCGCTGCAAAGAACTGGTGATTTACTATAAAGAGCGTCACGGTGAGAGCAAACTCAACCTTTGGCGGGACGGGTTTGCGAATCTTGCGTTCTTGTTCAAGAAACGGTTTGGGATGCTGGACAAGGTCGAGCCGTTGGTGACAGGCGCGGACAAACCCCAAACCGTCAGCAACCGATAAGAGACCATCACGACACGAAAAGTGACGGGCGTTTGCCATGTCATTGGACCGAAACCGGACTGTTGCTCGAGCACATAGGTCTATGCCGAAATAAATTCAAGACCGAATTGAATCTCTCACCGAGTGAAAAAAAAGTGCTGGCTAGCCAAAGATGGTGTTATGCAGTTTATTTTATTTTGGCAGCCATAATGCTTGCCCAGGGTCTGCCAATTTTCGAGGCGGGGCGAGATTCCGGATTGTTCCTTTACATAGGGGAAAAGCTTTTAACCGGACAAATACCTTATCGAGATATCTGGGACCACAAGGGTCCGGTAATCTATTTTATTGATGCGCTGGGTTTGACGCTGGGAGGAGGTTCCCGCTGGGGACTTTGGGCTATTGAACTGGCGTGCCTGTATTTGTCTGCGCTATTGAGCCATACAATTCTCCTGAAACGCTATGGCTATGGTCCTGCGCTGATCACTACGCTCGCATGGCTGTGTTCAATTCCCCTTGTGCTGGAGGGAGGAAATTTTACCGAAGAATTCGCCTTGCCTCTGCAATTCCTGGCGCTCTATATCTATCTGACTCTTGATGGCGGGAATACAAAGAGTCGGGCGAGCATTCTCCATTTGAGCGCCATCGGTGTTCTGGCAGCGCTCACCTTTTTTCTTCGTCCGAATAATATCGGCATATTCATTGCCATCGCGATTTCGATCTTGGCGGTGGGCGTAGAGGGCAGACAGCCGGGCAGGGCTGTGCTTGAACTTGGACAGATGCTGATTGGTTTTGCGCTTGTCGCGATTCCTCTTGTAATCTACTTGGCACTCAATGACGCGCTCTTTGATTTTGTTGATGCAGCATTTCTTTACAATGCCGTGTACGCCTCGTCCTCATTCGAGGACAGACTCTTGGGCAGCTTTGCCGGATTTTTGGCTCTTGGTCCTACCGGGTTGTCCTTGCTGGCACTGGGCGGGTGGCTGGGCGCCATGTTCGAGACCTTGCGGTGGGGTCGTTTCCAGCAGCTGACGTCCGACCGCACGCTGTTGGTAGGTCTTGTCGCCTTTCCTCTCGAAGTCGTGCTTTCTTCTCTTTCAGGAAGGACTTTTGCGCATTATTACCTGCCCTGGATTGCCGCGAGCTCGTTGCTTGTTGGATGGCTAATCCATCGAATCGGCACATTCGGGCAGCAAAGCACCACTCCGCCCACACAGGCGGTCCCATCTCGACGTTATATGGCATTTGGAATTGTGTTGCTTGTTGTCATACTCTCGCAAGTCTATTTCACCATGATTCGATTGCCCTGGGAACAAACGGCGCGCACGGCAGGAATCGTGCGTGAGCTCAAGCCGATGCTCGGAAACGGAACAAGTCTTTTGGTGTGGGGCGCGGAAGCAGAAATCTACAATTTGACGCGAGTGCCGTCACCCGGTCGCTTTGTGTACCAATATCCGCTCTTTACGTGCGGCTATGCCAAACCGGAGCATATAGCAGAGTTCATAGACAATCTCGCCAGTGCCAAGCCGCTCATTCTCGATACGTCATCCACAAACCCAAACATTTCTCCTTTGGACCCACAGGCGCGCAAGAACTGGGTGCCCAACAACAAGAGCTGTCCAAGTCCGGAATTGGAGACTTTGTATTCATATGTGAATACCAATTACGAATGCACTAAAACGTTCGAAAACGGTTGGAGGATCTGCGCTCCCAGACAAGCGGCAGATCGTTGATTCGTCACTTGGGATTGCCTCAATTCAAATCCTGTCCGCCCCGCGTAAAGTTGTACTTGTTGAGATGGGCACACGAGAATTTTTCAGAACACAAGACCGTTCGAGAGGTATGTCATTGTTCTCTCTCCGCTTTGACCCAAAAGCAATCGAATATTGGGCAGCCCAGTTTCCGGATGGACCCTCCACCCGGCGCATCATGAACGAAATCGTGCCGCGCACGCGCGAGCGCGGCACGTTGAGCAAAGCCGACTTTTTGACCCTGTGCGAATGGAACAGCCCGCGCACGCGCGCGTTGTGCCGTTCGAACGCAGAAGATTTCATTCGCGAAATCACACGCGTTTCTTTTGCGACGAAACATGAACGCGTGCGCGTCGAGACGCTCACCCTGCTCAAGGGCGTAAGTCTCGGCACCGCCTCCGTGCTGCTCCATTTTTGCTCGACCGATCCCTACCCGATCTATGACCCCATGTCGCTCTGGTCTCTGCAAACTACCCCTCCAATCAAGTTCGATTTTGATTTCTGGTGGGAGTATGTCCTGACCACGCGAAAATTGGCGAAGAGAGCCAAGGTGACCATGCGAGAGCTCGACCGCGCGCTGTGGGAGTATGCGCGCGTGAATCAGGTGAGATGATGGATTTGAACTCGTTTCCGCGTTTTCCTCTCGCTAATTTGCCGACGCCCCTGGACGAACTGCCGCGCTTGTCACGCGAGCTCGGGTTACGGGTCATCTGCAAGCGCGATGATTTGACGGGTTTTGCGCTGGGAGGAAACAAGGCGCGCAAACTCGAATTTCTGGTCGCGGACGCGTTGGAAAAACGCGCTGATGTGCTGGTGACGGGCGGCGGCGTCCAGTCCAATCATGTGCGGACGACGGCAGCCGCAGCGCGCAAGGCAGGCATGGACGCGGTCGGGGTGTTTTTCAGCTCGCCGTCGGGACAGGTAAACGGCAACCTCCTGCTCGACCAAATTCTCGGCGCCGAGTTGGTGTATGCCCATGCCGACAAGCACGAGACCGAACTGGTCATTCAGGGCGTTTGCGACGACCTGCGCGCCAAAGGGCGCAACCCATACCTGATTCCGGTCGGCGGCTCGACGAAATTGGGCGTGGTTTCGTATGTGCTGGCAGTGGGCGAATTGTTGGAGCAGTTGCAAGCGCAGGGGATTGCGCTCGATGCGGTCGTTGTGACCACGGGGTCGTGCGGCACACATGCGGGCATTTTGGCGGGGATGAAATATTACGGCGCAAACATTCCTGTGCACGGCATCACAGTCAGTCGTTCACGCGCTGAATGTTTCGAACGCATCCCGCGCCTGATTCAAGAAGCTGTTCCACTGCTCGACCGCGAGATCACGCTGCAAGAGGGCGACATTATCGTCCACGACGCTTATCTGGGTGAAGCATACGCCAAAATCACGCCCGAAGCGCGTGCAACAATCCACCGTGTCGCTCGATTGGAGGGGCTCTTTCTCGATCCTGTTTATACCGCCAAGACCATGGCGGGGTTGATTGACCTGACGGCGCGCGGGACATTTGCGCCAGAGTCAACCGTCCTTTTCTGGCACACGGGCGGGACGCCGGGGATATTTGGTTTTCCGCAGGACATTGTTTGAGGATGCAAGGGACGAGGCGGGCGAATGATTCGCCCGCCTCGCCGTTTAGACGGTCTCTTTTGGCGTCGAGACGGTAGGCGCAACTTGCTGCGCTTGGACTTGAACCCGCGGTTTGGTCAGATGCAAACGGGTTTGGATGATGCGCTGGCGGACCGGCGGGATGCGTAGGACCAAAAGCGCCATGACGATTGCCGCATACACCAGCGGCTCGAATTTCTCTGCCGCCTTGGCTTGCCAGAAAAAGTGAATCACAACCAATGCACCCGCAGGATAGATGAGCCAGTGCAGGCGCGTCCAGTTCTTTTTCAGACGCCTGATCCAACCTTTGGTCGAGGTGATCGCCAGCGCGATGAGCATGACGAGCGCCGTCAGACCGACAAAGATATACGGCTTTTGAACAATGCCGTCTTCGAGAATGAAATTCAGGTTGAACCCATAATCGAGCGCAATAAAATTGAGGAAATGGATGCCCGCATACATAAAAGCATACAGCCCCAATGCGCGCCGCACCTTGAGCGCCTGCCGAAAACCGGACACGATATACAATGGCGTCGCGGACAAACAGAGGACCAGCAGGACCATTGCCGTCCGACCCGTGACATTGTTGATAGTGACGACAGGTTCCACGCCGAGGTCGTCATTGTAAAAACGCCAGACGAGCCACAACAACGGACCCCAGACGCCGATGTGCACAATCAGGCGCAGCCAATTCTCGCGCAGCCAATTCTTTTCGATTGTCTTTTTGCGTCCGATAGTATCTGTCGTCACTTTGTTTCCGATTATCCGCATGGTCCGGGTTGCTTTGCTTTTAATCTCTGCAGATTCTCGCCAATAGGATTTTCGATTTGCGTAAATTCGCGGGAGACCCGCCCGCTCTAGAAATTTGCCTGCAAATCGAGACCCTCATACATGCTCGCGACCTGATTTTCATAGCCGTTGAACATTAACGTGCGACGACGACCAAACTCGCCAATGCGTCGTTCGGTCGCTTGCGACCAACGCGGGTGGTCTACTTGCGGGTTTACGTTAGCATAGAACCCGTATTCGTTCGAAGCTGCGTTGCGCCAGGTGTTGTCAATGGGTTGGTCGGTCAGTTCGATCCGGACAATTGCTTTGATGCTCTTGAAACCATACTTCCACGGGATAACCAGACGAATCGGCGCACCCTGCTGTTTGGTCAAAGGTTGTCCATACATGCCCGTCGCCAGTATGGTCAGGTTATTGTTGGCTTCGTCCAAACGCAGCCCTTCCACATAGGGCCATTGCAGAATCGGTGTGCTTTGATTTGGCATTTCACCGAGTCGCATGACCGTCGTGAATTTCACATACTTGGCTTCGGGTTTTGGCTCGACCACCTTGAGGAGGTCCGAGAGCTGCATCCCCACCCACGGGATCACCATGGACCAGGCCTCGACACAACGCAGGCGATAGACATGTTCTTGCTGGTCAAACTTTTTATAAATGTCCTCGATCGAAAAGGTGCCGGGCTTGTTCACCATCCCGGCTACTTCGACAAACCAGGGTGAGGTGGTAAAATTTTTCGCTGCGCCCGCGACCCCCTCCTTGTCGAGTGAAAACTCGTAATAATTGTTATAGTTGGTGATCTGCTCAAAGTTATTGAGCGGGTCTCCCAGCTCGTCCGCCGTGACATTGCTGAACGCGGTAGTATGCGCGAGCGCGGGCGGAATCTCGCTCGCTGCAAGCGCCGGCGGCGCCGTCGGTTGGGGCTTGGGCGAATCGTTCGCTCGGGTCGGCGGGATGGGGGTGATTTCCGGCGAACACGCTGCAAGCAGGAGTGCGCCTGCCGCCAACGGGATAGTTTTGACCAGAAAATGTCGGCGGTTCAGGTAGATGAATTTCGGTTGGGTGGCATTCGGGTCGCGCTTGAGCATGGGCTGGTTCCTTTCCAATCGTTTGGCGCGGAACATTTACGGCGGCACAATCTTGTCTCTGTCCCCGCACACGCCGTCTGTGCGCGCTAGTATACGTAACAGAATAGGTCAATATCTCACCAGCATACAACGAAAATCTTACCGATTTCTTAAACCGGGATGAAAATCAGTCCCGGATCGTCCGTCGCGCGCGGGGCGCCCGACACTTGTTCCGGCATCCCACCGCGCAAATCACACTTTTATGTCAAAGATCAGCCCGGAATTGATACGAATTGCCGCGCGCCAAGTGCGATTGTGGCGCGGCGGCAGCGGTCCGAATCTATTCCTACTTCACGGTGGGCTGGGCGATGCCCACTGGCATTGGCGCACCGTCTGGGAAGAATTGGGCGAGTCGTTCACCGTCGCCGCTCCCGATTTGCCGCAATACGGCGGCACGGTGGAACTGCCCAACCCATCCATGGCAGAACTGGTGGAATGGGTCGCGCGTGTGCAGGAACTCGCGGGCATGACCGAAGCGTCTTTTGTGGGACATTCGTTTGGCGCGGCACTGGCGCGCTTTTATGCCGCCGCACACCCCAAACGCGTTTCTCGACTTGTGCTGGCGGGTGGAGGAACCGTGCCGCGTCCGCCCGGATTGGTCAAACGGGTCATGCGGTCGAGTGTGTTTGCGCCCATCACCGAGATGGCGGGTCCGCAGACATTTTCGGAGACGACCATTCGCCGCGCGTTCGTGAATCAAAAGCTGGTGACGCCTGCGGTCATTCAAGAATCACAAGACGCGTCGCACGGTTTTACGTCACTGGTGCGGCGCGTCGTGGAAGGCGAACTGCCCACGCGACAGAACCCTCGAGCGCCGACGATCCTGATCTGGGGTGACGCCGACCGCATTGCGCCTCAAGAACGCGCCCAGGAGATCGCCGCCGATTTTAATGTCGTGGAACTCGCGCTGGTCAAGCATACAGGACACCTGCCGCAAATCGAAGACCCGCTCTCGTTTGTAAAAATCGTGCGAGATTTTTGCCTCGACCTGCCCAGAGAGCCGCTTGCGGTCCCCGACAGCGCCGATGTCGCAAATGAACGCCCTATGAGTGAGAGCTGATTCATGTCCCTTTCACGTCCTTTGGGGTTGCTGCTCGCGGGGTTCATCCTGCTCGGCGTCACTTACAGCGCAATCACACCCTTGTTCGAAGCGCCGGACGAGCAGTGGCATTTTGCATTCATGCAGCATGTGGCGCAGGGACGCGGACTGCCTGAGCAGTCATTGCCGTTGCAGCATCTGGCGCGACAGGAAGGGAGCCAGCCACCGCTCTATTATCTGCTCGCCGCCGCATTGACATTTTGGATTGACACCTCTGACTATTCCGCCACCGTCCGCGAGAACCCGCATTACGGGTTTGACGTGCCCGGCGTGGTGAATGACAACAAGAATCTTTTTATTCACACGGCACAAGAAAAGTTCCCTTATCATAATACCGCGCTGGCGATGCACATGGCACGCTGGCTGTCGCTGGCAATGGGCGCGGTCGCAGTCTTGTTTACATATCGGCTGACGCGTCTCGTCGCGCCGCATAACGAAAATGCGGCGCTGGCGGCAGCTGCGCTGGTCGCATTCACACCACAATTCCTTTTTATCAGCAGCGCGGTCAGCAACGACAGCGCGATTGTGGCATTGTGTGCGGTCGCGCTGTATTTGCTCGTCCGCGCGCTGCGGGTCGCGCCGACCTGGCGTGATGCAGTCTTGATCGGCATTGCGGCGGGATTATGCGCCATCACCAAAGTCAGCGGTCTGGCGATGCTCGCGCTGGCGATGCTCGCGCTTATATATATCAATCGCGCCAATTTACGACAATTGATCACGCAAGCGGCGGTTGCGCTCGCCGCGTTCGCCATCGTTGCGGGTTGGTGGTATGGGCGCAATCTGGCGTTGTATGGTGAAGTTACGGGGACGCGGCGGATGGTCGAGATTTTTGGCGGACGGGTCGCCCCGCTGACGTTCGAGGGCTGGGGCGCACAGCTGCGCGAAGTTTTCGAGACATTCTGGGTTGGATTTGGCTGGGGCAACATTCGCGCGCCCGAATGGGTCTATTGGGTCGTCGGATTGGGCGCACTGCTCGGCATCGTCGGGCTGCTGATCGGGTTCTGGCGAGTTGTCAAACGCTCGCGGACCGCCACACCGCGCATCCCTCCCGTCCGGTCATTCCAAGTGTATGCGCCACTGTTTGTTCTTGCGGCGTGGGCGCTGATCATTTTTCTCGCGCTCTTGCGGTGGATGGTCCAGACGCAGGCGCCGCACGGGCGTTTGATGTTTCCCGCGCTGCCCGCGCTCGCGCCGCTCGCAGTAGTCGGCTGGATGCAGCTCGTCCCGCGCGCCGCACAAAAGCGAGTGTCGCAGGCAATCGCCGTCGGGCTGTTTGGTTTTGCGGCGGCCGCGGCGTTTATGCTCCTCCTGCCCGCGTACGCATATCCGACTCGACTGGATGAGAATGATGTTGCGTCAATCCCCTCTCGCGTGGATATTCGCTTTGACGATTCGTTGATGCTGCTCGGCTCGTCAGTGCACCCGCATCCCGTTGACCCGCGCGGCGCGCTGCAAGTGGACCTGTATTGGCGCGTGCTCAAACCCATGAATACGGACTATTCGCTCAATCTGGCGGCGCTGGATGAGAATTATCGCGTGGTCGGGTCGCGCAACAGTTATCCCGGACAAGGGATGCTACCGACGAGTCTGATGACGGCGGGCGAGATCTGGCGCGACACGTATTGGCTGCCCGCCACTGCGCCCACGGGCTTGGTACAAGTATCGGTTTACGAGCTCAAATCACAGCAAAATCTGGATGCGTTTGACCCGGCAGGGAACGAGATTACGCCGATTGTAAATCGCTTTGCGTTCCCCAGATAGGACAAGGGTTTGCGTCCTATTCCCAGTTGCGCGCAGGGCATGCTCGCCGCAGCGTGCCGGGTGGGGAACGAAACGGCGTTCGTTCCTTACGGTCCAAAATCGTAATGCACTCCCGCAGGGCATGCTCGCCGCAGCGCGCCGGGTGGGGAACAAAACGGCGTTCGTTCCTTACGGTCCAAAATCGTAATGCACTCCCGCAGGGCAAATTTCAAATTTGTCCTACCTCGTACGGCGAATATAATCTTGGGCGGTTGTGCTCTCCGCGCAGCCGAAAAGTGAGCGATAGTCATTTTGCGTCGAATTGATCCCTTTCTCATCGCGCTCTTGGCAGCTTTTGCCATTCTGTCGGCGATGACCTCGATCCTCGTTCCCCTGTTTGAAGGTCCCGACGAAGACGACCATTTTCGGTATACCAAATATCTTGCCGATTTCCGCGCGCTGCCGGTGCAGTCGTTTCAACAGGGCGGCGGCACAGCAGGACATCAGGGCTGGCAGCCGCCGTTCTATTACGCGCTCGCCGCGCTCGTGATCTCGCCGATTGACACATCGGATTATCCCGACCGTCTGCAGCGCAACCCGGCGGCGGCGCTCGAAGGCGACCTCGCGTGCTGCGGGCGCAACAACTATTTCCATTTCGACGCCGAAGATTTTCCTTTTCAAAAGACGACGCTCGCGGTGCATCTCGCGCGCGGCGTGACGATCGCGTTCGGGCTGGTGTGCGTGTATGCGATTTATGGGCTGACGCTGACGCTCTTGCCCGCGCGGCGCTATCTTGCATTGGCGACGACGGCGATTGCCACACTCAACCCATCCTTTTTATACAGCAGCGCGCTCGTATCGAACGACATCCCCCTCGTCGCATTCTGCACGCTTGCGCTGTTGGCGGCAGCGAAAATCCTCACGGAAAAATGGGAGCCCGATTGGAAAGCGTTTGCGCTTTTGGGAATGTGGTTGGGACTCGCGCTGCTGACCAAGACAACCGCGCTCGGGCTGATTGGCTTGGCGTTTTTCGTCGTACTGTATATGGCATGGGAACAGCGCGGCGATTCACTGCTTTCCGCGCGATTTCTGTTGACGCGCGGGTTTGCGCTCGCCGCGCCGGTCGCGCTCTTGACGGGTTGGTATTTTGCGCGCAACCAGCTCGAATACGGTGACCCGCTGGCATACCGCTTGATTGCGGCATCGGCGCTGCCGCCGCGCGATGCCCCGCTCACCCTGCCCGAGCTGTTGAGCATCAATTTTCCATGGCTCTGGCAGACGTTTTGGGGTGGTCCGACGCCGGGTGATTTCCCACGTGTGCTGTTGAATGTATTTCTCGGCGCGCTGATCGTCGGTGTGATCGGCACGGCGCTGTATCTCGTCCGCGAATGGCGCGCGCTGGGCAGAAATCGGCTGGCCGCGTTCGGCTTGATGCTGGGATGGTTCGGTTTTGTTTTTGCGGCGCAGGTGCAGTTTATCCGCACGGCAAGCGGGACCGACCAGGGACGCTATCTGTTTCCTGCGATCTCGACGCTGGCGCTGGTCTATGCGCTGGGATGGAGTCACGTCGTGTGGCGCATCGGCTCGCTCATTCGCCGCCCATTCGAGCTTGTCCGCGCCGAGCGAATGGTGGCGATTGTGTGCACTGCATTTTTTATCGCCCTTGCCTCTTTTGTGCTTGTGACGTTCACTCTGCCCGCGTATGCAGCTCCCGCAATGATTGATCCTGCGAGCATCGCACAACGCGGCGCGCCGATAGATGCGGACTTTGCCAATGGGATGCAGCTGCGCGGCTCGGTGTTGTCGACGCGGGCAATCGCTTGTAACGAGAAATTGGGTGTGACGCTGTTCTGGACGAGCGACGAACCGATCCGGGACACGTATCGCGTGTTTGCCCACCTGGTGAATGATCAGGGCGCGGTCGCGGGCAACAAGGATGTAATTCCGGGCGGCGGCGCGTATCCGACCGTGTATTGGAAGCCGGGAGAATATTTTGCAGACACGATAAACGTGCCGCTGAACCGGGGGGCGCGCGCCGGCAACTATCGTGTGATCGTCGGGACGTACAAGGTCGGTGAACCCGAACACCGCGTGAATTTGAGAAATTCGGAAGAGGATTTTGTCATGCTCGGAGATGTGCAGGTGAACGCACCCGTGGAGGGCTGTCCGTGAGCGCAGCGCGCAAACCCACGTCGAACGAGCATGGCTTGGCAACGCTGACCGTCAACTGGGATGCGCTGGCGGCGGTGTCGCTGTTTCTTGCCGCGTTCGCCCTTTATGCGCGCACCGCGGCGCCCGGCGTTCTGGACGGTGATTTTGGCGAGTTTCAGACAAATGCCTATTTGCTCGGCGTGAGCCACACGGGATATCCGCTGTATTTTCTACTGGCGAAATTGTGGACCCTCCTCATTCCCGTCGGCAGCATCGCGTTGCGCGTGAATGTGTTTTCGGGGCTGTTTGGCGCGCTCACGCTGGTCATGCTTTTGGTCACCCTGCGCACACTGGGCATTTCGCTGATCGTCTCCTTGTTCGCCTCGGCGCTGTTTGGCGTTTCGCGGGTGCAGTGGTCGCAGGCGGTCATTCCGGATGTTTACACGCTCAATTCGTTCTTTATAGTTCTGGTCATCTGGCTGGCAATCTTGTGGCGCATGGGGCGCGTCCCGTTGTGGTGGGTGGCGCTTGCGTATGGGTTGTCGCTGACGCATCATCGCACCATGATCATGCTCGCGCCCGCGCTGGGACTGTTTGTGCTCTGGGGCGGGGGGCGCAAGATTTTCGAGCCGCGCACCCTGCTCAAAGCAACTGCCGCACTCGTACTGCCGCTTTTGCTCTATCTGTATATCCCCCTGCGCGGGTCGAGCGACGTGGGCGTCGAATATCACGCCGAGAATTTTATCTATGCCATCATAGAGACAAATGTTTCGAACGATATGCGGTTTGGTCCGCCGGGATTCCTGTGGGAGCGGTTCACACAGGTCTATCTCGCTCTGTTGATCGAGCAATTTACCATCGTCGGGTTTGTGTTTGGCTTGCTCGGCGTTGTGACTCTCGCCGTCAAGCGCGTGCCGCGCGATTTCCCGGCTTTGCTGCCGCCGCGCCAACTGCTGCTTTTGCTCGGGCTGGCGCATATCGTCGAGACGGCGTTCGCCATTCCGTTTTGGGTGTTTGACAGCGAGATCTTTTTTATCCCGTCGTATCTGACATTTTTGTTTTTTGTGGCGCTGGGATTGGGGTGGGTGTGGGATGTGCTGCGGGGACGATTGGAATTGCCGCTCGCACAAAAATCTGTGCTCGGAATTGCGACGACGGCGCTGGTCGTGTGGGCTGGGTTTGTGTTGTGGACAAACCTGCCGCGCAATGATCAGAGCAGCAATGACGCGGCAGAGGCGCGCTGGCAGGAAATTCTGGCGCAACCGTTTCAAGAGGACGCGATCTTTGTCGGTCCGTGGGAAGATCTCACCCCACTCGAATATTTTCAATACGTAGAAGACGTGCGGCGCGATTTGAAACGTCATAAAGTCGTGATCCACGCAGACCAGGCGCGGACTATCCGGCAGGGAGACCTTGCCGCGATGACACAAGCATTGCTGCAAAACGACGCCGATGTATATGTGACGAGATATCCCGCCGACACCGAGACAATGACGGGGTTCGACCGCTGGGATGCGGTCGCGGTTGCGTCCGTGTGGAAAATACAGCAGCAACCAACACGGCAAGAGCAATTGCGCGCGACGTTCAAAGACAACGAGACGGTGCGCGTGATTGCGCTGTCGCCGCGCGAGCTGCGCGCGGGCGATTTCTTGACCGCGCGGGTGAACTGGTCTCCAGACGCGCCTCTGGAAAATATGCGGCTCGTCCTGCGCTTGCGCGACGCGACGGGCAGGGTGTGGGTGGAGCAGGAAGCCCTGCCGCTGGGCGGGCGCACGCTCGAACGCGACGGGAATGCCGTGCGCGATCTCTATGGGCTTGTTATCCCGCCGGATGCGCCGCCGGGGACCTATTCGTTTGACCTTGCCGCGTTCGAGCGCGGGTCGCAGACGCCGGTCGCGCTGGTCGGCGACGAAAATCGGATCGCGCAAGAGCTGGAGGTTGGAACGTCGAAAACACCGACCGCGCTAAACCGCCTACGCATTACACACCCATTGCAAGTAGAGGTCGGTGATGCCGCGCTGCTGGGGTATGCGGTGAGCGCGATCGAGCCGCGCGGCGGGGACATTATCGAGTTTACAAGTTGGTGGCAGAACGTCGCCAATGCGGACGACAAGCTGGAAATCAAACTGCGCGATGCGGCGGATGTAGAGACGGTGCTTTATCGGGGCGCCTTGTTTCCCGAGGCAAGCGGCGGATTGAATCCGACGCAGGCGCTGCGCGCGCGGAACGAAATCACGATTCCTCCGACGGCGGCGGCGGGCTATGCGCGCGTCTTGGTGTCGTTGAACGGACAAGCCGCGCCGCCGATCCGGCTGTCGTTGGGCGAGACTCTTCGCAAGTTTCAGGCGCCGATTGTTCAACATCCGCAGTTGACTCGGGTCGGCGACTCGGTGCAACTGCTCGGTTACAAACTGGACCGCACGGAATATCGCGCGGACGAAAAACTGCTCCTGACATTGTATTGGAGCGCAAGCGAAACGCCCGATGCAAGTTACAAGGTGTTTGTTCATCTGGTTGATGCGAACGGCGTTCTGCGGACTCAGCGCGATGCGATTCCCCAAAATAATACACTGCCAACAAATCGCTGGTTTGCAGGCGAATATGTTACGGATGAATATGTCCTGGACCTGCCCGCGGACCTTGCGCCGGGAGAGTACCGGATTCTGGTCGGGATGTATCTCCAAGAGAGCGGCGACCGCGTGCCCTTGAAGGCTGAGAGCGGGACGCGCATTGCGAATGACGCCGTGGTGTTGGGGAATGTGATTACAATCAGGTGAGTGCTTTACTGGATGCGGGTCGAGAGAGTCGGGTTGGAAAACGCGAATCTGCGTAAAGCTTGGCGAATTGGTTCGCCGGGTTGTTGGTAAATGTTAAATCGGCTGAAAGAGCTTTTGGCAAGCGAGCGCGCGATCTATGGATTGGTCGCGCTTTTTGTGCTGCTCGGCGCCCTCTACTCGGTGGTGAATCCGATTTTTGAGGCGGGCGACGAGCTCTGGCATTACCCGTATACGCAATGGATCGCCCGGGGCAACGGACTGCCCGTGCAGGACCCGACAAAAGAACAGTTGTGGGAGCAGGAAGGCGGACAGCCGCCGTTGTTTTATGCAGCGAGCGCGGCGCTGACGTTTTGGATTGATACGTCCGATATGCAAGACCGCTTGTGGCGCAATCCGTATGCAAGAATCGGCATCCCGTTGGCATTCGGGAACAAGAATATGGTGGTGCATACAAGCGCGGAAGACTTGCCGTGGCGAGGGACGACGCTCGCAGTGCACCTGATTCGGTTCCTGTCGGTGTTGTTTAGCGCGGGGACGGTGTTTTTGACGTGGAAGGTGACGTGGGAGGTGTTGGCAGCGACGAGCGCGAAGGCGACACCGGAATCGGGACATCGCCGCGCCGTGACATATCTGCTCCCTCTGCTGGCTGCTTGTGTTGTGGCGTTCAATCCGATGTTTTTGTTTATCAGCGCGTCGGTAAACAACGATGCGCTGGCGGCGCTGCTGGCAACGGGCGCGATCTATCTGACCGTGCAGCTGGTGACGCGCGGAGTGACGAAGGCGCGGGCGCTGGCGCTGGGTGTGATCGTAGGATTGGCGATTCTCGCCAAGGTGAGCAATCTGGCGCTGGGCATTGTGGTGATGAGCACGCTGGCGTATTGTTTGTGGAGGACGCGCGATTTCAAGCGGATTGTGTTGGCGGGTCTCTTGTTTCTGTTACCTGTGGCGGCGCTGACATTGTGGTGGTTTGCGCGGAACTATACATTGTATGGTGACCCGTTGGCGTTCAACGTATGGATGCAGATTGCGGGAGGGCGCGCGCCGCAGACGGTGCTTGGATTGTTGGACGAGTTTCAGGGTTTCCGCATATCGTTCTGGGGAAATTTCGGCGGGGTGAACGTGATTGCGCCCGAATGGGTGTATTCGGCGCTCGATCTGTTTTCTGTGGTGGCGGTCGTCGGGTTGGTGATTGGCGCGGTCCGGCGGATTGTGCCCGCCCTTGCGTGGATCATGGCGCTGCATGTGCTCATCGTTTTCGTGGCGCTGGTGCGTTGGACGCTTATGACTTTTGCGTCACAGGGACGTTTGATGTTTCCCGCAATCGCTTCGATTTCGATCTTGATTGTCTTTGGGCTATATGCGGTGGGTGAATTTGTCGCAAAATTGGCGCGCGGGCGGTCAAAAAGCGCGGAACGATTCGCGCCGGTCGCGCTGCCAGCCGCGCTTGGCCTATTTCTTTTTGTATTTGCATCGAGCGCGCCGTTTGTGTTGATTGCGCCCGTCTATGCCCAACCCCCGCGCATCACGGACGAGTCAGCGGCGCCGAATCCCGTCCACATCAAATATGACGCAGGGAACGCGCAGCCCGAACTGCTGGGTTACGAGATGACGCGCGTTCTGAGAGGAAACGAACTGCCGCTCAAATTGTTCTGGCGGACGGATGCCCCAATTGATCAGGACCTGCTCTTGTATATCCACGTTTACGATGCGGACGGTGAACGGATCGGGCAGTGGGACGCGTTTCCCGGAAATGGACTGCTGCCGACGCGGCTGTGGCAGCCCAATGAAATCATCGTGGACGATTACCGCGTGCCGCTGACGCCGACGGACGCGTATCCGCCGCTCGCGCGGGTCGAAGTGGGGTTGTCACGTCCGGGGGCATCGCGCCCACTCGTGGCGCGCGACCCGGAAGGTCGTGAGATTACGCCGACGCTGGGGCGCGTGCGGACGACGTTCCGGGACCCCAAAGGGGACGAACGCCCGGTATTTTTTCATTTTGGGGACACGTTCGATCTGCTCGATTTCGAATTTGAACAGAATGGGGCGCCGGTTGATCTGGGGGCAGACCCTGTGCGCGTCCAAGCCGGGCAACCCCTGCGGGTCAAATGGACTCTGCGCGCGGCAAATTCACCGGACGCAGATTACAAGATGTTTTTTCAATTGGTTGACGATGCGGGCAACGTGATCGCACAGCGTGACGCCGAACCGGCGAATGGAGCGTTTCCCACATCCTATCTGCTGGACGGCGAGGTGGTTACGGATGTGTTTGAGTTGGAAATTCCCAAAGACACGCCACCCGGTCAATACCGAATCATTGCGGGGATGTATGGCGTTCAGGACGGCGCGCGGCTGCCTGTCATTGGGGCGATCGGCAAAGTGACGGCGGAGCAAGACCATATCGAGGCGCGGGTGGAAATTCCTGATTTCTGATTTCTGATTTTTGATTTCTGATTTCTCATTTTCTCACCGCTTTGATTCTTTTGATTGTTTTTTGGAGAAATGCCTATAAATAGGGCGCTGTATGATTGTTTGATTAATCAAAAAATTTGGATCTCTGGGGGCGACAAGAGACGCCGCGGGGAATGACTGCGGTTGGCGGGCAAGAGCGAGATGCGCGGAAATGTTAAGGTGCGGTTGTGGTATGACGATGGAGAGAGTGTACAGAAAGAGGCGCAGAATGTAAATACGTGTTGCACGTAATTTTCTACGTATGTTTCACGTATTTGTTGCGCAGCTTGAGAGAATGGGTTACGTAGCGCGTATGGAAACGCCCCCTTTAGCATGATTGAACCTGCGCAAATCTATCGTAAAATCATATTCATTCGCATCAATCGCAGCCAACGTTTTTTATATTGGACGAGAGATTGGATCCGGCGCCCACAAATACATAGTTGCCTCCCACACGCCAGTTAAGCATAGCCACCTGGCGATTCAACAGACTGGGACAGAACATGGTCCGCGCAAAATTGCAAGACAGCGTTACCAAAGTGAGCGATGCAATGCTTTCACTTTGGCAGCTTTACGAATGAGGTGGCTCGGACTGGTGATTACCCACATCACGTACAAGAGACTTGCGCTCAAAACCTTCGAGGTCTCGGAGACCTCGAAGGTTTTGAATGTGGGAAATCACCGCGGCTCGGAGCATTGAAATTTGGGCGAGCCGTGATATAATCCGTTCCGTTCGCCGCGTTCGTCTAGTGGTCCAGGACGCAGCCCTCTCAAGGCTGAGATCACGGGTTCGACCCCCGTACGCGGCACTATCCGATATTACATCCCTCACCCCTGCCCCTCTCCCAATGGAAGAGGTGGAAAAACAAGAGCAAGATTGCGACAAGCCGCAATCTTGCTCTTGTTTTTGAATTTGTTTGCTGTATCAACCCGAAACAGGATCTCTCAGACAGACGACGGTCATGGTGGCAAAGCCCGCGCTCATGTTCCCACCCTCGTCCCATGCTGCGACAAAGCGAATGACATCCGCAAAGAGGGTGAGGACGATGCTCCAGGTCGTGAGCCGGCGGATACTCTTTTCGAGCGAGGCAAAACGAGCGGGGTCCATTGTCAGCTCCCTGCCGGTTACCGGGGCAGGTCCGTCAGGGCTTGACAAACCCGCCCCAGCCGCACGGAATCAATGGCGATTATAGTACGCGGGTGAGACGGCAAATCTCGAGCTATGCCAATACCAGTATCTTGGCAGGTTGCCAAGAGAGAGTCAATTGGTATCCTCGAATACAAGGATACATCAGATTCGGAAAAATTCAAGAAGGAAATACCAAAAATACCCCGCCGTAACGGCGGGGTATTTTTGGTATTCCTTATGGACTGGTCGGCTGTTTCGCCGCATCAGACGCGCATTTGGCATCGGGACAGGTCAGATATTCGACCGCGCGTTGGAGTTGGAGGTCGTCGCTCTCTTGATAGGATTTCTCGTCCATCGTCTTGAGCACGGCGGGAGAGAGCGGAGCAGCGCCGGAGGGCAAAGAGACCTTGTCGTCCGGCTTGATGCCCTGATGCCAGATGACGCGCCCGTTGGGCGTGAGCCATTCGAGCGTCGCCAACAAGAGCGCGGAACCGTCCGACATGGAAAATGTATTCAAGACCGTGCCCGTGCCAAAGGTCGTTTCGCCGACGAGCCGCGCGCGTCCATAGTCCTGGAGCGCGCCAGAGACGATTTCCGAGGCGCTCGCGCTGCCGTAATTGACGAGCACCGCCATGGGCATGGCAGTGGCGACGCCGCCGGATTCCACCTCGACATGCTCAATCTTGCCCTGCGCGTCTTTTTCGAGCAGGACGCTGCCCTCTTTAAGAAATTGGCTGGTCGTCGAGACAGCTTCGCTCAAAAGCCCGCCGGGGTTGTTGCGAAGGTCGAGAATGACGCCGGTCATTTTTTGCGCTTGCATTTCCTCGAGCGCCTGTTTCAGTTTTGCGCTGACGCCGTCGCTAAAGCCGGAGATGCGGGCGACGCCGATGGTAGTGCCCGGGACACGCGCCCACGCCACATCGCTCGTCTTGATCACCGCGCGGGTGATGGTGAGTTCGCGTTCCGAGCCGTCGTTGGCGTCAATAATGACAAGGTCAACGGTCGTTCCCGCCGGACCGACGATTTTTTCAATGACGTATTCGACGGGCTTGCCCGTCATGTCCTCACCGTTCACTTTGAAAATAGCGTCACCGGGTTTGAGCCCCGCCTTGAGCGCAGGCGAATCGTCCAGGGGCGCGGTGATGATAATAAATTCTCCCTTTTTTTCAACCTGCGCGCCGATGCCTTCAAACTCACCTCTGGTAAAGCTCTGGTGCTGTTTGAGCATTTCGGGCGAGAGAAATGTCGTGTGCCCCGTATCGCCGAGCGCATCCACCATGCCCGTGATCGCGCCATACGTGAGGCGCTTTTGGTCAATCGCCTTGCGGTCAACAAAGTTCTGGTCAATGATGCGCCACGCCTGCAAAAGCAAATCGGTGTTGGGGCGCGCGTCCGCCGCCGGCGCGGCATAGGCGGACATGACAAAGCGGTCGAGCATGACGCCGCCCGCCAAACCGGATACAAAAATGCCCAAAAGGATAAAGAGAATGATCAGAGAGCGTAATATCTTGTTCATAGATTCCTTGCGGATAGAGAATCGCGTATCGCCGCTCGCATATTTGAAATTCAATTTCTGCGGGAGCGCGCACACCCCGTTCGCGCGATACGCCATTCTGCAGAGTACGCCCGGAGCGTTAGGTCGGGATGATGGATGTGTGAGAGCGATATGAGTGGAAAATTCCCACCTGTCAGCGAGAGGATTCAATCTCAATGCTCCTCTTTGGGTCCGTAAATTTACAATTTCCCGAATTTGCTTGAATGAGCCAGAGACTGGAAAACGCGAATCCTCGCGAATCATTACGAATTTACGCGAATTTTATTTTGTCCCAAGCATTTTGTGGAGATTCGTGCA